>DATIWU010000042.1:0-8974 GCA_035519195.1 Gemmatimonadales bacterium
GTGATGTGGTAGGAGCCGTCCTCGAACGCCAGCGCGGGATCGCGCTGGCCGTCGCGATAGACATAGCGGCTGTGGTTGGCGTCCACCGGCGTCGCGTCGGCGCTCCATACCGCCGTGACCGACGGTGCGACGCGCCGCGCGTATTCACCTCTCAGCGTGTAGCCCGTAAATCCCACGGTCCACGTCGTGACGTCCGACGCCGGACGGGATATCAGGACCGCCAGCGGCGCGACCAGCGACGGCGACTCGTACGCGGCTCCGCCGACCAGCACCCTCTCCTGCGCGGCGGCCCCGCGCACCGCACCGAGGATGAGAAACGTGCACACCATGACCCGGTCCGGGCTACAAGCCATAGCGTGACCACTCGGCGACGACGCGCCGCCCCTGATAGCGGGCCATTGCCATGATCGAAATCATCGGATTCGCCCCGCACGACGTCGGAAACACCGAGGAGTCGCAGATCAGGAGGTTGACGACGTCGTGCGACTCGGAGCGCGAGTTTACGACCCCGAGCCGGGGATCCTCGGCCATTTTCACCGTGGATTGGCAGTGCGCCGACGTCACGGTGGTCATGTAGGGTTGGAATTGCAGCTCGGAGCAGGCGGATGCCTCGGCCGGAGCCCGAAACCGCGGCGTCGGGAGCGCGCCGATCGGCTCTTGTGAGGGAAGCAGCACCTCCCGCGCACCAGCGGCGAACATCACCTCGACCGCCTTGGTCGCCGCGAAACGCAACCGCTCCTTGTCGGGTGCGGTGAGGCGGTAGTGAATGACCGCGCGCTGATGGATGCGATCCCACTCGACGCGGTTCGCCTTGTCGACGCTGTCCACCAGCATGACGCCGAACGCGGCCGTCCGCGAGAACCCCAGCATCAAGTCGAAGTGCTCGGCTCCGACCCCCGGAAACACGACCGAGGCGTACAGCGGATGGCCGAACAGGCACTCGAAGTAGAACCCATGGCTCCGATAAAAGTGATCGCTGTAGATCGAACCGCTGATCCCGCGGTAGTTGACGATGTCGTGGTCCATCAGACCCAGGATCGGGAGACTGGGATGCAGGATGAGCCCCCGGCCGATGATTCCGTGGGGATCGGGATGCCCGGAGCGGAGCAGCAAGGCCGGCGACTGCACCGCGCCGCCACAGAGAATCACGAGGCCGGCGCGAATCTCGAGCGGTCCCGAGGCGACACTGTTGGGTCGCGACCCCGGCGTGGTCGCGTGCACCACGCCTCGAGCACCGACGGCCACCCGGCGCCCGGCGTGCTCCTCCAGCAGCAATTGGGCGATTTCGCAGTGATGGATGAGCTGCACGCCACGAGCGAGCGCGTCGGCGATGAAGGTGATCATCGTTCCCTGCTTGCGATCGTACGCACATCCCTCGGCGCAGTACCCGCATCCAATGCAGTCTCGCATGTTCAGCTCGAAGCGCCGCGCGGTGATGCCCAGGGATGCACATCCCCTGGCGAGCAGTCGGTTGTTGTCGTTCACTTGAACGTCCGGTGGCGCATGCACGTTGACCCGGCGGCGCACATCGCGCGTCGCGACGGCAAGGCTGAGATCCGCGATACCGTAATCGCGCGCGGCCTCGTCGAACGAGAACCCCGTCAGCCCGAAGTCGCGCTTCCAACCCTCCCACACGCCGGCGATGGGGTCGAACGAGAGCGCGACATTCACCGTCGTCCCACCGCCAACGCACTCCCCACCTCGCACCGGTATCGCGCCATCCGCGGTTGCGCGCTGTCCCGCCTCGGCATATAGCACGCGCATGTCGAGCTCGTTCTGGTTGAAGAACTCGTGGGTAAAGTGCCCGCCCTTCTCGACGAGGATGATCCGTTTATTGCCAGACTCACTCAGCGTGGCGGCCAGCACGCCGCCCGCGGCGCCGGAGCCGATGATCAGGACGTCGCACACGAGCCGGTTCATGAGGGGTGCGACGCCGGAAGCAACGGCCCCGCGTACCCGATGGCGCGCCAGAACTCGGTTTCCGAGTACGCCGTGACCAGCACCAGCCGCCGGCTCGTGTGGTAGAACAGTTGTTTGCTCGCGAACGCGCTCTGCCCCCAGAGCCCGAGGTATCCGCTTCGCTCGGGCGGCGTGAGCGCCGTGAAGCGCTCGGCTCGGTCCCGGGGCAGCGCCGCGCGAAACTGCTCGTACCGGGCGCGCTCATCGGCGGCGTGCTCGCGCTCTTCGGCTGTCTGCGCGGCAAGCTCGGGAAAGAGATCAATCCGGTCGAAGATCACCAAGCCCTTCCGCAACAGGAGGAAGCGTTCATCCGCTTCGAGCGGGAACAACGCGAGGAATCGTGCCTCCATCACCGCCGGCGCAATCTCGGGGAAGCGTGGGTGATCGAACGGCAGAATCGTCTCGATGAGCGCCCGCAGCACGGGCGTGTAATCGTCCGGGGTTGGATCGTCGAGCTCGAGCGACGCGAGACGGGTTCTGGAAAGCAGCGGCGCGCAGCCGGACAGCCCGAGCACGACGGCCGCACAGGACGAGAGGAACGCGCGCCGCTCGAGCTCGTGGGTCATCGCTTCACCGTGCACATCCAGTTGCCCCACCAGAGACCGAGGCGCGACGACACGATCGCCACGACCGTGGCGACACCGAGCCCCCGGATGAGCAGCGCCCAGCGAAGCGTGTCGGTCACGTCGCCGGCACGGCCCCACTTGAACGTCCCGGCTGCCCCTCCATCCAGGTTCCAGTACTGATACCGCCACGCGCCCAGTCGCGCGCTGTAATCCCATTGATCCGCGCCGAAAACGGGGTTGCGCGCCGCAGGGGACAACATGAACTCCGCCCAGAACCAGTGGACCACGAGCATCACGACGACGAACGTCACACCCAGGAGGCATGCCAGCCTCCAGTCGTGTCCCCTGCCCACGCGCCGCGTCAGCGCGTCGATCACGAGCGCCGGCGCAACGAGCAAGAGCGGAAACGGCGGCGGGATCATGTGGGTCGCAGGGTTGTACACGGGCGCAAGCTTCGATTGCGCGGGAAACAACGGAAGGATCCACACCATCGCCGCCACCATTGCCATGTAGACCAGGGCGGTAGCGGTTGCACCCCAGCGCAGCTTGGCCGCCCGCGCTATCGCCACCAGGACGAAAGGAAAGACGGCGCCGCTCACCTTGTAGAAGCGCGAGCTGTGCATGTGATTCGGGAACCCCGCATGCTCCATGACGAGCGTGGCAATCACAGTGGTGATCAACCCGGCGGCGAACGCGTACAGCAGTCCGGTCATCCGCGCGTCGCCGCTCGCCGATCGGTTATGGGCGGCGAGCGCCAGGAGCAGCGCCCCGAACTGCAAGCTGATCATGCCGAGCGCAAGGACGGCGTGGGGAGGGCTGAGGATTTTCACGTCGAGCCCGTAGGCGCGATGCCACCAATCGTCGAACGGTGCCGAGGTGAGCATGACGAGCGTGCCCCAGATGCACACCCATGCGCCGAGCGGGGCGCGGAAACCCCACACGCGAACGGAAGCCTGACGCGCGACTACGGAGGAGGCGCCGGCAAACGTGGTAGTGAGCACGAGCCAGCCACAGCCAAGCCCGGCCAGCACCGCGGCCAGTTGCTCGAGCAGGTGCGGAAGCGTCCAGAACGTGTCGCGGCCAACGGTGCGGTGCCACGAAACGTCCCACAACAGACCGACGACGACACAGGTGGAGGAAACGAGCGCGGCGGCCGTGTACCACGGAACCGCCCGCGCGGGTCGAGCGACGGTCGCAGCGTCGCGGGAGGCTTGAGGAGCATCTAGTGGCAGCGTACTCGGCATGCGGAACACTCCGGCCGAATCAATCCCGCCACATCCTAGAGGAGCCCCCTAAAGCAACAATAAAGAGCACACGGTGGCAAACGCGCCAGGAGGAGCGGAGGCTGCTGCTTGCTTCTGCAACGAGGTGTTGCGGAACAACGCATCCTCCTCGCTTGGCGAAATCATTCAGTCACCTGAGATTCCTGTGCTGCGAGCGACCCGACTAGCGTTATCGATACGAGCACGAGCAGCGTGGTATGCCTCGGCATGGCGGTGTCCTCGCTAGGGAGATGCGTGGCGTTCGGTGCCAAACGTCGCTACCACACCGGCGTGATCGGACGGCCAAAGCCCCAGCACGTGATCGGCCTGGCTGTCGCCGACAACGAGACTCCGGAGGGGCGCGTCCGTGTGCGTGTTGTTGCGTGCGAAGATGAAATCGATGCGCTGATCGAACGTCGGCATCGCGTTCAACAGATCCGGCTGCTCACAACAGGTGAGTCCAGGAGCGCGCCGGTGGACCGCAGTCCAGGCATCGGTGAAGCCGGCGTCAAGCACCATCTGATATGTTGGGGTGACCCGCGTTGGGTCCGCACCGTAGGCGTCCGAGTTGAAATCACCCATGAGCAGCGTGGGCCGACGGCGCCCGTCATTCAGGAGCGCAAGCAGCTCGCGCGCCTGCGCCAGCTGGATGTCCTGGACTTCCTGTCCCGCGAGATGCGTCACGACGACGTGATACGGCTCGACGTCCACTGAGCTCCAGCCTTGCGACACAACGGCGCTCGTGCCGCCGACAGTAACTGACAGCGTTGCCTCGTAGATGCCGGACCGCGCGTCGGAGTAGTGGATACCGCGACGCACCAGGACCGCGTCTCCATCGGTGTAGCGCACCCCGCCCAAGACCGGCGCCCCGAACGCGTCGAACCCCGTGATCACCGGGACCTGGATGTCGGTCGTGCGATCCACCGCCGCCGCCGTGTACTCGAGTTTCCGGGCGCGCAGCGAATCGATCACGAGCTCGAGGTAGTCGTAGGCGACATGAGTCGCGAGCTCGTCGAACGGCCGATCAGTCGTGCGATACAGGGCGACTTCTTCGAGCGCTACAACATCGGCCCTGGCGGCTGCGATGTTCCTGGCAATCCTACCGGCACGCGCGGGAAAGTTGGTCGCCTGAACGTTGGCCCATTCATCGGTGGCGATCGCCACGGCTTGGTCAGGCGTCTGGGCCTGGAGCACGCGCTCTACTTCCGCTCCGGCGTAGACATTCCAGGTCAGGACGGTGATCCCCGGCAGATCGGCGTTCAGCGAACCCAGTTCAGTGCCGCGAGCGGCGTCCACGGTGGGTGCGGTTGGTGCCTGGTCGGTGCAAGCGGTGAAGAGCAGCGCGAATGCCAGTACGGTTGTCTTGTGCATGTGGCCTCCTTTGAGGCCAACCTGCCACCGAGCCCTCAAGCCGCACTAAAGCGTCAGAACCCCGCAGTAGCTGCGCGCTACAGCGGGGTTCTGCCTGCAGTTCACCGAACGCAGCGCTTCTTACAGCGCAGGTTGCGATACAAAATCGGACGCCCGGTCTGGACCGCCGTTGCCGATCCTCCCAGCGCATCATTGTCGTCGCTGAGATCGTCGCCTCGACGCATCACGTCTGCCGCGGCGGCCGCTGTATTGGCGAGCAGCTGCTCGTGTGTTTCTCCAGCCACGATCGCCACCCAGATATCCCCGCTCTTTCCGGCTCTCAACGTGATGGGACCCGCGGCGTGGATATAACGGTGGTCACCCGGATCCGGGGCTGTCGGGACGAGCAGGTCCCCATCCAACGCGGCGAGCTGCGTCGCCGTCGACTGACCGAAATCGGTGAAAAACGCATTTCCTGAAACTGGCGCACCGAGAATGAGCGTCCCCGCGTAGACGCCCCCCGCTTGATCGGTCATATACATGAGCCGTCCATGCACGTCGGTTCCACCGATGTCATCGGTCGGATCGTCCCCGATGTCCCAGTCGGTGAAGGTTCCGGCATAAAACGTGATCGGCGACCCACTCGAGTTCGTAAAGATGAAGTGGAACAGCACGTAGTCATGCGGGGGTGTACCGTCGTACGACTTCTGGAGGACCTTGAGGCCAACCCGTTCGGCCGAGGTTGCGTCGGAGTAATGCCAGATGGCTTTGGTCCCGAACTGCCGCGACGTGTTGTAGTTGAGCTTGCCGTCAAGGCCAAAGTCCCGGCACGTGGCACCGCAGTCGGCGTACCCGGACATGTCGAATCCGGTGAGAATCCGGTCAGGACGAATCCCCACGATGAGTCCCCCCTCGTACAATTGCGAAAGCGAGCGCGCCGCCGGTATTGGCGGGGCGGGAAACTGCACGCCCCATCCCATGCCATACTGGTCGAGCAGCTCGTCGCTCAGACCGCCGATATCGCCTGGCATCGGGGTGATCGCGAGCCGGGTTCGAGTGTGGGAGAATCGAACGCTGGGGGCCGTGCCAAAAGTGCAATTCACGGTGTTCTGCTGTGGAAAGAGAAACGCGCCCGCAGGCGGGCCTTGCAGCACGGTCGTCCCGAGCGCCTCACAGGGCGTCGCCACGACGTAGCGCAGGCTGTCTTGCAGCACCATGGGGTCGCGGCCAGCCTCATCGACCCAACCCCCATCGTCGCCGCTACTTCCAAACGCCGCGTTGTATCCCGGTGGCTGATCGTATGCGACCGTAATGTCCGCGCCCGCGAAGGGCGCGCCATTGAGGGTGACGCGGCCCTGAAGCGCCGAACCCGGAAGGATTCTCACATCCTCATGTACCTCAGCGGACGATACGGAAACCGGGTTCGCCACGAGATACCGCACCGGCAAGAGCCCGATCGCCGGATCGCCCGGCAAAGTGATACGCAGGAAGTAACTGCCCGGCTCGAGGGCGATCGCGAAGCTCGAGTCAGGACAATCGACGAGCTGACTTCCCGCAAAATCCGGGGCAGCGGGCGGTGGATAGAGAACCCGAACGACAAGCTCGGACCCGTCGGGAATGAAATGACAAATACTTGTACCGTCCGGGCCGAGCAGGTTGCCCGAAACGGACCCCGCCACACTCAGGTCGAAACGGGGAGCGGTCGGAGTGGACTGGCGCTCGTCCGGCGTACAGGCGAACGAGGCGAGCCCGAGCAGAACCGCGGTTGCAGCGACACGCATGATGACCTCCTCGCTATTAGCGGATGCGGAGGAATTCCGTGCCGCCAAGCTGAATGCTGTGACTCAAGCGATCGTAAAGTGGACGGCTGTCTTGGCCTTGCCGACCCGTGATCGCGCCTGCACGTTTGCGTTGGCCGGTCGAGCGGGAGCTCCGTGACCTTTTCTCCGCTATTCGAGCGCGTACAGCGAGCGCTCTCGCCGCACTACCGCCTCGAGCGGGAACTGGCGAGCGGGGGAACGGGAGTCGTGTTCATTGCGCACGACCTCACGCTCGATTGCCCCGTCGCCGTGAAGGTGCTGAGACCCGAGCTCCAGAAATGGGCGGAGGGCGAAGAATCCTTCCTGCGCGAAGCGCGCGTGCTCGCGCGTCTGCGTCACCCGAACATCATCACCGTGTATCGCGCGATCCCTCCTGAAGAAGGAGACGGTCTGGCGCTCTATATCATGGAGTTCATCACGGGCGGAACGCTGGCGGACCGTCTCGAGTCCGGACCCCTGCCGGCGCCGGAGGCGCTCGAGCTGGGCCGCGATCTCCTGGACGGGCTCGAAGCCGCACACCACGCAGGCTTCGTGCACCGCGACATCAAGCCGGCCAACATTTTCCTGTCGAATGGGCGAACCGTGCTGGGAGATTTCGGTCTGGCACGCGCGCCGACGGAAGCATCGAGTGGCGAGGGAACGCCGGCCTACATGGCGCCCGAGCAGCAACCCATGGTCCGCGGTCCGGTGACTCCCCGGACCGATCTGTTCGCGGTTGGACTGGTGCTGTACGAGGCGTATACGGGGAGAAGAAGGAAGCTGGGAAACGACCCGGATTGGAGTGGCGTACCACGGCCCGTCGCCCGAGTGCTGAGTCGCGCGGTCGAGCAGGACCCGGCAAAGCGCTGGCCCGACGCGCGTTCGTTCCGGCGCGCGCTGTGGCGCACTCGAACCCGACGCTACGTGCGGCGCACCCTCGCCTTGACCCTCGCCGGTCTCGCGGTCGGCATCCTGGTGCAGCGCACAGTTCAGGGGCTGTGGCCGGCGCCTCCAGTGGCGTCCACCGCCGGCGCCGTGCCGGTCACGTTGCCCGCCTTCGACGTCGTCGCTCCGGCCGAATGGCGGTGGCTCGGGGACTCCGTGTCGCGACGCGTCCGAAACGATTTGGCGAATCACGCTGATTTTCGACTGGTTGGGCGTCGCCCATTCTTCGCTCGCCCTGAACCCAGCCTGGCGCTCGATGCCGTGATCGAGGTGCGTGACGGCCTCGTTCACGCACGCATCAGTAATCCGTTGGCACAGAACCCCGCGGAAATACCGCCGGCCGCGGAGGTCAGCGTCCCGCTTGCATCGTGGACCCTGCTCTCCGACTCTCTCGCGTACCGCATTCTTCTCGCGGTCTGGGATGCCCAGAGCCCACTGGCCCCGTCGTTGCCGCTGCGGGCGCTGCCGCGCACCGCATCGGGGATCGGGCAGTTCCTCGAGGCCGAGCAGCTTGTCGCCGCGGCCAAATGGGGCGAGGCGTATCGCGCCTATACGCTCGCCGAGGAATTCGACTCGACCTGCTGGCTGTGCTCCTGGCGCGTCAACGATGTCGAGCGCTGGCTGAGCCAGCCGCACGATCCCGCCCGCATCCGGCGTGTCCTCGCGCATGTCGACTCGTTCCCGCCATGGTATCAGAGTCTGATCCGCGCAACCGTCCTGCCGCTGGCCGCGCGACTCGACACGCTGCGGGCCCTCACGGATCGATCCCCGCAGTTCCTGCTCGGCTGGTTTCAGTACGGCGATGAGCTGTTCCATCGCGGGCCGCTGTTGGGCCATGAGCGCGCCGAGGCTATTGCCCCGCTCGAAGAGGCGGTGCGGTTGCGCAAGAACTTCGGACCGGCCTGGGAGCATCTGGCGTGGGCGCTGACGGCCGAAGGCGATTCGCTCGGTGCCGCGCGAGCGCTGGCGGCGCTCGGCGGACCGGGGAGCGGAGCCGATCCATTCACACACGTGTTGCGAACGCTTCTCGATCTGGGGTTCGCGTGGCGATTTCTCTCGCCCGAGGAAGGCGCGCGACGTAATGCTCGGTTGT
>DATIWU010000043.1:0-8191 GCA_035519195.1 Gemmatimonadales bacterium
AAATCGGGGAAACCGCGATGATGATACCCGTCCAAACCGGCACGAAGCAAGCGCCGACGCTCCCCACCGTCGTCATCGTCGGCGCCGGATTTGGGGGCCTCGCCGCGGCGCGCGCGCTCAAGCACGTCCCCGTGCGCGTGGTGTTGATCGATCGTCATAATTACCACGTGTTTCAGCCGCTCCTCTACCAGGTCGCCAGCGCCGGTCTCGAGCCGTCGTCGATTGCGCGTCCGGTCCGCACGATCCTGCGCGGCCAGCAACACTTCGAGTTTCGCATGACGGAGCTCACCGGACTCGACCA
Organism: Gemmatimonadales bacterium; assembly: GCA_035519195.1. Taxonomy (GTDB): domain Bacteria; phylum Gemmatimonadota; class Gemmatimonadetes; order Gemmatimonadales; family GWC2-71-9; genus AG25. The sequence continues at coordinate 302 of DATIWU010000043.1, forward strand.
CCCGGGGCGGCGCGTGCACACGACCGCGGGGGACATCCCGTTCGACTTCTGCATTCTGGCAGTGGGCGGTGAGACGAATTTTTACGGCCTGCCACACGTCGAACAGCACGGGTTCGGACTCAAGGACCCTGACGAGGCGGTCGTCATCCGGAATCACGTGCTCCGCGCCTTCGAACAGGCCGTGCTCGAGCCCGATCCCGGACGGCGGCGTGCCCTGCTCACGTTCGTCATCGTCGGCGGCGGACCGACCGGCGTCGAAATGGCTGGCGCGCTCTCCGAGTTGTCGCGGCTCGTGCTCGCCAAGGACTATCCCCGGGTACACGTCGACGAAGTCACCATCGTGCTCCTCGAAGCCGGGGACCGCCTGCTCGGCATGATCCCGGCACGCCTCCAAGCGGCAGCGCTGCGCACGCTGCAGCGAAAACACGTCGACGTGCAATTGTCCTCGACCGTGGAAGACTATGAGCCGGGGACCGTTCGCCTGCGAGGCGGCCGGGTCATTGCCGCGGACACGCTGATCTGGGCGGCCGGCGTGCAGGCGGCCGGCGTGACGGCGACGCTCGGATTGCCGACGGCGCGCCAGCGACGCATTCCCGTCGAACCCACGCTCCAGGTTCCCGATCACCCCAATCTCTATGTGATCGGTGATGCCGCATATCTCGAGGTCGACGGTCAACCCCTTCCGATGCTCGCCCCGGTCGCCATTCAGATGGCGCGGGCCGCGGCGCGGAATATTGCGCGGCAGCTACGGGGCGAGTCGCCCCGGGCGTTTCACTACCGCGACCCGGGGAGGCTTGCCACCATCGGGCGCAATGCCGCGGTCGCCTACATCCACGGCGTCGCGTTCCAGGGATTCGTCGCGTGGCTGGTCTGGCTGTTCGTGCACATCATCCAGCTCATCGGGTTCCGCAACAAGCTGGTGGTGCTGCTCGACTGGGCATGGGATTACTTCCTGTACGAGCGGGCCGCGCGGCTGATCACCGCCGAATGATCAGGACGTCCCGCTCTTGGATTGCGAGCGGGGGGCTCCAGCGCGGGGGGGCGTGGTCGCGGGGCGCACGCGCCGGGTCACGCCGTTCCAGCCGCAATCGAGGCACCAGCGCCGCTGTAACAGCGGCAGGATGCGATCGAGGGCAATATTGCGGATGGGCATCATCTCCAGGCCGCAGCGCGGGCACGTCACCCCGCGCGGCACGAGCAGATACGCGACGCCGAGAATGATCGCGAAACGCAGCAGCACCGTAAACAGGAGTACGACAACGATGAGCAATTCGGACTTTGTCATGGCATTACCCTCCCGCGTTTCCCCGCCCCACACCGGACTGCGACGCTGATCGCTCTGTCGCCTCCACCACGAACGCCACTACCCGCGCTTCCAGCTGTCCCAGCTCCACGGGTTTGACGAGCACCCGTTCGCGTGGCACCGGTGTGCTCCCCGGTATCGCGAGCTGGGACACGTCCCCCGATAAGAACAGGATACGCTGCGCCAGCGCCGGTCGTTTCGCCTCGAGTGCCGCGAACAATTCCGTGCCGCTCATTCTTGGCATCCGCAGGTCGGCGATGATTACGTCGGCATCGCTGCCCTCGAGCTGGGCCAGCGCCTCCGCGCCATCGCTTGCTTCCCTGACCTCTGCTCCCCGGCGCTTCAAGAATCTCGCCATCGGCCTTCGGACCGGCTCTTCATCGTCCACGATGAGAATCCGAATTCCCTGAAGCCGTTCCGACCGCGCGTTGCTCGTTGTTGGTGCAGGCGACGACGCGGACGAGCGCGGCGCTGCCTGTGCGGGCTTGGCGACCGGCGCGCCCGCAGGGAGTCTCATCACAAACCGTGCCCCGCCTCCCGATCCGGGTGCTGGAACAAGAGCTAAGTCTCCCCCTGCTTCGCGGGCGATCTGACGGGAAATGTAGAGTCCCAGTCCCGTTCCGCGGCGGCCCTTGGTGGTCGCGAATGGACGGAACAGACGGCCCTGTACGTCCGGCGCGATCCCGGGGCCGTTATCCGCGACGGCGACGCACACCGCGCCGTCCTCGACCCAGGAATCTACGGTGAGCCGGCGCGGCGGCTTGACCAGACGCAGCGAGTCGATCGCGTTCGACATCAGATTGACGAGCACCTGCTCGAGCCGTATCACGTCACCCGCCACGACGGGAAGCTCGGGGTCGAGCTTTCCGCCCACAGTGACCTCATCGACGCCAAACCGGTAGGAAACCAGGTCGAGCGCGCCCCGCACGACGTCGTTGAGATTGACGCTCGAGATCCGGGGCTCGGTCGAGTGCACGAACCGCAGCAGGCCGCGCAGCAGTTTCGTGGCCCGCTGCGCCTGCCGCAGCACCTGCTGCATCTCCTCGCGTTGCTCGTTCGTGAGTCCGGGCTCGGACAGGCGGTTTTCGGCATGCGCCGCGATCGCCATCAGCGGGTTGTTGACCTCGTGCGCGATCCCGGCGAGCAGCTCCCCCGCGGCGGCGAACCGACCCTGCTCCTCCGCACGGTTTCGCAGCACGGCGGTCATCTGATTGAAATGCGACGCGAGCCGCCCGGCTTCGTCCATCCGCGCGACCGGGAGCTGCGTATTCAGGTCACCCTCCGCTACACGTGCGAGGCCGAGCTCCAGGGCGCCGAGCGGCTTGGAGAACCTCCGGCGCAGGGCGAACAATCCGAGACAGGTCAGGAGCACGCCCACGGCCAGCCAGAGCATGAGGTCTCGCCGCATCTCGCGCACCGCGCCCTCCCTGGCCGCCTGCAGGGTCTGCAGCACTTCACGACCCCGAGACACCACGAGCAGTGATTGCTGCGCGGCGTCCCGAGTCAGGGAATCGGCAACGGAGAGTCCGGCGGCCACGCGGTCCCGTTGGCCGCGCGTGAGGCCAGTGCGGATATCCCGGAGCGTCGCCGCGATCTCGAGAAACTGGGAGTCCACATGAGCGAGCGTGCCGCTGAATTCCGGATCCCCTTCGAAGCCCGGGATGGGCGGCGCACCGACCTCGGCCGCGAGCAGCTCCAGTGAATCGGTGAGGCGAGGGACGACGAACCGCTCGGATCGCGCGCGCTCGGCGATTTGGCGAGCCTGATAGGTCGCGTTAACGCGCCGCGTCAAATCCTCGATGGCCGGGACGATGCGTTCCGTACCGTGCGCCAGCGCGGATGCCGCCGCTCCGCTGCGGAACAACACATAGAACGGGGCAGCAGCGGCGTATACCGCGGCGAAGAAAAACAGCAGCAGTAACAGGGTGCGCAGCGTCAGCCAGCGCTGCAGCGAAGCGGACAGACGGCGCGTCGCGAGCATGCGGATGGAAACAAGAATGTCGCGTCTCGGGCCCAGAGGCGCAAACGGGGCGAAGCGGATAACTTCGGCTCCGCCCATGCGCCTGCTCCAAACGCCAGTGCTGCTCGTGGTCTGCTCCGCGGCCGCCCCGGTCCAACCTCTGATGGCGCAACGCCGGATGCAGGCCGCCTCCGAGCGGCAGCTCCTCGCCATTCCCGACACGGCCAGTGTCCGTGCGATGACCCGGGACCTGAGCGCGCGCCCTCACATGGCGGGAACGCCGGCCGACGCCGAGGCGCGCGACTACACCCTCGCCAAGCTCGCGTCCTACGGCCTGACCACCTGGATGAAACAGTACGTCGTGTACATCCCGCAGCCCGACACCATCGCCGCCTGGGTGATTCCGCCCGCGGGGCGGCCACCGCAGCGCCTCGATCTCACCGAGCCGCCGCTCGGGCCCGGCGCCGCGAACCGCGTCATCGTGCCCGTGCCGCCATTCAACGCGTACAGCGGCTCGGGCGACGTCACGGGCGACGTTGTCTACGTCAACTACGGCCTGATTCGAGATTACCAGACTCTCGATTCGCTCGGCGTGAGCGTACGCGGCAGGATCGCGCTGGCGCGCTACGGCAGATCGTTCCGTGGCATCAAGGAACGCGAAGCAGAGCGCCGTGGCGCGCTCGGTCTGATCCTCTATTCCGACCCGCAGGACGATGGCTATGTCCGTGGCGACGTCTACCCGGACGGCCCGATGCGCCCGCCCGAGGGGATTCAGCGAGGCAGTGTCCTCATCTCCAACGGCGATCCGACCACGCCCTCGTGGTCATCCACGCCCGGGGCGAAGCGAGTACCGGAAGAGTCGCTTTCGGTCCCTCGAATTCCGGTCATCCCGATGGGTTACGGCAACGCGCGGCGCCTGCTTGCCGACCTGGACGGGGCCTCCGTCCCCGAGCCGTGGCAGGGAGGACTGCCGTTTCACTATCATACCGGCCCCGGGCCGACCCGAGTCCGGCTCAAAGTCACGACGGAGCGCGGAGCGCAGGCATTGCACCCGATCTGGGACACGTTCGGGATGTTGCGCGGCGCGCGCTACCCCGACGAGTGGGTGGTGGTGGGCGCGCATCGCGACGCCTGGTCCCCCGGAGCGGCCGACAACGTCAGCGGAGTCGTCACCGTGCTCGAAACGGCTCGCGCATTCGGCGAGCTGGCGCGTCGCGGACTCGCGCCGGCCCGCACCATCATCTTCGCGACCTGGGACGCCGAAGAGTGGGGCCTGATCGGTTCGACCGAATGGGTCGAGGAGCTGGAGGACACGGTGGCCGCCCGGGTCGTGGCGTACGTGAACGAAGACGACATCACCACGGGCCCGCATTTCACCGCGGCGGCCGCGCCGTCGCTCAAACCGTTCATTCGTGACCTGACGCGCGCGGTTCCCAATCCGCTGGGACCGGGGAGCGTCTACGATGCCTGGCAAACGGTGGTCGCGGGCGACACGTCGGTGCTCCAATTCGACGACCTCGGTGGCGGCTCCGATTTCGCCGGCTTCAGCCACCACCTGGGAATCGCTTCGCTGGCGCTGGGATTCGAGGGCCTGGGCGGTACGTATCACTCGATGTACGACTCCTATGATTGGATGAACCGCTTCGGCGATCCGCGATTCGTCACGCATCGGGCCGCGGCACAGCTCGTCTCCCTTGCGACGCTTCGTCTCGCCAACGCCCCGATCCTCCCGTTCGACTATGCCGCGTTTGCGACGGAGCTGATCGCGCTCGAATCACGCATCGACACTGGGATCGCGCAGCGCCACTGGGGGAACTCCACAGCGCCGCTCAGGGCGGCGCTCGCCAACCTCGGAGCGGCGGCGCGCGTGTTCGCGTCCGTGCGGGACAGCGCGACGGCTGCCGGCCTCGATTCGTCCCGATTGGGCACGACCAATCACTGGTTGATGCAGGTGGAGCGGAGACTGACCCGTGCGGAGGGTCTCGGATCCCGACCCTGGTACCGGAGCCTCGAATTCGCCTCGGACATGGACAACGGGTATTCCACGATGGTATTCCCGTCGGTGAACGAGGCGCTCCGGTATGGGGATCCGGCGACTGTCGACCGAGAGCTGCGCGACCTGGTCGCGCACATCGACGCCGCTCGAGAGGCGCTCGAACGAGCCACACAAGCATTGCGGTGAGCCGCGTATATTGCATGCGGACGTCCGCGTGTCGGGTGGGGGGAAGCGGGAGGGGAGGGACGGTGTGTGGTTGGGAATCTGGTAGTCGCGGAACGGCGTGAGCTGAGCCGGCGTGCCGCGGACTGGCTCACGCAGGAAATCGGCAAGGCCATCGGTGCGCGTGGCCGGTGCGCCATTGCCCTGGCCGGCGGCGAAACTCCACGTCCGGTGTATCGAGAGCTGACCGTCTCACCACGCAGTGATCAGGTGCAATGGAATCGGGTGCACGTGTACTTCGGCGACGAACGCGCGGTGTCTCCCGATGATCCCGCCAGCAATTACCGCACGGCCCGCGAAACGCTGCTCGGGCGTGTGGCGATCCCCGCTCCGCAGATCCATCGCATGGAGGCCGAGCGTCCGGACTTGAATGCCGCGGCCGCCGAATACGAACGGCTCCTGCCCGATGCGCTCGATGTTCTGCTGCTCGGCATGGGCACGGACGGGCATACGGCGTCACTCTTCCCCGGGTCGCCGGCGCTGGCCGAACGGAGCCATCGCGTGGTGCGCACCCGGAGCCCCAAACCACCCGTCGACCGGCTCACGATCACCCCTCCGGTTATCGCGGCGGCGCGGGCGATCGCGGTCCTCGTGACGGGCGCCGACAAGGCGCCGCAGGTGGCCCGTGTGCTGCGTGGTCCCGTGGATCCCGACCGGTTGCCGGCCCAGCTCGCGCGGCACGGCACCTGGTTCGTCGATAGCGATGCCGCCGCCTTCCTCGGACCGCCATTCTCGGAGCAATAGCCCGCCGATGAACCAGCTTGCAGGCAATCTCACGGAGACGGTGGCACACCGGCTCGCGCATTTCGAGGAAGGGCACGTCACCCGACGAATCTGGGAACGCGATCCCACCGTCTGGAAGCCCGATCCACGCACGCCGGAGCTCCGCGACCGGCTTGGGTGGCTCGATGCGGCGCGCGCGACTCGCGGGCAGCTCGCGGGCTGGCGCGCGTTCGTCGCCGAGGCGCGCACGGCGTTCGACCGGGTGATTCTCTGCGGCATGGGCGGATCGAGCCTCGCGCCTCTCGTCCTTGCGGACACGTTCGGAGCGGCCAGCGGTTATCCCAGGCTCACGGTGCTCGACAGTACCGACCCGCGCGCCGTGGCCAGCGTGACGCCGGCGACGCAATCGGAGCTGGCGCGCACGCTGTTCATCATCTCCAGTAAGTCCGGCACGACGCTCGAACCTGACTGCTTCTACCGCTACTTCTGGGAACGCACGGATGGAAATGGTGCGCAATTTGCCGCGATCACCGATCCGGGGACACCGCTCGCGCGACTGGCCCAGGAGCGCCGGTTCCGGTCGGTCGTTCTCGCGCCGGCGGACGTGGGGGGCCGCTACTCGGCGCTGACCCCGTTTGGGATGGTTCCGGCTTCGCTCCTGGGACTCGAGGTTACGCGACTCCTCGACGCCGCTGAGCAAGCCGCGCGTGACTGCGGGCCGGATGTGCCGGCCAGCCGGAACCCGGGGGCCCAACTCGGCGCGATCCTGGGAGAAGCGGCACGGGCGGGACGAAACAAGCTCACGTTCGTCCTCTCCCCACGCTTCGAGACGCTGGGGCTGTGGCTCGAGCAGTTGATCGCCGAGAGTACCGGGAAAGAGGGAACCGGCGTCCTGCCGGTTGCCGGCGAGGTGCTCGGGGGTCCCGAGGTGTACGGCGGCGATCGCCTCTTCGCCGCGATTACCCTCGCGGGCGAGGACGACAGGGGATTGGCGCAGCGGCTCGACGCCCTGGAGCGCGCGGGACATCCGGTGCTGCGCTCGAGTCTCGCGGATCCCTACGCGCTGGGCGGCGAGTTTTTCCGCTGGGAATTCGCCACCGCGGTCGCGGGAGCGGTGCTCGGCATCAATCCCTTCGACCAGCCGAATGTCGCCGAGAGCAAGGCAAACACCGACCGGGTGCTGGCGGAAAAAACCGCCGCCCCATCCGCCGCTGGCGCTCACGAGCTCGCGGCGTTCTGGGACGGTATCCAGCCGGGGGACTATCTCGCCCTGATGGCGTATCTCCCACCCAACCAGGAGAACGATCGGACGCTCGCGGGCATTCAACAGCGGCTGCGGGATCGGTTCCGCGTGGCCACCACGCTCGGGTACGGCCCGCGGTTCCTCCATTCCACGGGACAGCTGCACAAGGGCGGCCCTGCCACCGGCCACTTCCTCCAGATCACCGAGCGTCCGGCGCGTGATCTCGCGATTCCCGGGAAGCCCTTCACCTTCGGGCAACTCGAACTGGCGCAGGCCGAAGGCGATCTTCAGGCGTTGCGCAAACGGGGACGACCCGCCGTGCGGGTCAATGGACTTGGGCTGCTCGGGTCGTGACCATCACGCACATTTTTTTCGACATCGGCGGAGTTTTGGGGTCGAATGGCTGGGATGCCGACATGCGTGCGTCCGCGGCGGCGCAGTTC
>DATIWU010000044.1:0-17280 GCA_035519195.1 Gemmatimonadales bacterium
CGTAGCGACGGGGAACACATTCTAACGAATCCATCTCCTAAACCAATCTCCCAGGATCCACGTCCACAGAGCCCAACTGGCTCTCGGTGGGTTCCGCTCAGCAGAACCATGGCTCCGTGAGCCGCGGCGAGGCCGGTGGAATCCGCGGAGCACCGCGAGTGGCCCAGCGCCGGCTGCGCTCACCTCGCGCGGCGAGCGCGGCCTCCACGATGCGCTCGAACGTGTCGCCCGCCGGCGTCTGGCGGCGGGCGGCGGCCTCCACGATTCCGGTCACCCGCTGATGCAGCGCGTCCATGCGCGGATCGGGGTGGGTCCACCGGTATGTGAACCGCTCGGCATCGAGCGGCCCGAGAAACGCGCGCATGGCGCCCTGCGTGAGGAGCCCCGAGCCGGGCGGCACGAGCAGCCGGATCGCGTACTGCACCGGGTCGACATCGAGAACGAGATCGCGGGCGTCGACAAACTCGAGCATCGCGACGTAATCCTCGAGCGTGGTCCATGGCGTGAACGCGACGAACGACGGCCGCAGGGTGATTCCGGCCTCCCGCGTGATCGCCAGCGCCGTCTCGATGTCCGCCTTCGTATGACCCTTCGCGAGCTCGCGCAGCACCGCGTCGCTCGTCGATTCGACCGCCGACACCACGAAGGCGCACCCCAGCGCGGCCAATTCGGGAACCAGGGCACGGTGCTCGAGGATGTGCTCGATCTTCGTGGTACAGTCGAAGCTCACTTCGGGGAATTCGGCGTGCAGTGCTCGCGCGAGCTTCAGGGCGTGCGCTGGGCCGTTCAGGAAATCGGGATCGCCGAAGGTAATGTGCCGCGCACCACCCGCGACCAGCTGCCGGATATCGGCCAGAACGATGTCGCGCGGGACGGCGAAGAATCGTCCGCCGTACACCGGGGGGATCGGGCAGTGGAGGCAGAGATGGAGGCAGCCGCGGCTCGCCTCCACGTACCCGGCGGGTACCGTCGTGCCGTTCCGGGCGAAATGCACGTAGCGGTGCAGATCGGGCAGTCCCTGCCGGGCGGGAACCGGAAAGGTGAGCCGCTCGAGCGGCGCCCGGCGCACCTCGACCGCTTCGCGCGACTCGACTTGTCGCGCGAGCGTCACGAGACGCTCTTCCACCTCTCCCCCGATGACGGCGTCGGCGAGACCGGACAGGAGAACGTCGGCATTGAGCGTGGCGTAGAGACCGTAGAAGCACACGAAACACGCAGGATTGATCACGCGCACCCGGCGCGCGAACGCCACGCCGATCCGCAACGCCGTGTGCATGGGAACCGCGACGGCGACAAGGCCGGCCCGTGCGATCATCTCCTCATCGAGGGGTTCGACGGCCAGGTCAAGGCAGGCGGGCGCGTAGCCCGCGCGCTCGAGAAACGCGCGCGGCCAGGCCAGCCCCAGGGGCTGGTGACCGAGCTCGTAGCAGGAGACGAGCAGGATCCGACCCGGGTCGTGCAGCCTCATTGCTCGCGCATCCGGCGCTCGATCAATCGCAGCACCACGGCCGCCGCGAGGAGCAGGACCGCGATCCACACGAGCCAGCGACGGTCCAGCAGCATCCCGGCCAATCCCGCGGCGAGCGCGCATCCCAGGAGCCACGCCTTGGTCACGAAGAACGGGCTCATCTACTTTTTCAAGAATGCCGCGATCGCCGACCGAAAATCCGGTGTCGTGCGGCTCACCGCGTTCACGTCGGCGCCGAGCCTGAGCCCTTCTTCGAAGGGGAGCCCGTCCAGTTCATAGAACTGCTGTTTGGTGAGCGCCAGTGCGGAAGCACTGGTACCGGCCAGCGCCGCACAGAGGGCACGGACCTGAGTGTCGAACGCGTCGTCGTCGATGACCCGTGAAACGAGCCCGCAGGCCGCGGCTTCGCCCGCCGTGAGGATGCGTCCCGTGGTGGCGAGATCGAACGCCATCTTCTCCCCGACGGCGCGTTTGAGCAGGGTGAGGACGATGGCCGGGACGAATCCGCGCTGCACTTCCGGGTAACCGAATTGAGCGGAGCGTTGGGCGAGGACGAGATCGGCGGCGGTCGCGAGCCCCGCCCCGCCGGCCAGCGCCCGGCCCTGAACGGCGGCCAGCACGGGCTTGGGCATGCGCCGCATCCGCAAAAACACCTCCGTGAACCGGAGCGCCGCGTCGCGGTTCTCCGCCACCGCCCGATCCGCGGACCCGAGCAGCTCCGCGAGATCCATTCCCGCGCAGAAATCCTTCCCGCTCCCGCGCAGCACGACCACGCGCACCGTGGCGTCGAGATCGGCGTGCTCGAGCGCCTCGAGCAACTGCTCGATCATGAGGCTGTCGATCGCGTTGCGCTTATCGGGGCGGTTCAGCGTGATCGAGCAGACACCTTGCTCCTGAACGCACACGAGGCGTGCCGTCTCAGTCATCGGGGACATCGATTTCCATGCGCAACAGCGCGGTCGAGAACACCTTGCCCTGCGCATCGGTTTTGAGCGAGATGGTGCCCCCACCATCGAGCGCGCCGTGCAGCAGAAAATTCAGGGCGTGCAGGTTCGGGAGCTCGAACCGCTCCACCGGGCCGGTAATGATCCCGGCGAAATGGGCGGCCACGCGCGGCGTGGTCACCTGCTCGACGAGCAGGGGATACCGCGCCGGATCGCGGGCGATCAGACCGATATTCGCCGTATCCCCCTTGTCGCCGGAGCGCGCATGCGCGAGTGCCGCCAGCCGGACTCTCATACGTCGAGCGTCTCGATACACGGGGTGACCACGCGCTTGTCGATCAACGCCGGCCAGTACGCGATGATTTCTTCGACTTTGGGGCGGCCGCCCGCAAATCCGGTGACGCTTGGCGGGCCGTTCAACACCAGGGGGGCGATCTCCCGCGTAAATCGCTCGACCGGATCCCGCTCGCGCGCGCGGACGCCGATGCGCAGCTGCACCTCGGGAAGTGCGTTCCGATCGAGCTCCCGAGTGGCGAGTGGGCCGTGCGTCGAGTCGGCGCCGACAAATTCGGTGCGTAGGGCCTCGAACCTGAGCCCGAGCCGGGCGAGTCGCTCCCGCACCACGCGATCCGCGGCCTCCGCCTTCGCGTACGCGTCGGGCCACGCGTACACCAGCGTTCCCACCGCCTTGTAGCCATAGAAGTACGCGATCGACACTTTGAGCTTGTCCGTGGCCGCGCGCCCTTTGATCCCCGAGAATCGCACGCGATCGGGCCCCGCCTGTTCGAGGCGGATCGTCGTGAAATCGGCGACACAATCCGGAGTGATGTAGGCTCGCGGATCGCCCAACTCGTACACCAGCTGCTCCGTCACGCTCGCCACGCTGATCCGTCCACCCGTGCCCGCGTGCTTGGTGACCGCGAACGTTCCGTCGGGCGAGGCTTCCACGATCGGGTAGCCGACGTTCGCCAGGTCCGGAACCGATTGCCAGTCGGCCAGGCAGTTGCCGCCGGAGCATTGCGCCCCACACTCGATGACGTGGCCGGCGACGGTGCCGGCGGCGAGCAGATCCCAGGCATCGGCGCGCCATGCGAACGCATGCATCATTGGAGCCAGCGTGAGCCCGGTGTCGGTCACGCGGCCCGTGATCACGATATTCGCGTCACGCCGCAGCGCCTCGACGAGCGGTGCCGCGCCGAGGTAGGCGTTGGCCGACACGACCCGTTCGCGGACGTCACTGAGCGGCCGCCCCGTATCGAGATTCGCCAGCGCATGCCCGTCCCGCGTGAGCTGATCCAGGCGGTCCAGGAGGTCGTCACCCGACACGATCCCGAGGCGGACCTTGCCCGTGAGTCCCAGCCGCCGCGCCGCGTCCCCGACGGCCTGTGCACAGGCGCGCGGATTCACGCCTCCGGCATTCGCGGTGACCCGCACGCCTCGCTCGATTGCATGCGGCAGGATGCGCTCCATCGATTGCACGAAATCGCGCGCGTAGCCGAGTGTGGGGTCGCGCGATTTCTGCTTCTGCAGGATCGACATCGTGACTTCGGCGAGATAGTCCATCATCAGAAAGTCGATGGGCCCGCCCTCGACCTGCCGCACCGGCGCCTCGAGCCAGTCTCCCCAGAACCCCTGACCCGACGCGATCCGCACCACGCGCTGGGTCATCAGGGTGCTGCTGCCGGCGTCACGTGCAGCACGGCGGTCTCCGTGCCCGAATTGCCCGCCGCCGTGGGGTGAACGCGAAACTCGATGAACGGCGCGAACCCAGGCGGCACACCGAAGGCCCCCGCTGCCCCTGCCCCGTCAGGTTCGGGCTTCGCGATCGGCAAGTCCACTCGTTCCCCGGCGACCAGGGAGACGGGACGGGGAGAGCCGAGAATACGGGGCTCGGGCAGCATGTACGTAATCTGCACGCGCGCCTGCCAGTTCCGCGCGGCGTCGGATCGGGCGAACGCCGGATACAGCTCGACCAGCAGCGCACGGCCTTGTAGCGACGGCGAAAGCGGAATCGACTGGGCTCCCGCGGCATTGTGCAGCGCATACGTCGCGATCCGAGTTGCGGCTGAATCGAGCGTGGAAAGTGCAAACCCCGTCAGCTCGCGCCAGGTGCTATCCGGGATCAGAATCCGAACCGTGGCCGCGGTGGCCCAGCCGGGAACGCGGACCATGAGCGTCTCGGGAGCGGCCCCCGAGCCATTCACCACGACGTTCCGTGACACGCCGAGCAGCGCTTGATCGCAGCTGCCGGCAATCGAGTTCGTGCCGGAGTTTGCCGCCTCGATCGCGTTCCCTCGACCCTCCAGTCGAAACCGTGACGCCTCGGCGCGCACCGTTGCGCTGATGCCGGCGAGCGGCGGAGCGGCGATGTCCAGCTCGTAGGTGCCCTGTGCCGCTTCCTCGCCGGGTACGACGTAGCGCACTCCCGGGCCCCGATCCTGCATGGCCTGCCCGGACACGGGGAGGCCTCCCGGCCCATAGAGCCGAATCGCGACCTGCCGGGCGAGCGTATCCGCGCCCGCTCCGGTGATCGTAACCTGTGCAGCGAGCGTGACTCCTGGTCCGGGGAGTCGCAAGAAATACCGCTGCACCCTTCCGGCTGGAATCGGTCGACCCGCATCGACGAGCGGCCCCGACGCAAGATCGGAGGGGACCACGATCGTGCTGACGATCGTGAACAGGGGGCCCGCCGCGCTATCCGAGGGAGTGCGGCCGACGAGCGAGCCCGTGTACACCCCTGGCGACAGGTTGGGTGGGAGCGAGACATGGACGGGAATGACTGTCTCGACGGCACCCGCGCTGACGTACGACGGACCCGTGAGCCACGGCACGCTCGAGTGCAGCGTGAACTCCGCCGCACGCCGCCCGGCCAGGTGCCGGACTCGAAACACGATCACACTGTCCGTCATCGCAGAGGTGTATCGCAGTGCGGCCGAGTTGCCGTCACTCGCTCGCACGGCATAGTCGGATCCCTGATGCCCCGCGGCGAGCCAGCGATACGCCGTCTCGAGTCGCGGAACCCCGGCGCCACGGTCGAGAAAGGACGTGCCCGCGAGGGCCGTGGCCGAGGCTCGCAATGCCGTGATGATTTCGATGGCGCTCACCCGCCGGTTCAGGACCCCGAGCGCGGACATGAGGCAGGCGGCCATGCCCGCCACGTATGGCGCTCCGACGCTCGTGCCCCGCTCGAGCTCGAGCCCGGTGGCGAACGCGGGCACCGTCGAGAATGCCAAGCCGGGCACGATCAGATCGGGTTTGGCGGTCAATCCACCCCGCGCGCTCCACCACCCCATGACGTCGCCGCCGGGCGTCGCAGCCGGTCCGGAATCGTTGGGCGGTCTGGCGAACGCGAGCGGCAGGGATGAGCCGACCGCGAGTGCCAGGTCCGCCGCCGCCGGCGACCCAATGGTCGCGAGGCCGGGTCCGTCATTCCCGGCCGCCACCGTGAGCACCACCTCGGGGTGCGCCAACAGAAACGCATCGACCAGAGAATCGATCGCGGAGCCTCCGGGTATCGGCATGCGGACGGCAAAGCTCAAGCTCAGCACGAGGGGCAGGCCGCGATCCGCGGCGAACTTGGCGGCGTAGTTCAACGCCTCGACGATGCTGCCCGTTCCCGACACGCCGCCCCGCCGGTTGTCGGTGACCTTGAGTCCGATCACCTGAGCACCTGGCGCGACGCCATCGAATCCCGCGAGATGAAACAGCTCGTGACCCGCTGCCACACCAGCGACGTGTGTGCCATGCCCCGAGTCGTCGAACACGAGGTCGAGCGCCGGTACGCCGCCCTGGTCCGCGAAGTTCGCGGCGACGACGATGCCTCTTGTTCCCACGGCCACGGTTTCGCGACCGTCGCGATAGTCATGCAGCGGCGTGTCGTCTTCGAACGAGCCGTTCAGCCTGGCATCCAGAAACGCGACCCAGCCGTCGCTTGCTCGCACGGCGACGATCGGGACGCGATCGTCCCCGATGCGCAGCTCGCCCCCGTACCACCGGGCGTTGGTCGCCAGTCGCGCGATTCGCCCGGCGCCGGTTTCCGTCTTGCCGGCAACCGTGATGCTCCCGCCCACGGGCGGGGGCAGGATCGAGAGCGGCACCTTTCCTTCCCCCGAGAAGTCGCGCAGATCGATGACTTTGGGAGCCCCGGTCGTGGTGCGCTCGAGCCCCGCGGCGGAAGGATCGACGCCCGAATCGAGCACCCCGACCAGCACCCCGCGGCCGTCGTAGGTTGGGTAGCGCGCGCGGAACGCCGATACCCCGGCGCTCGCCAGCGGCATGTATCCCGCATCGCGCGCAAACCGCGGTGGCACGACCGGGGTTCCGGTCCTATCGGGCGCCGCGCTGTCCGTGAAGATGCGTGCGCCCAGCGTTCTCCCCACGCTGGACTGGTGGGGAACGGGAGGGGCCGCGGCCGGCGCGGGCGCGCGCTCGTCCGCAGGTCCGCCTCCGTGACACGCCACGCTCCACAGCAGAAACAGGGCCTTCCAGCTGCGTCGTGTCATAACTCCGGCGGAAGCACGAATGCTCCGAGATGCGGCCCGCGATATGACGCGGTGACAGCCAGCAGGAATCCGAGGACCGCGCGCGTTTCCTCGGGTGTAACGATCGCGTCGACGAACCCGCGCGCTCCGGCGAACCTGGCGTCGAGCTCGCGCTCGTAGTCCGCTCGCATGCTCGCGACGCGTTCCGCGACATCGGGATTGCCGGCTGCCTCCCCGAACACTGCCTGCACCGCCGACTCTCCCTCCATCACGCCCATCCGCCCTGTGGGCCACGAGACGATGAAATCGGGATCGAATCCCTGGCCCGCCATGGCGTAATAGCCGGCGCCGGAAGCGTGATTCAAGGTCAGCACGATCTTGGGTACGGAGGCGGTCGCCATCGCTTCGACAAACTCCGCGCCCGCGCGGATGATTCCCGAATGCTCGGCGTCGATGCCCACCATGAATCCGGAGACGTCCTGCACGAAAAGCAGCGGGATCTGTTCCCGATTCGCGGTCGCGATGAAGTACGCCGTCTTCTGCGCGCTTTCCGTATAGATGATTCCGCCGATGCGCGGCGGCTCGTTCGTTTTCCCCTTGATGAAGCCGCGGTGATTGGCGATGACGGCGACGCTGTGCCCTTCGATGGTGCCGTGGCCGCAGATCATTTCGGGTCCCACGTCGGACTGAAACGGCTCGAACTTGCCGTCGTCGAGCAGCGCCGTGAGCACGGCGTGCATGTCGTAGCTCATCCGGTGATCGGCGGGGAGCAGTTCGTACAGCTTGTCGGCGTTGGAGGGCGGGCGGCGCTTCGTGCCGATCGGGTGGTTCTCGTGCGGCAGCCGGCCGAGATACGCGCGGATCTGCTCGAGACACAGGGCGTCATTCGCCGCCCGGTAATGAGCCACCGCGCTCACGGCCGTATGTGTGCGGGCGCCGCCCAGGGCTTCGGCGTCGACGCTCTGCCCCGTGGCGCCTTTCACGAGGTTGGGGCCGCCCAGTCCCATGAACGACGTTCCTTCGACCATGAAGATCACGTCGGACAGGGCCGGGAGATACGCGCCACCCGCGATGCAGGGACCCATCACGGCGGCGATTTGTGGGACGTGCAGAAACCGCCGCATGATGGAGTTGTAATAGAAGATCCGCGCCGCGCCGTACTGGCCGGGAAACACACCGCCCTGATACGGGAGATTCACGCCCGCGGAATCGACCAGATAGACGATCGGGATCCGCTGGCGCATCGCGATCTCCTGCGCGCGCAGCATCTTCTTGATCGTCTCAGGCCACCACGATCCTGCCTTTACGGTCGCGTCGTTCGCCACCACGACAACGGGTCGCCCGTTCACGACGCCCACGCCCGTTACCACGCCGGCCGCCGGAGCCTGGCCGTCGTACTGATCGTACGCCACGAGCAGCCCCACCTCGAACCACGGTCCGTCCGGGTCCACGAGCCGCGCGATGCGTTCTCGCGCGGTGAGCTTCCCCTGATCGTGCTGGCGGCGGGTGCGCTCTGGGCCACCGCCTTGCTCGAGCCGCTGCTGGAGATCGCGGTATTGCGCGCTGAGCGTCTTGAGGCGGCTCAAGAATGCGAGGGGCTAGGTCGAAACATGCTCCCGCGCCCAATCCTGGATGTATTTGACGAGATCGCTCGTGGGCGTCCCGGGACCAAACAGCTTGCCCACGCCCTGGCGCTCGAGCGCCACCGCGTCCTCCGGCGGAATGATTCCGCCTCCGGTGAGCAGCACGTCCTGCCGCCCGCCCTGGTCCAGCAGCTGGCGGACGCGAGGGAACAGCGTCATGTGCGCCCCCGAGAGAATCGACAATCCGACGACATCGACGTCTTCCTGGATCGCCGCTTGCGCCACCTGCTCCGGCGTCTGATGGAGTCCGGTGTAGATCACTTCCATTCCGGCGTCGCGCAGCGCGGCGGCGACGACCTTAGCGCCGCGATCATGACCGTCCAGTCCCGGTTTGGCGACGAGCACGCGAATCGGCCGCTTCCCGGGGTGGGACACGTGCTTCGCATGCGCGGCTTCACCTGCGCGTTCGCCGACGCGGGGCCGCATCACATCCGGAACCGGAGCAGGGCAGCTAGTCCGTCCACCGCGCGGCGGGCGCGCTCGTCGTACAGCACGTCCACCTGTGCGGCCTGGGCGAACGCGTCCTCGATCGCATCGTCGATGCCGGGATCGTCCCCCCGGCCGTCGACGAGCAGCGTGCGCACCTGGCCGTGCTCGAGCGCCTCTCTGGTGGCCGGCACGCCATTGACCGCCCATCCGGTCCCGAGCCCCTGCGTGACCGCCTCGGCATGGGCGCGCTCCCAGGCCCGTTCCCGCTCTTCTCTCAGCAACAGCGAGGCATCTCGAATCTTCGCCGGCGAGAGGGCCTTGGGGCTCATCTTCACGACGCCGAGGACGAGGTCATGCAAATACGTGTGCAGGTGGGGCAGCAGGCCCGCGGCATCCACGCCGACGCCGGCCACGACGAGGCCGGCGATGGGATGCTCCGCTTGGTGGCGAAACATGCGGTCCGCAACGGCGGCATACAGCCGGTGCTTCTCTTCGCGAATGCGCTGATGGTAGTGATACTCGCCGATCGCGCCGGTCGGGTGACCGCCCCGCCGCATCGTCTGCTTCGGGCCGTGGAACTTGGCGGCGCGACTCGCGGGGAGCGACAGGCCCGGCAGCTCGGTGACGCCGTACGCGGTGACCTCGAAGAACCGCGCCCCCGTCCGATCTGCCGCAACCGCGAGAATCGTCCCGAACTCCTCTTCCAGCGCCACCAGCTCCCGGACCAGCGGCACCGGGCGAACGGCGAGCCGCGAGCGATGCACGTGCGGCAGGGGAATCACCTCAAACAACCCCAATGGGCTCGACGCAAAAATCGCCACGCCGCGCGCGCCGCGCGTGAGCGCGGGATCGTCGAACGTGCGCTGCACGCGCTCGAGATCGCGGGCGACCGTCTCCCGCGCCGCGTGATCCATCCGCTGACTCTCGAGTGAGGCGAGCGCGTCGCGCACGCGATTCTTCATCTTGATGAGGTACTTGCCGCGGGTGCGGTCGCGGGGCTCGAGCTTCAGGTAGCAGGTGACAACCAGGTGCGGGCCCGGGCGAATCTGCGCCAGTCGGTGCACGGCATCGTGCACCGCTGCTTCGGACGTCACGCCGGCGGTTGCGGTCATGGGCTAGAAGAACACGGGCTCCCGGTACGCCCCGTATACGGCCTCGAGTGCGTGCCGGATCTCGAACAGCGTACAGTACGCCCGCGCGCAGTCGAGCATCGGACCGATGACGTTCTCCTCGCGCAGCGCGGCCTGCTTCAGCGTCTCGAGTCGCGCGGCCACGAGCGCGTTATCGCGGCTCGCGCGCAGCCGCGCGAGGCCGCGACGCTGCCCGTCCTCGGCATCATTCGAAATCTTGAGAATCTCGACCGGATGGTCATCCTGACTCACGAACGCATTCACCCCGACGATCGCCCGGGTTCCCGCCTCGAGCTCCCGCTGAAACGCCTCGGCCGAGCGCGCGATCTGGCGCTGAAACCAGCCGTTCTCGATGCCCCGTACGACGCCGCCAATCGACTGGATTTCCGCGAACAGGGACTCGGCTTCGCGCTCGAGCTGATCGGTCAGGCTCTCGACGTAGTAGGAGCCGCCCAGCGGGTCGATCACCTCGGGCACGCCGGTCTCGTGCGCGATGATCTGCTGCGTGCGGAGCGCGAGCTGCACCGCCTGCTCCGTGGGCAGGGCCAGCGTCTCGTCCAGCGAATTGGTATGCAGTGACTGGGTGCCCCCGAGGACCGCGGCGAGCGCCTGATAGGCGACCCGCACGATGTTGTTCTGCGGCTGCTGTGCCGTCAGGGTGACGCCCGCGGTCTGGCTGTGGAACCGCATCTTCCACGAGCGGGGATCGCGCGCGCCGTATCGGTCGCGCAGGTGACGGGCCCAGATACGTCGCGCCGCGCGCAGCTTGGCGATTTCCTCGAAGAAATCGTTATGAATGTCCCAGAAGAACGAGAGGCGCGGCGCAAAGGCGTCCACGTCGAGACCGCGCGCGATCCCGCGCTCGACGTACGTGAAGCCGTTGGCCAGCGTGAACGCCAGCTCCTGCGCCGCCGTGGAGCCCGCTTCGCGGATGTGGTAGCCCGAGATCGAGATCGTATTCCAGAGCGGCGTGTGCTCGGCACACCACTCGAACATGTCCACGATGATCTTGAGCGCCGGCTCGACGGGATACACCCACGCATGCTGCGCCATGTACTCCTTGAGCATGTCGTTCTGCACGGTGCCCTGGAGTTTGGCGATCGATACGCCCTGCCGCTCCGCGGCGGCGACGTAGAAGCAGAACAGCATCGCGGCGGGACCATTGATGGTCATCGACGTCGACACGCGGTCGAGCGGGATCTCGTGAAACAGATCCTCCATGTCGGCGAGCGACGAGATGGCGACGCCGCATTTCCCGACTTCCCCCTCGGCGCGCGGGTGATCCGAGTCGTAGCCCATCAGGGTGGGAAAGTCGAAGGCCACCGACAGCCCGGTCTGTCCACGCGCGAGCAGGAACTTGTAACGGCGGTTTGTATCGGTAGCGGTGCCGAACCCGGCGAACTGCCGCATGGTCCAGAGCCGGCCCCGGTACATCGTGGGATGGATGCCGCGCGTGAAGGGAAACTCGCCGGGTAGGCCGAGCTGGCGCTCGGGATCGAATCCCGCGAGGTCTCGGTCGGTGTAGAGCGCCTTGCGCTCGGTCCCGCTCACTCCAGGGCTCCGCTCTTTACCTGTTCGATGACGGCCTGCGCCAGCTCATACGGGCTTTGCCGCCCTTCGAGTACGTCGTCGAGCCGCTCGGCGATGATCTCGTCCGCCCGAGCGGCCTCCCATACCCAGCGCTCGAGCGCCCGGGTGAGCACGGCCCGCGTGAGTGCCTCCACCCGCCGTTTGCGTCGCGCGACGAGCATGCCGCTCGTTTCGAGATACGCGCGATGGCCCTCGAGCGCGCCGGTCAGCTCGCCAATGCCCTCGCCCGTCGTGGCGACCGTCTTGATCACGGGTGGCTCCCACGCCCCGGCGCGACTTCCGCGGCGCATACTCACCATGATTTCGATTTCGTGCCGCAGTTTGTCCGCCCCCGGCCGGTCGCTCTTGTTGAGCACGTAAATGTCGGCGATTTCCATCACACCCGCCTTCAACGTCTGGATTGCGTCTCCCGATTCTGGCACGAGGACCACGACGGTCGTATCCGCCGCTCCCGCGATGTCCAGCTCCGTTTGTCCAACCCCGACCGTCTCGATCAGGACCTGAGCGAACCCGAACGCTTCGAGCAGCTGGGCTACTTCTTCCGTGGTCACCGCGAGGCCGCCGTGAGATCCTCGCGTCGCCATCGAGCGGATGAACACGCCCGAGTCGACTTCCGAGGACTCCATGCGAATGCGGTCGCCCAGGAGCGCGCCCCCCGTGAAGGGGCTGGTGGGATCGACCGCGATCACGCCCACCGACTCACCGTGCGCGCGATAGTGGCGGATCAGTCGCTCGGTGAGGGTGCTTTTCCCTGCCCCCGGCGGCCCCGTCAGACCGGTGCGGCGCCCCGCGGTCGCGCCCGCGGCGCGTGGCACGAGCGCGCGAGCGAGCACCTGCTCGAACCCCTCGCGGCGGTTCTCGACCAGGCTGATCGCGCGGGCCAGCGCGGCGGGGTCTCGCCGTGCCAATCCTTCGAGAATCGCGCCGCCTTCCATCTCTATGCCCTTTGGTCGACTCAAGATAACGCCTCAGGTCCGGGCCCCGCCCCGGCGATTCCGCCCCCGCTCCCCCCCCCGCCCCCGCCCCCCCCACCCCCTGCTCCTCGTTCCCCGCTGCCTGGTCCGCGATCGAGCGTGATCGTCCGAATCGGCCCGGCGCGTATCAGGATGCGATCGACCCGTGTCGAGGTTGCGGCCAGGACATCGAACTCGAGTCCCCGGAGCAAGAACCGTTCACCCATGCGCGGAATGCGGCCCAGCGCCGAGACCAGAAGCCCCCCTACGGTCTGAATGCCGCGGGCTCCAATGGGAATTCCGAACGCCTCCGTCAAGCGCGACGCTGGCGCGTTCCCCTCGAGCTCCACGACGACGATCGCTGCTCCCCCGCCCTCCGGGCCCTTCGATTCGGCGGGATGTGGCGCGCCATCCGGCTTCACGTCACTCGCCGTTTCCTCGCCGAAGATTTCGCCGACCAGATCACGCAGCAGGTCTTCGAGCGTCACGACACCCGCGGTTCCTCCGAACTCGTCCAGCACGACGGCGAGATGGCCGCGGCCGCGCTGCATTTCCCGCATCAAGTCCGCCGAGCGCATCGTCCCCGGCACGGCGAGCAGCGGCTGGATCGGCACCGGGTCTTCCGGCTCGAGGCGCAGCAGATCGAACGCGTACGCCACGCCGATCACCTCGTCGAGCGACCCTCGATACACGGGATAGCGGCTGTACCCGGCCTGCGCATAGACGTGCGCCGCCTCGCCGGCGGGCATGCCTTCGGGCAGCGCGACCACCGCGGTCCGTGGCGTCATCAGCTCCTTCACCGGACGATCGGCGAAGGTGAGCACCGCGCCGACCACGGCAATCTCATCCGCGGCCGCGAGCGCCTCCGTGTCGGCGCCCGCGATCACGGCCGCGAGGGTCGTTCGCGCCGAGGGGTCGCGCCGCGGGATGAACGGCGCGAGCAGGCGCGCCGCGCGCTCGAGCCACGGCACCGCTCGGGCAACGATCGATTCTGCCCAGCGCCGACCCACGACGCGCGGCAACAGGTAGGCGGCGCTCACGAACACCGGAACGCCCACCGCCAGCGTGAAAATCCCCAGGAACGTCGGCGTGGTCTGCGCGAGCAGCGCGGGGACCGCGGCCGCCGCGCACACCACACCCAGCGTCGTCAGCGCGTTCGCCGTGGCCAGGACGCGGCCGGGGTTCTCGAGCAGGCGGGCGGCGCCCATGCCTCGCAGTCGGTACGACACCCAGCGGGTGAGCTCGAACTGACTCACCGAGGCGGCCGCCGCGCCGACGCTGGCCGCCGCACCCGCGAGCGTCAGCCCAAGGAGCAGCGCGATCCAGGAGGTCATCATGGCTGCTTCTCGAAATACACTCGGGTGACCCGGCGCCGGTCCACGCGCTCGACCACCACCCGGAAGCCGTCGAGCGTCAGCTCCTCGCCCGGCCGCGGCACGCGGCCCAGGGCGGAATAAATGAGGCCCCCCACCGTCGACACGTCGGGATGCTCGAACGGGCGACCCAGCGCGGCAGAGAGATCGTCGAGCGTGACGCGTCCATCGACCCAGTACCGATCGCCGTCCGCCTTGATGGCCGGCGCGACCTCCACGTCGCGCTCGTCGCGGATCTCGCCCACGACTTCCTCGAGGATGTCCTCGAGCGTGATCAGTCCGGACGTGCCGCCGAATTCATCGACCACGATCGCGAGGTGCGCGGGGCCGCGCTGAAAATCGCGCAGCTGGTTATCGAGGGTCTTGGATTCGGGCACGTAGGATGCCGGGCGCACGAACGATTGCCATGTACCGCTCGGCAGGCCTAATCCCATCGAGAGGCTCACGAGATCCTTGGCGAACACGATCCCGATGAGATTGTCGGGCGTGCCATCGTACACGGGCAGCCGGGAGTGCGCGCTCTCCTTGAACTGCTCGACGACTTCGGCGATTGCCGCCGTATGATCGACGGCGATCATGTCGAGCCGCGGGGTCATCACTTCGGCCACGGTAGTGTCGGCGAGCGTGAAGACGCCGAGCAGAATGTCGCGCTGCGTCGTCCCGAGATCGGCATCGATCGGCGCGCGCCGCGTGATCATCGCGTGCAGGGCGCGGTCGACCCAGGCGAGCAGCCAGAACAGCGGTTGGAACGGGGCGAGGGTGCGCCGCGCGACCGGCAGCGCGGCCTGCGCCACCTCCGGAGCCAGGCGCGCGATGCTCCGGGGGAGCGCATCGCCGACCACGAACAACAAGCCGGCCGCCAGCGCGAGGTCGAGGAGCGCTTCGCCCCATGGCCGGTCCCACCAGTCGAGCAGGTCCGCCGCCGCGACCGCGCCGAGCACGAGCAGCGCCAGACGGCCGACGTACAGCGCCCGGTGGAGCGGAACGCGCGCCCCGATCGTCGCGGGGGGCGCATCGCCCAGGGTGTGCAGCGCTTCCCCGACCGCCGCTTCCTCACCCAGCGCAAGGAGGCCCGCCCAGACCGCGGCGGCGAACGTGAACAGCGCGCCGAGAAATGTGAGCGCGCCGGCACCCATCATGGCTGGCCCGCGCGCGCCAAGCGCTTCACATATCGCTCCTGGCGCCGCCACATGGCCGAACGCGTGCGGTGGTCGCCCTCAGGATGATCGTATCCCAGCACGTGCAGGGTGCCGTGAACGGCGAGTCGCACCAGCTCCTCCTCCACCCTTCCCGCTGCCCCCTTCCCGCTTCTCCCGTTCCTCCGCACCCAGTCCCGGGCGGCGGCTCTACAGAGGTACACGTCTCCCAAAATCGTCCCGTCGGGCTGCGGCAGCGCAAACGCGAGCACATCGGTCATGCCCCGCCGCCCGGTCGCTCGCCGATTCAGCTTTCGCATCGCGGCGGGAGCCAGCAGCGTGAGCTCGATGCGCGTCCGGCGGGCGCGCGCCTTCTCCCACGTGAGGACCAGGGCCGCGGCGCGAGCCAGCCGCCGCTCAACCCTTCGCGGCAGGCTGCCAGGTCGCCGAGATCCCGCCACTCGATTCCGGATAATCGATCCGGCTGTGGTGCATGGCCGAAATGCTCCGCACGAATTCGGCCTTCACGAGATTGATCTGGGCCAGCGTGATCGGTGCGTCGTCGAGCTGCCCCTGGTTGATCTTGGTGCGCACGATGTGCTCGATGGCGTCTTCGATCTTGCGCGGCGTCAGGTCTTCGAGCACGCGCAGTGATGCCTCGACCGAGTCCGCGAGCATCGTAATCGCCGTTTCGATCGAGCGCGGTTTCGGCCCCGGATAGGTGTAGTCGATGGGGCGCGCCGGTCCGATCCCGCTCTTCTTCGCGCGATCGAGGAAATAGGTGATCTCTGTCGTGCCGTGGTGCTCCGGAATGAACGCCGCGACGCTGGCCGGCAGGCGTGCCTCCTCCGCGAGCGCCAGGCCGTCCGTGACGTGGGCCTTGATGATTTCCGCCGACTTGTGCGGGTCCAGCCGGTCGTGCGGGTTGCCGCGCGTCTGGTTCTCCACGAAGTACATCGGGTTGATGACCTTGCCGATGTCGTGGTAGTAGCACCCGACCCGGCCCAGCAGCCCGTTCGCCCCGACGCGGTTGCAGGCGGCCTCGACGAGGTTGGCCATGGCGATGCTGTGCTGGAACGTCCCCGGAGCCTCGACCGACAACCGCCGCAACAGCGGCCGGCTGGGATCGAGCAGCTCGAGCAGCGAGAGGTCCGTCGTGATCCCTGTGAGCGATTCCACCAGCGGAAGCAGCAGCAGCGCGAGTCCCGCGGAGACGAGACCGTTCACGCTGCCCCACACCGCCCGAATCAGCATCTCGCTCACACTCCATTCGCTCGATAATCCGATGGCGACGGCGGCGCAGAGATATCCCGCTCCCACCATGAGGCCGACCACGGCCAGGTGGCTGCGGCGTCGCAGCACCCGAATCGACAGCGCGGCGCTCACGCCGCCGACCACGCAAAAGAACAGTGCGGGAGAGTCGTGGAATACGGGCTGCGTGCCGATCACGATCGCCAGGATCATCGCGGCGATCATGGAGACGCGTCCGTTGAACAGCACGGTCAACATCATGGCCGTGAACGGCAACGGAATGAGCACGGGATAGATCGGCACCCAGTGCGCGATGGCGGCGCCGCCCGCGATTGCGGCGCCGAACAACGCCGCAACGATCGCGACCTGACGCTGCTCGCGATAGGTCTCCCGGCGATAGAACAGCAGCAGCACCCAGAAGATGCCGAGCACGAGGCCGTTCTGGAGGATCGCGCCCAGCGCGCCGAGGAACGAGCGGCTCGTCGCCGCGCCGCGGCGCAGCAATTCCTGCTGCAGCGCGGCGAGCCGTTCGTGCGTCTCGCTCGTGACGACCTCGTGAGCGGCGACGATCCGGTCGCCCGCGCGCACGACGTACTTCGTGCGGTCCACGCTGCGGCGCAGCTCGTCACGCCGCCGCTCGGTCTCGTGCTCGTTGGGCAGCAGCGTGGCGCGGAAGAATCGTCCCGCGAGACGGATATACGCGGCATCCGCGGCCGCCATGCCCCGGTCGGGATGCGTGCTGCGGGCCCGCGCGAGGTACTGCGTGTAGCTGAGCACCTGCCCGCGGGGAACGGAGCTTTCCGACGAATGGCGCCGGATCGTGATGTCGGGTGACGATTCGACCTGGAGGACTCCGGGATTCGTCACGCCCAGGGCGAGGGT
>DATIWU010000045.1:0-18519 GCA_035519195.1 Gemmatimonadales bacterium
GCCAGCGGCGGTGAGCGCGCACGTATGCATTCGCCCCGCCGTGATCGTGCTGAAGCTCATGCCGGAGACCGGCGTTGCGCTGTGCCGATCGGTTTGCGTTCCGTCCCCCAGCTGACCAAACGCGTTGTATCCCCAACAATAGGGAGCATTGGAGAGATTCAGTCCACAGCTGTGCAGTCCCCCTGCGCTTACACTCCCAACAAGTACCGCGTTGACGGCGACCGGACTCGAGCGGCTCATCGTCGTGCCATCGCCTAGTTGGCCGTTGCCGTTATCGCCCCAGCAGTAGGCCGTGCCGGCGATGGTTGTGCCACAGGAGTGGCGTTCCCCGGCGGTAAGCGCGGCGAAGGTGATCGTGTCGGCGATAAGGAGCGGGCTCGCTGCATCGATGCCGGTCCCATCGCCGAGCTGTCCAGACGAATTGAGACCCCAGCAGTACGCGGCACCCGCCGAGGTGATGCCGCAGGTGTGAAAGGCGCCGGCGCTCACGGCCGAAAACGACACGCTCCCGGTAACGGCCGTGGGAGTGGCACGGTTAGTCGTGGTCCCGTCGCCCAGCTGGCCCGAACCGTTGTAACCCCAACAATAGGCGACGCCGCCCGAGGCCAAGCCACAGGTGTGAGCGTATCCCGCGGTCACGGCGGTAAACGTGAGGCTGCCGGACACGAGGGCCGGGCTGAATTGATCTGTACTCGAGCCGTCGCCCAGCTGCCCCAACGAGCCCTCACCCCAGCAGTACATCGCTCCTCCGGCTGTAATCCCGCACGTGTGGTTCCATCCGGCGGCAATCGCAGTGAATGCGTGTCCCCCGCTGACCTGCTCAGGGTGGGGGCGAGAGATGCTCGTGTCGTCGCCGAGTTGCTCGAGGCTGTTCGCGCCCCAGCAATACGCCGTCCCAGAGCCGTTGATACCACAGGTGTGGACGTAGCCGGCGGCGATTTGCGCGAATGGCCCGTGTGACGGCAGGATGGTGAATGGGTCCGTGGTGCTGCCCGTGAAAGTACCGGACGACGCGACGAGCGTGTACCCCGCGCCCGCCTTATCGACATAGATGCCGCTGAAAGTCGCGACGCCGCCCAGAGCTGCGACCGTTGCCGTTCCCGCAAGCGTGGCGCCGCCCGGATTCATGCCAATCGCGACCGTTACCATGTCGCTCGCCGTGGTGACGCTTGTCCCGCCCGCGTCCTCGATCTGCACCATCACGACGGGAGAAAATGTCCGTCCAGCCGTCCCGCCCAACGGCTGGGTGATGAACGCCAGTCTGGTAGCGACCTGCCGCACAGTGAGCGTGGCGGTTCCGGTAGAAGTATCCGCCGTTGCGGTAATGGTGGCTACGCCGTTGGCGATTGCCGTCGCCACCCCGGTTGCCGCATCGATCGTGGCGATGTTGGGCTGAGCCGAACGCCAGACGACGCTCGGGCCGGCGAACGGCTTGCCGTACTGGTCTTTCACCACGGCATTGAACGTTTGGGTCTGCCCGACGGCTGTTAGCGTCTGCGTGCTGGGCGCCACCTCGATGCTCGCCACGACCGCAGGGGCGGTGTATTCAGCGCACGCGGTCAGAAAGCCAATCGCTACGAGGAGCGGCCGCATTCGTCTCCCCTGTATACCACGTGAGACTCGCACGACGCAGTAACCAACGCGAGTCCGTCTATTCCTAGCGTTCGCCACGTCATGCATCCTGGATCTCAAGTAACCACCTGCCGCCTATTGGCGTGCAACGGACCGGCAACAAGAAGGGACTTAGAAGGGTACTCGAAACAACGTCGGGCCGATGAACACGAATAGCTTGTCGCCCTCGAAGAACGCATGGCCCTGCCCGGAAGCGATATCGAGGACTGACGTGTAGGGTGAGACAGCGAGATAGCGACGCGACTGGCCGCTCGAGCTGTTGAGCAATACCACCTCGCCATTCGGTCCCAGGGCCTCGATGGTGCTCGAGCCACCGAAATGCGTGATCTGCGTCGCGATCCCGCCAGGCGGCAGTGCCCACGCTTGCAGCTCGCCCGTGTTGCTCGTCTCGGTGTAGGCGACCCACCCGTTATTCGCGCGATACGTGGGCTCGGGCGGCAGTCCCGGGGAATACGACATGGTGTGCGTCAGAATGTGCTCACCGGTGCTATCGAGCAGAGCAATCCGATACGGCCCGTCAGGCTCCGTGTTGTTGTTGCTCGAGGTCAGCGATTGGGTGAATACGATGCTCATGCCGTCGGTCCGCGGCCGAAGGTTGAACAGCGGCGCCGTATCGTGAGTCACTTGGCTCGCGAGCCCATCGCGAAAGCGAAAGATCTGCCCTGTCGCATTCGCACAGGCGACATCACCATTCGCCGCCACATCGCCGCCTCCCGAGCATGGAGTTACCGCCGCGCGTGCCCGCGTCGAAAATGTGACTCGTGTCAGGGATGTAAAGGCGGCAGGCTCAAAGATCCCGAAATCACCGCTGACCACCGGTGGGCTGTAACCGGCTTCATTGGTAAGCGACCCACCATCCCAATTGAACAGTGTGTCCTCGTCAAAGTGGACTTGGTTGAAGCACCAGACCCAGGCGCCCGTAGGAGTGAGGAGCGGGTACTGCCCGGAATTATGGCACGCGAGGACGAACGTATCGATCGGTGACGCAGCGTTGTGGATGTTGACGTTGAATCCCTGCTGAGAGGAGGAGTACAGGACACGATTTTGGCTGGCGTCGGCAATGGGACCGGCGACGGTCATCACGTCCTGAAGATGAGTGCTTGATTCGACCCAGACGCTGCGCGCAACCCTGACGATGTATTGTGGATCGCTGCTACTCGCGACGAGCGAATCCTTCATCTGAAAGTCCATCACCACTGACTGACCATCGAGGCTCGCCATCGAGAGGGTCTGATCGAGCGCACCAGTCGCATACACTGAAGCGCCACCGGTGTTGGCCACCCCAATGGAGTAGCACGCGACCGGAGCGCACGATGCCTGGAGGTGGATTGTGGGACGCGCCACGCTGTACGGAGGCGGCAGCGTCACCTGGAATGACGGCAGGATGTCGAACCGGACCACCGCCTGTGCGGAGCTGCCGCTGACATCCTTGACGTTGAACGTGAGCAGCGTCGCCCCGACGGGCAGCCCTGCCAGCGGGGTGCTTCCGGTCAAATCGTTGTTCGCATCGAGCGCGAGGGTCACGGTTCGGCCATCAATCGTCGCCGTAATGGGGGGCGCGAGCTGGCGGCGCGCGGCGACGCGCAAGGCGATGTGAAGCTGGTCGTCGGTGCCGACGGCCGCCCCGGCCGCCGGCGATAACGGCAACAACGTGAAATCCGGAGACGCCGTCCCGGCAACGACGACCGAAGGCGCGCTCTCGCCACCGCTGCCAGACGACGTGAGACGGTAATAGTACGTCTGACCGGCAACGAGCCCGCTCCGGGTCACCGGAGAATTGACGTTGGCGACCTTCGTGGCAGCCTCCAACGTCGCGTTGGGCGAGGTCGACTCATAGAGATTGTACTGCGTCGCGCCGGTGATGCCGCCCCACTGAATCGTGATCGCGTTATACGAGGGATCGGGACCCGGCGACAGGGAAATTCCCCACGGCGGCGACAATGCGCTGGTGCCACCCGGTGGGATCGGATGCAACGGATTGGTGGACGACTCGGCGCACGCCGCGAGCAAGAGAACGGCAGCGTGGGATAGGACGAGCAGGAAACCCACGGGAAGACTGACGCGCAGCGCTCGAGCGTTCACTGGCACGGTTCTACCGCGATAAGGCGGCTGTCGTTCCAAGGCTTGCGAGAAGACTTGTGTCACGAGCCGCGCGGAGAGGGCTCCCGAGCCGTTAAATTCCGTCCATGCAGTCCCCCACGCCCTCCGATCACGACCTCCTGACGCTGACTCCGGCAGACAGCGAAGCTCGGCTGCGCGAGTGGCTCGCCCAGCGCGGCGAACCGGCCTATCGCGGCGGGCAAATCATGGCTCGGCTGTGGCAGCGCCCCGTCGCCTCCTGGGCCGACGCCACCGAGCTGCCCATTTCCCTGCGACTCGCGCTCGAGCACGCCTTCCCGCTCGCGCGGCTCGAGCTCGCGGCCCACCAGGTCTCGACCGACGGCACCGAGAAGTTCCTCTGGAAGCTCGCCGACGGCGAAGCCATCGAGTCGGTGCTGATCCCGGAAGGCAAGCGGCGCACGCTGTGCATTTCCTCCCAGGTGGGATGTGCCTTGGGATGCGTGTTCTGCGCCACCGGACGCATGGGATTTCGCCGCAACCTGAGCGCGGCCGAAATCGCCGGTCAGGTGCGTGCCGTCGCGCTGCGCCATCCCGACGAGAGACCGACCAATGTCGTCTTCATGGGCATGGGCGAGCCGCTGCTCAATTGGCCCGCGGTGTCCACCGCGCTCACGATTCTCAACGACCCGCACGGCCTGGGAATAGGCGCGCGGCACATCACGGTGTCGAGCGTAGGCATTCTTCCGGCGTTGGCCGAGCTCGCCCAGCGGCCCGAGCAGTTCCGGCTCGCCGTGTCGCTGCACGCGCCCACCTCGGTGCGTCGTCTCGAGCTGATGCCGATCGAAAAGAAATACCCGCTGCCCGATCTGGTGAACGCACTCGCGCAGTTCCGGCGGCGCATCACGATCGAATACGTGCTGATCGAGGGGAAAAACGACTCGCTCGACGACGCCGAGCAGCTGGCCCGGCTGGCGCTGCCGCTCGGCGCGCTCGTCAACCTGCTGCCGCTGCACCCAGGCGGCGCGCCCGGCCTCACGCCCAGCTCGCGCGGCCGGATGATGGAGTTCGAGCGGCGCCTGAAGGCGCGCGGCGTGAACGCGGTGCTGCGGCGCAGCCGCGGGCTCGACATCAGCGCCGCCTGCGGTCAGCTACGGGTGGAAGTCGAGGCGCGGCGTAAAGTCCGCCCCGAGGAACACGCTCACATCGAGTAGCTTCGCCGAATCGAGCTGTACCGCGATCGTCCCGACGCCGAGCGCCGCACGCACCGGCTGGGCCGCGGCCGCGCCGCCGCGTCGCACCACGATGCGGGTCGACTCCGCGTCCCGGTCGCTCGCATTCCCGAAACTCACCACGTCGATCCCCGCCCGGCGCAACACGCGCGTGGCGGTGCGGGCGAGCCCGGGCGTGTTGCCGGCGTTGAGGACTTCGACGGTGACGTGCGGTCCGCTCTCCCCTGGGACCCGGAGCGGCGGCGGCGGCCGATCGGAGCGACAGGCCCAGAGGAGCGGGACGAGCGCGATCAGCGCGCGGCGAGACTGTTCCAGAAGTCCACCGACTCTTTGGGAAGCGGCCATCCGGACTTGATCACCTGCCTGAGCCGCATCGCCGCGACCTCCCGGAGTACCGCATCGCGCTCCTTCGGCACCCGCCTGGCCCACGAACGTCGTTTCCATCGCTTGAATGCGCGACCGGGCTCGAGGAAGTCGGCGAGGTACAGCATCCGGCCGACATCGTCCCACCCGGCGTAGCCAATGGTGTGATACCGCACCGCGTCGAGCACGCCGCGATCACGCTCGCCTTCCCGCTCGGCGCGCTCCGCGGCGTTCGGGCCGTGTTGCATGCCGCTCTCGGGCTTCGCATTGCGCAGCGCGTCGTGTAGATACACCGCTCGGAGCCAGCGCGCCTTCTCGCGCTCCCCCACGTCCATTTCGTCCGCCCAGTCGGCGATCAAGTGGGCCACCCGCTCGATGTGGGCTTTGCGTCCCGCGCTGACCACAGCCCACTCTGGCAGACTCATGTGGCCCGCCTCGTTCCGTCTCCCTCCATTTCGTTCCGTCGCGCCCTCACGTTCGCACCGCCACGTCGTGCGCCATCCCGTCTCCCAACACGACGTTGTCGATGAGTCGCGTCGCGCCGACCGCCGCGGCGACCACGACCACACTCGCCGCGTCGGCACGCGTGATGGGGCTCAACTCTGCGCCGAGCACTTTCAAGTATTCCGGAGTCACGCCGGGCGCGGCGAGCACCTCGAGTCCCCGCCGCTCGAGCGCGGCCGGATCGGCCTGACCCCCGCGCCACGTCTGCTCGACGGTGCGGAGCGCGCGCGACAAGGCCAGCGCCGCGCGGCGCTGCTCGAGATTGAGGTAGACATTGCGGGATGAGAGCGCCAGGCCATCGAGCTCGCGCACCGTGGGCGCGATGTCCAGCTCGAGTCCGAAGTCCAGGTCACCCATCATGCGACGGACCAGCACGCACTGCTGATAGTCCTTGCGTCCAAAGATCGCGATATCGGGCTCGACATAGTGGAACAGCTTGGCCACGACCGTGAGCACGCCGCGAAAGTGTCCCGGTCGCACCGCACCCTCGAGGATGTCGCCCACCGGACCGGGGTGCACGACCACCACCGGCCGCTCGGGATAGACCGCGTGCGTCGCCGGGTTGAACAAACAGTCCACCGACCGGCTCGCCGCGAGCGCGCGGTCGCGCTCGAGATCGCGGGGATAGCGGTCGAAGTCTTCACCGGGGCCGAACTGCAGTGGATTGACGAAGCGGGACAGCACCACTCGATCGGCGCGATCGCGCGCCCGGTCGACGAGCCGCAGGTGTCCCTCGTGCAAGAAGCCCATCGTGGGAACGAAGCCGATGCGGTTGCCGCGGCTCCGTTCGGCGCGCGACCAGGCGCGCATTTCGGCGGGCGTCGCGATGTCGTGCAGCTCGTCCTCGGGGGTTACTTCGTGACCGAGTGCTCGGGCCCGGGATAGCGACCCTCGCGCACTTCGGCGGCGTAGAGCGTGACCGCCTCGCGTACGTCCTGGGCCAGGCTCGCGTAGCGTTTGAGAAACTTGGGCGCGAATTGATCGTTCAATCCCAGCATATCGTGCAGCACCAGCACTTGCCCATCACACGCGGGCCCGGCGCCGATCCCGATCGTCGGGATGCGGAGCGCCTTGGTGACCTGCGACGCGAGCGTCGCGGGGATCAATTCGAGCACGATCGCGAACGCGCCCGCCTCCTCCAGCGCCTTCGCGTCATCGAGCAAGCGTCGCGCCGCCTCCGGCTCGCGCCCCTGCACGCGATAGCCGCCCAGTGCGTGCACCGATTGCGGCGTGAGACCGACATGCCCCATGACGGGGATCCCGACGTCCACGAGCGCCCGCACCGTGGGCGCCACGGCTTGCCCGCCTTCGAGCTTGACGCCCGAGCACCCGGTGTCCGCCAACACACGACCGCAGTTCCTGATTGCTTCGGATATCGACACCTGATACGTGAGGAACGGCATGTCGCACACCACGAGCCCCCGGTCCGACCCGCGGCGTACCAGTGTCGTGTGATAGATCATTTGCTCGAGCGTCGCGGACAGCGTGTTGGGAGATCCGCCGAGGACCTGCTCGACCGAGTCGCCCACCAGCAACACATCCACGCCGCTTTGGTCGAGCAGCCGGGCGAACAGCGCGTCGTAGCAGGTCAGCACCACGATGCGCTTTCCCTGCTCCTTCATGCGCGCGAGGTCGAGCACCGTCAACCCTCGCGTCCCCTGGGGCTCGCTCACGTTTCCTCCGCCCCCCTTCCCCCTTCCCCTTCCAGCTGGGCGATCTCTTCCTGCCACCATCGGCGATTCGGCAGCTCGGGGTGTGGAATGACCAGATTCGCTTGGCGCGCATGCCGTTCGCCGAACCGCACGATATCGAGATCGAGCGTGCGCGGTCCCCAGCGCACCGTCCGCTGCCGGCCGCGCTCGGCTTCGATCGCGTGCAGCCGCTCGAGCAGCTCGAGCGGCGCGAGAGTGGTTTCGAGCAATACCATTTGATTCAGATAGCGTCCCTGCGGCACGGGGCCGATCGGTTCGGTCTCCTCCACCAGTGACGCGGCGATGAGACGGGTGCGCAGCAGTCCGGCGAGTCGCTCGCGGGCATAAGCGAGATGCGCTTCGCGATCCCCGACATTCGATCCCAATGCCACGAACACGCGCTCAGGTCCCGCCACGCGTGAATGGTACGAGCGCTACGCGACGCTCGCAAAGCCGCGCGTCAATTCGCGCAGCATCGCGGCGACCGACTCGAGCTCGCGCGTGGCGCGCTCCAGCTCCGAGAGGCCGCGGGCCGCTTCGTTGGCGCGCGTCGCCACGTCGTCCACTTCGACGCGATTCTTGCCCGCGATCTCCGCCAGGGCGTGAATCCGCTCGCGTAACCGCGCGAACGCCGCGTCCTGCTCGGTCGCCGCCTCGGCGATGCGCCGGGCATGTCCCGTGGCATCCGCCGTGGCGCCCACAATGGCGTCGAGCGCGCGCAGCGCCGCGGACGACAGCTCTTCCACGCCCCCCACGTTTACCTGCCCGCGGCGCATTTGCTCGACCACTTCCCCCACCTGGCGGTGAATGTCCTGCACCAGCTCGCCCGCTTCCGACGCCGCGCTGGCACTCTGCTCGGCGAGACGGCGCACTTCTTCGGCCACGACCGCAAACCCGCGCCCGTGCGTCCCCGCGCGCGCCGCTTCGATCGCGGCGTTCAACGACAGGAGATTGGTCATATCCGCGAGATCACGAATCGACGCGATGAAGCCCGTGATGCGGCGGCTGACCGTGCCCAGGCCTTGTACCTTGGCGGAGCTTTCGCCCACGAACGTCTTCAGCGCTACGAGCCGCTCGATCGCCTCGCGAATCTGCTGGCGGTTGCGCGTGGCTACGTCGCTCGCTTTGCTCGAGGCCTCGGCCGCCTCGGCGCCGTCTTCCCACATGCGGCGCGACACCTGGGCCAGGGTCTCGGTCGCCTCGAGCCCTCCTGACACCTGTCCTTCTTCCGCGACCACGCCGGCGCGGATCGCGTCGGTCGATCCCGCTACACCACCCGCGGCTTCGCGCAGCGATTCGGCCGCGCGGGCCAGCGTGCTGAGCTGCGCGTTCAGCCGCTCGACGGTCTGGAGCAGCGGCCGCCGCAGCTCGGTGATGTGCATCGCCGTGGCGAGCTGATTCGCGAACGTGGAAATCGCCTGCACGTCTTTGCCGCGGTAGGATTTGCGCTTGTGATGCTCGAGCTCGAGCGTGCCGATGACGTCGCTGCCGAACTTGAGCGGCACGATGATGAGGCTCTGGACGTGCGCGGCCGTATCGTTGACCCGCCGGTCGCGCACCGCATCGTCGATCACCAGCGTGTCGCCGGTCGCGATGACCTGGGATCTGAGCACCGCGACATCCGCACTCGGCTCGCCGCGCTCCCGCCGTCCGATCTCCCCACGATACGCGAGCGTGGTGGCCGCACCCTGGTTGCGGTACACGCGGAAGTCGCCCCAATCCACCAGGCGGTGCGCCAGCCGCTCGATGCGCGCGAACGCGTCCTCGAGGCTGATGTTGCTCGTGATGACCGCTTCCATGGCGTGCACCTTGTTCAGCTCTTCCGCGGCGATCGCTTCTTCGATCGTTTGCTTGAACAAGAGCCCGAGCGCGCCGAGCGCCGCGGCGGCGAACAGCCAGGCGAGCGGCGGCCAGTACGTCACGGCGCCGAGCACACTGCCCGACGCGATGATCGTCGCGCCGAAGCTGATGCACTCGTAGCGCAGCATGAGCAGCCGTTCGCCCTGCTCGAGCTTGCCGCGAAACAGGAGCGAGAAGTAGAACAACAACCGGCTGAACACGAAGTACGACAGGCCGAAAAAGAACAACGCGGGAAGCGTGTCGATGTGGAGGCTCGGGGGCACGTTCGACACGTGCAGGATCGTGGCATAGATGCCGTACGCCGCGATCGTGGCGATCACTTCGCGGCCCGCGTTCACCGACGAGGCACGGCCGCTCTTGCGCAGCCATCCCCAATCCACGAGGAACGTGCTCACGCCCACGGCCAGCGCCGCCGCGGGCAGGCCAATGACCAGCGACCCGGCGAGCGCCACGAGGCCCGTCTGCGTGAGATACGAGTACTTGGAAAGCGGAATCTGCAACGCGCGCAGCACGAGGCCCGCGATAATGAGCAGCAGCAGGGCCGGGATTTGATGCACCCAGCGCGGATCGGCGATCATCGCCGCGAGCAGGACGAAGATGCCGAGCCACCGGAGGCCGATCGAGTAGCGGATAACCAGGTTGTCGGTTCTCACGGCGTGGATCCCACGGGATTGCCGGACTCGCGGACGGCCCGCGCCAGATCGCGGATCAGCCGTTCGCCGGCCGGCAGGCCGCCCCGCTCGAGCGCATCGATCAACGCGCTGCCCACGACCACGCCGTCGGCGATCTGCGCCGTCTGCCGCGCCTGGGCCGGGGTCCCGATCCCGAATCCGACGGCAACCGGAAGATCCGTGACGGCACGAATCCGCCGCACGTGGCTCTCGAGATCGACGGGGACTTCCTCGCGCGCTCCCGTCACGCCGAGTCGCGAGATCAGGTACACGAATCCACTGGCGCCCTCCATGGCCCGCGCCAGGCGCTCGGGGCGCGTGGTGGGCGCCACGAGCCGGATCAACGCCAGCGGGCTCGCCGCGACGCGGGCCTCGAGCGCGGCATCCGCCCCGGCGGGGAAGTCGGTCAGGATCAGCCCCGCCGCACCGGCGGCGCTCGCCTCGCCGAGAAATCGATCGATCCCGTACGCCAGCACGGGGTTCAGGTACGTCATGATGACCACCGGAATCTCGAGCGCCGCGCGCCGGATCTGCTCGAACACGCGCGCCACCGACATGCCCTGATCGAGTGCGGCCTGGGTGGAACGTTGAATCGTGACGCCGTCGGCGAGTGGATCGGAAAACGGCACGCCCACCTCGACGATATCGGCGCCCGCCCCCTGGAGCATGCGCAGCGCCTTGATGCTCGCCTCCGGATCGGGAAATCCGGCCGTGAGGTATGGAATCAGCGCGGAGCGCTGCTCGCGCCGGACCGCCCGCCAGCGGGCGGCGATGGGATGGTCAGACAAAATAGTCGCTGATGGTGATTCCGTACTTTTCCGGATCCGTCACCTTGACGATGGTCCGCGGGTGATTGCCCGAGGCATCGACCTGCGCCAGGTCGAACAGAATGCCCGGGGTCTGCAGCCCGCCGTCCGGCGTCGTGACGATGCGCACCACCGGACGATGCACGTGGTTCACGTCGGCGTTGGCCGCGTGAACGATCGCGACCTCGTACGTGTCGAGAATCACGCAGGTGCCCACGGGATAGATGCCGATCAGATTGATGAACGCCTTCACCACGACCGGGTCGTAGCCGCGGCGCGGGTTCTCCCACATCTCCTTCAAGACCTGATCCGGCTGGATCGGCACCGTCTGGTACACACGCCGGCTCGTGGCCGCGTCGAATCCATCGGCCACCGCCACGATCTTCGAGAAGATCGACAGTGCCCGCGGCCGGATCGACTTGGGATAGCCCGTGAGGTCGGTCTTCATGTGGTGCTCGTACGCTACCACCATGCCGCGATACGGGATCTCGCCATATCCCCGGAGCCCGAACAGCGTGAGCACGCCGAGCCACGGGTGCGCGGTCATGATGCGCCACTCTTCGTCCGAGAGCCCGCCGTCCTTGTTCAGGACTTCGAGCGGCACGCGCGATTTTCCGACGTCGTGGAACAGCGCCGCGATGCCGATGTCGAACAGCTGCAGCTTGGAGAACCCGAGCTTGCGGCCCAGCGCCACGGAAAAAATGCAGACGTTGACCGAGTGCGTGAACGTGTACTCGTCGTAGTCGCGCAGCGTCGTGAGCCCGACGAGTGACGCTTCGTTGTTCAGTACCTGATCGACGATCGCTTGCACCGCGCGTTTCACTTTCTTCACGTTGGCGGTGCGTCCCATGCGGATGCTGTTGATCACTTCCTTCGTGACCGCGACCGAGCGCGCGTAGGTCCGCTTGGCCGCCTCCTTTTGCCGCTCCTCGTCATCGACGTCTTCGTCCGTCTCGAGCGGCGGCTCGACGCTGATGAACGTGACGCCCGAGTCGCCCAACCGCTGGCCCAGCTCCTGGATCTTGTTCGGATTCGTTTCCTTGGCCGCGTACGAGAGCAGGAGCGAGACGAATTGCTGGAGCTGTTTCCGATCCACGCCTTCGTCGATGCGCACGGCGCCGATGCCGCATTGCCGGAATACGCCCAGGATGTGCGAGAAGGAGGCGTAGTTATCAAGGTCCAGGCGCAGCCGGGTCGAGTTCACGAACATGAATTCGCCCTGGATGCGGAGCTCGACCTCGCGCTCCACGTCGAGCAGATGCTTGGTCGTGGCCGCCAGCTCGTCGAGCGCCTTCTGCACCTGCGCGTTCTCGAGCGGATAGAGCTTGAGCGAGCGGAACGACGTGTACAGCACGACCAGAAAGTCCCGGCCCGCATGGCGCAGGAATCCGTCCGTGGTCTGGACGGTATCGGTGATCGTGGCGCGCCGCTCGGGGGCCGTCACAGGTTCGCGCTCCCGCTCGCCGTTGCCGAGCCGGTTTCGCGCAGTGCGCGACTCACCGCGTTGCGCACCAGCGCTTCCTTGTCCTGCAACGCCTTCTCGAGCACGGCCCGGGCTTCCGCCGTGCGGATCTTGCCCAGGGCCATCGCCGCGCACGCGCGTGTTTCCGGATCTTCCCGGCGGGCCAGGAGCCCGCGACTCACGAGCATTTTCTCGAGGATGGGGATGCCCTTGGCGCCCGCCAGGGTGCCGTAGGCTTCGTAGAACGCCATCTTCTCCGTCAGGTCCGAGTTCTTGAGCTTCGATCCCGTGACCATCGACTCGACCCGCGTCAGCGCATTGCGGTGTCCGCGCGATGCCAGGAATTTGACGCCCGCGACGCGCACGTCGCGATCCGAGTCCTCGATCGTTCGCTCGAGCAGGCGCAGCGCCGACGGGCTCGCGATGTGCGTGAGCGCATCCACCACCGCGAGCTTGAGCGTGCGGTCGCCATGCTCGAGCAGCGGTCCCATGCCGTCCGGCGCGCCCGGGAGCTTGAGCCGGCCCGCCAGCTTCACCATTTCCAGCTGCGTCGCGGGGTCGCTGCTCGCCAGGGCCGCCAGCACTTCGGCCCCGTGCTCCTGCGCGAGGCGCGACGCGCTGTTCTGCACCAGATCGCGGACCCGCTCGTTCGAGAGCCGGGGCATCCACGACATGAGCGTGGCGAGCGCCTCCGCCCTGAGCTCGCGGAACAACTCGCTCAATTGTTCTTCGGTCGGGTGCACCGTCGCTTCGTCGAGCGACTGCAGCAACTGAGACAGCGCGCTGGCCTCGGACAGACGCGCCGGCAACCCCCCGAGCACCTTGCGGTGCTCGGGGATCAGCTCGCGCGCCCGCTCGAGCACCACGCGCACCTCCTGGAGGATGTAGGCAACGGATCGAAAATCCCCCGCGCCGAGCAGATACGGGATGAAGTTCTCGATGATGCCGATCAGCTCGGCGCGCACGGTGCCGTACGTCTGGAGCTCGAGCAGATCGAACAACATCGACAGTACGTTGCGCCGCAGGTCCTGCTGGTACTCCCGCTCGGCCTCCTTGCGGAGATACTGGATCTCCTTCTCTTCGAGGAAGTAGAGCGTGGTGTCGAATTCTTCGAGTGAGACGAGCCCTTCGCGGCGGGGCGGCGGCGCGTCCTCACGCACGGCCTGGCGTACGTCGTTGGGCGACCGCGACGGAATGGTTTCGCCCGCCTCGATCGGCACCGCGTTCTCGGACACGAGCTCCCGGAACGTGTAGGAGATGAACTGGAAGTCCTCGGCCCACAGCAACGTCAGCAGATCGTCCGCCGCTTCAGGCGCGAAGTTCTTCGCCTTGTGCAGCACGCCCAGGAAGCGCACGATCTCCGATTCTTCGACCGACGGCCGCAGCGTGAGCGAACGGACGCCGTCCTTATAGAGCGTCCAGGCGATGCTCTCCGAGCGCTGTTCCTGGTGATAGACGACGCTCCCTTCCCAGCGAAACGTGGTTTCCTCGACATCCAGGTGCAGATCGTCCGTGGACTGCCAGATCTGCCGGAAGCTGTTCCGGATGTTCTCCACGGCTCGCTGGTAGACCGGATTGTTGGGGAGATAGAGCTGGGTGGCGCGGAGTCCTTTCACGAGCACTTGCATCAACTCCTCGATCCGGGACGGCGGCAGCTCGAGCTGTTGCGGGGGGCTCAGGGCGGCGCCCCCCGACGGAGGCGTGGGACTCGACGCGGGTGACGTGCCAGTCACCGGGTGGCTCCCTCCCCGGTCAGCTCGGCCACCATGGCGACGTCCTTGTCACCGCGCCCGCTCAAGTTGATCAAGACCACATCGCCTTCGTTCCAGTGTTCGCGCGCTCCTCCGTGCCGTACCCAGGCTACCGCGTGGGCGCTCTCGAGCGCGGGGAGGATCCCCTCGAGCCGCGGCAGCTCGCGGAACGCCAACAGGGCCTCCTCGTCGCTGACGGCCACATACAATACGCGACCGCTGTCTTTCAGAAAAGCATGCTCCGGCCCGACGCCCGGGTAGTCGAGCCCGGCCGACACACTGTGGGCGGCCTGCACCTGACCATCGGCGCTCTGCAGCAGATAGCTCAGGCTGCCGTGAAACACGCCCGGCCGTCCCAATCCCAATGAGGCCGCGTGGCGCGGCGTCCCGAGCCCTTCCCCCGCCGCCTCGACGCCCACGAGCTCGACTCCGGCGTCGTCCAGGAACGCGTCGAAGATCCCCATCGCGTTCGAGCCACCCCCCACGCAGGCCACCACGGTCTTTGGCAGGCGACCGAAATGCTCCAGCACCTGGGCGCGCGCCTCGCGACCGATCACGGATTGGAAGTCGCGCACGATCCGGGGAAACGGATCGGGACCGACCACCGAGCCGATGATGTAGTGCGTGTGGGTGACGTTTGTGACCCAATCGCGCAGCGCTTCGTTAGTCGCGTCTTTCAGCGTGCGCGTTCCCGACGTCACGGGCACCACGCGCGCGCCCATCAGCTCCATGCGGTACACGTTGAGCTTCTGGCGCCGCATGTCCGCTTCGCCCATGTACACCACGCAATCGAGCCCGAACTTGGCGCATACCGTAGCGGTCGCGACGCCGTGCTGCCCCGCTCCCGTTTCGGCGATGATGCGGCGCTTGCCCATGCGGCGCGCCAGCAACGCCTGGCCAAGCGTGTTGTTGATCTTGTGGGCGCCGGTGTGATTCAGGTCTTCACGCTTGAGTACCACGCGCACACCGTGTCCCACCGCTGCGCTGAAGCGCGGGACCTCGGAAATGGGCGTGGGCCGGCCCACGTAGTTGCGGAGAAGATCGTCCAGCTCGTTCCAGAACGCCGCATCGTGCTTCGCCTGCTCGTAAATCGTCTCCAGCTCCTCGAGCGCCGCCATGAGCGTTTCGGGGACGTAACGGCCACCGTACGGGCCGAACCGGCCCAACGACGCGCGCTCGACCCGAGTCGCGGGAGGGGGGAGCGGCGACGTGAGGCTCATGCGCTGGTGCGCTGATGCGCCGCGCGCCCCACTCGCGCCACGCCGCACAGCGCACGGACCGCGGCTTCCGGATCCGCGCTGCGCGCCACCGAGCTGCCGACGAGCACGAGATCCGAGCCGGCGGCGGCCATCCGGGAAATGTCGCCGCGCGTCTCGATACCACTCTCCGCCACCACCGGGATCCCGGGCGGGACGCGGGAGATCAACCGCTCCGCGGCACCGAGGTCGATCGTGAACGTCGAGAGATCACGGCTGTTCACACCCACCGCGGTGGGCTCGGCCGCGAGGGCGGCGTCGAGCTCCCAATCGGCGTGCGCTTCGACCAGCACGCCGAGGCTCAAATCGCGCGCCGTACGGGCCAGCGCCCGCAGGTTGGCGGGCTTGAGCGCCTTCACGATCAGGAGCACTCCGCTCGCGCCCGCCGCACGGGCTTCGAACAGCTGCAGCTCGTCGAGGATGAAGTCCTTGCGGAGCACCGGCAGCGACACCTGCTGCGCCACGCACGAGAGATCATCGAGCGACCCCCCGAAATGCAGCTCATCGGTCAGCACCGAAATCGCCACCGCCCCGCCCCGCGCGTAGGCCAGGGCGTGCTGCACCGGGTCGAGCCCCGGAGCGATCGCGCCCGCCGAAGGCGACCGCCGCTTGACCTCGGCAATCACGCCCACCTCGCGCCGGGGCGTGAGCGCCGCCGCGAACGGACGCGGTACGGGGGTCCGTTGCGCCTGGCGCTCGAGCTCGGCCGTTCGCGGGCGTAGCAGGGCGATACGCCGTCGCGTA
The DNA here is from genome assembly GCA_035519195.1 of Gemmatimonadales bacterium. Classification (GTDB taxonomy): domain Bacteria; phylum Gemmatimonadota; class Gemmatimonadetes; order Gemmatimonadales; family GWC2-71-9; genus AG25. The sequence goes on from DATIWU010000045.1 coordinate 16,031, forward strand.
GTGGCGAGAATGGTGTCGAGCGTGGGCTGACTCATGCTTGCGTTCGGGTCATTTTCGGGTAGATTCGCTTCGGCTTATTTTCGGGAGACCAGGGTGCCGCTCACCCGCCGTCAGCGCGAAATCTTCGATTTTATCGCCGAGCACATTACCGACAAGGGCTATGCTCCCAGTTTCGAGGAGATCGCCGGCAAGTTCGGTTTTCAGTCGCTCGCCACGGTGCACGAGCACCTCACCAATCTCGAACGCAAAGGGTTCATCCGCCGCACGCACAATGAAAGCCGCGCCATCGAGATAGTGCCCCCCAAAGGGCAGGTCGGCGCGACCGAATTGCCGCTGCTCGGGCTCGTGGCCGCCGGCGAGCCGATCGAGGCGATCTCGGGTGACGACACGATCGCCGTCCCCGATGAGCTCGTGCCGCGCCGGGGCCGGAGCTACGTCCTCAAGGTGCGCGGCTCCTCCATGATCGACGAGCAAATCTGCGACGGCGACTACGTGATCGTTCAGGAGCGGAACCAGGCCGACAACGGGCAAATGGTCGTCGCCCTCGTGCACGGCACGAGCGCCACCGTCAAGAAGTTCTATCGCGAACCGGGTGGCTGGATCCGGCTGCAGCCGGCCAACTCCACGATGACACCACTGCGCGTGAACGAACGCGACATCGTGGTCCAGGGCATCGTCGTGGGAGTCATCCGGAAGTACTAGGGCTCGCACGGCGCAGCCGCTCGAGCGCCTGCCACCCGGCGCCGCGACTCAGCATGTCCTCCGCGAGTCGGACGCCCTCCTGGTAGCTGCCGGCCAGTCCGGCCACATACAGCGCTGCTCCCGCATTCAGGGCCACGGCGGCGCGCCCCGCCGGATCTTTCCCCGCGCCATTGCTCGCGAGCAGCGCTTCGATGCGGCGCGCGTTCTCCTCTGGCGCACCGCCCTGCAACGCCGTCACGTCGGCGACGCCGAAGTTGAAATGCTGCGCGACGATTTCCCACCGGGTGATCGCTCCATTCCGGATTTCCCACACGTCGGTGACGCCGGAGGGAGAGATCTCATCCATGCCCACGCGCGCGTGCACGATCATCGCGTGCTCCGTACCGAGGCGCGCCAAGGCCTGCGCCATGAGCGGCGCGCGCTCGGGATCCGCCACCCCGATCACCTGGCGCCGGACGCCGGCGGGGTTGGCGAGCGGCCCCAGCATATTCATTACGGAGGGGATGCGGAGCTCACCGCGAACCGGGCCCACGTGCTTCATGGCGGGATGGAAATTGGGCGCGAACAGGAACGTCACGCAGGCTTCACGCAGCACGCGCGCCGCGCCGTGCGCGTCGAGCGTGACGGCCACCCCCAGGGCTTCCAGCACATCCGCCGAGCCGCAGCGTGAGGTGAACGAACGGTTGCCGTGCTTCGCGACCCGCGCGCCCGCTCCTGCGGCGACGAGCGCGGCGGCGGTCGAGATATTGAACGTCCCCACCACACCGCCGCCTGTGCCGCAGGTGTCCACCAGCGCGTCTTCACCCGTCTCGACCCGGACCATGGCATCCCGGAGCGCCCGGGCGGCTCCCGCGACCTCCGCGGCGTCCTCCCCTTTGACGCGGAGTCCCATGAGCAGGGCGGCGATCTGCGCATGGCTTGCCTCCCCGCGCATGACGATCCCGAAGGCCTGGGCGGTCTCGTCCTCCGTCAGGGACTGACGTTTGGCGAGGGTGGCAATCGCTGCGTGGAGCGGTGAGGGGGCGGTCTGAGGCATGGGTTCGGGCGCTCTAAACTACCCGGCCGAAGCGGCTTTTGTCAAATAACGACAATAGGTTGCGACGCCTCACCCTTTTTTCTATCTTTCGCGCGTGACGAGTCGGCCTTGCCTCGCCGAGACACATTACGACGGGGCCCGGTTCGTCGGGTGGCAGCGGCAACGGGAGGGGCGCACCGTCCAGGCGGAGATGGAAGGAGTCCTGGAGCGGCTGTTTGGCCGGCGCACCACCGCGACGGGGGCCGGCCGGACGGATACTGGAGTTCACGCGCTAGGCCAGGGGGTTGGATTTCAGGCCGCTGAACGTTGGAGCGAGGACACTCAAGGCCTCCGCCGCGCCCTGAATGCGTTGTTGCCGAGAGATATTTGGGTGGAACGCGTGCATGCCATGCGGCCCGGATTCCATGCACGAAACAGTGCGGTGGCGCGGCAGTACCGCTATGTCGTGGGAACCGATGACGCGGCGCAGTCGCCGTTCCGGCGACCCTATGAGTGGGCGCTTGGCCGCACGCTCGACCTGGCGTTGCTCGCGGATGCCGCGCGGCGCGTCCTGGGCGAGCACGATTTCCGAGGCCTCGCCGCGCGTGCCGGTGCCGCGGATCCCGATTACCGCTGCCGCGTTGCGCTCGCCCAATGGGCGCCGCGAGCCGACGGGACGGGAGTGACATTCACGATCGAGGCAAACCGCTTCGTACACCACATGGTGCGTTTCCTGGTGGGCGCGATGGTCGACATCGCGCGCCATCGCCGG
>DATIWU010000046.1:0-3068 GCA_035519195.1 Gemmatimonadales bacterium
CACGCGCGACAGCTGAAATGGCACCGTCAACACTCCGTCCGTGCGGCGGAACTTGAAAACCGGATAGCGTCCCAGTTCGGCGAACGCAGACAAACGTGTAGCGATGGTGCGCAGCGCATCGGGGCGCAGCTCATCGTCGTCGTCGAGAATGACCACCCACTGTCCGGTTGCGAGTTCGATCCCCGTGTTGCGACAGGGGCCCGGTCCGCCTTGATGCTCCATGCGGTGAAACCGAACGTCGGGAAACGCGGTGGTCACGTACCTGGCCGTGCCGTCGCTCGAGGCATCGTCCACTACGACCACCTCGGGCGCGCCGATATCCTGCGCCAGGGCCGAGATGATGGCCCTGGCGAGGAGGTGGCGCCGATTGTGGGTGGCGATGACTACGCTGAAGTCGCGGTTTGTGAATCCTTGCGGCGCCACTAGTTGCCTTCGGGGGTGAGCGGCGATAGCATTGCCCGAAACATACATAACGACTTGCCATTCGTGATGATGAGGCCCCGAGGTTCCTCGCGCGCCACACCGGGCACGAAGCTGCCCAACTTTTTCGTTGCCGGGGTGCCCAAGGCGGGGACGACCTCGCTGTACGCCTATCTCCGGCAGCACCCCCGCGTGTTCATGAGTCCCGTGAAAGAGCCGATGTTCTTCGGCGCCCGAGATCTGCTGTCGGGACCGGTGCGCGAGCAGTTCCTCCGCTATCTGGGTCGCAATCCGGTGCATCTTCGCAATTTCCTCGAGGACACCGAGCAGCGGCGCGCCAGGCGCTACCTGTTGGATTGGGACGACTACGTGCGGTTGTTCGAGCATGCGGACGGCGAAAGCGCCATCGGGGAAGCGAGCGTTGATTACTTCTGGCTGCCGAGCGCCGCCGCCGCGATCCACGACGTCGTGCCTGACGCGAAATTGCTGTTCGTGCTGCGGCATCCCGCCGACAAGTTGCTGTCGTCGTTCTATGTAGCCCGACGCCGGCAGCCGGACTTGGCGTTTCGCGCCTGGTTCGAGGCGGCGACCCTTCCCGGGGCACCGTCATGGCCGTTGGTGGATGGCGCTCGCTACGCGACGCACCTGGAGCGGTTCTTCCGGGTCTTTCCGCGCCACCAGATTCGGATCTATCTGTATGATGCGTTCCGCACCGATCCCACCGCGATGCTGCGCGACGTGTTCAGCTTTTTGGGGGCGGAGCCGCATGATTTCCCGATCGACACCTCGCAGCGTCACAACGAAGGGGTAGTTCCGCGGTGGCCGCGGCTGCACGGCTGGCGCCGGCGGTTGTTGGGCGATGCGCGGCCTACGCGGCTCGTTCCCGAACGGATCCGGGAACGAGTGTTTCGACTGTACTACCGGTCACGAGCCGATACCATCATGAGGCCTGAAGACCGCGCCAGGGTGATCGATTATTATCGAACGGAGATCGCCCGCACTGAGGCGCTGCTCGCGCAAGATCTTTCGTCCTGGCTGAGTTGAAGAGGTCGCATGTTCGCCAAGAAGCTTCTCAAGGAAGTCGTCTACCGGGTCGCGCCCCATCGCCTGCGGCTGCCCACCTATCCGTACATGGTGCATCCCGCAGGACTGGCGTTTCTGTGCTCGTGCCTCGAGGAGACGCACCACGTGCCGGGAGCGGTGGTCGAGATCGGGTGCGCGTGGGGGTGTACGACGCTGTTCCTGAACGAGCAGCTCGACTGGCAGAAGAGCGATAAGCCATATCTGACGATCGATACGTTTTCCGGCTTTCCCGCTGAGCACACGGAGTACGAGGCAACCGCGCGGGGTAAGGATCGCGCGTTTCTCGATCGCCAGTTCCGTTCGACCGGAGTCACCGAAACATGGTTCCGGCGAGCAATGGCGAACGCCGGAGCCGCTCGGGTGCGGACCATCCGATCCGATATCAGCAGGTACCGTTTCGATCCGGACTTGCGGATCTCGTTCTGCTTCATTGACGTGGATCTGTACCTCTCCGTGCGCGATGCGCTGGAAAAAGTGTTTCCCCTGATGTCGCCAGGTGGCATTATCGCGGTGCATGACTGTCGCGGCGTTCCGTGGTCGGACGGCGCGGGCGAGGCGTACGAACAGTTTGTCAAGCGCCACGGGTTGCCATTCACCCTGGCGGCCGATGTTTTCGGCGTGGTACGAGCCTGACCCCGAGAGCACTGGTCACGGGCGGTGCCGGATTCATCGGATCGCACGTCGTCGATGCGCTGCTGCTTCGTGGCTATGACGTCCGTGTCGTGGACCTCCTCGCTCCCCCCGTGCATGTCGCCGGCGCCCGCGTGCCAGAGTACGTCCCCGGCGAAGTGGAATTCATCCATGGGGATGTTCGCGATCCGCAATGCATGCGCCGAGCGTTACGGGATGTGCAGGTCGTATATCATATGGCCGCATATCAGGATTACTTGCCGGATTTCAGCACGTTCTTTACCACCAATGCAGCCTCGACCGCGCTGTTATACGAATTGATCGCAGCTGACTTCCGGACCGTCGACCTCGTGGTCGTGGCGTCCTCGCAGGCGGTGTACGGCGAAGGACGCTATCAGTGTCCGGTCGACGGTCCCGTGTGTCCCGGCCCGCGCGAGGAGTCCCGGTTGATGCGCGGTGATTGGGAGCCGCGGTGCCCGAGGTGCGCCGGACCAGTGGTCCCGGGCTGGAGCGATGAGTCCCTCATGCACCCGCACACCCCGTATGGGCTCTCGAAGCGCGACCAGGACGAAATCGCGATGATCGTTGGCCGGCGCTACCAGATTCCGAGTGTGGCGTTGCGCTACTCAATCGTCCAGGGGCCGCGCCAGTCGTTTCGCAATGCGTACTCGGGCGCGCTGCGAACGTTCACGGTCCAGATCGGCACGGGTGCTCCGCCCGTTGTCTACGAAGACGGGTTGCAGCTCAGAGACTACGTGGGCATTCGCGACGTGATCACGGCGACGCTGCTCCCACTCGATCGTCCCGGCATGAGGTATCGTGCGTTCAACGTCGGTGGCAATTGCTCGGTGACCGTGCTCGAGCTGGCCGCCATCGTTGCACAGGCGATCGGGAGATCGCTTGCACCGCTCATCCCCGGCGTATTCCGGGTAGGC
>DATIWU010000047.1:0-2680 GCA_035519195.1 Gemmatimonadales bacterium
AGGTCGCGGTGCCGAGCGCCCGGGGGATGGTCGCCATCGTGTACTCCATCTGGATGGCGATTCTCACGATCGGTTACGCGGTCCGCCCGCAGTACCTGAAGGCGCCGCGGGATTTTTGGGAGACCTTGCGGGCAAGAACACGATCGGCCGGACTCCACTAGGGAGCCGGCCGATCGGCTAAAGGGAACGAAGAGGATTATTGAAGCCCGAGAGCAATCACTGGGCCCTCACCATAGCGTCTGCCTTCCCCAACGAGGGGGCATGACATCGGGTACAGTATACGGGTCCACAATCGAGCCTGTTGGCTCAATAATTGAGCTCTCCGCCCCCGACAGGAGTACAATACACGGGCGGACGGGTCCGTCAAGCGCACATTTGGGGGGATAGGATGAATCTCACATTACTTGGCGCCATCGTATCACTGGCGGCGTGGATCGTGCTCCTGTTCGGAACGCACAACGGCAGCGGCCCCGTGCAGGTGCTCTGGGCCATTGCGGTCATTCTGTTCGCGCGTCGCGTGCTGGTCGGCGCGCCTCGCTTTCTTTCGTGATGCGAACGCCCATCTCCGGGCTGCTGGTCGCCGCGCTCCTCGCCGCCGCGACCCCGGTAGCCGCGCAACACGGCGCCAACCGCGGCTACCTGGATACCACCTGCGCGCCGTGCCGCGATTTCTATCGGTACGCGAACGGCGGCTGGCTCAAGACGGCGCAGATCCCCGCGGCGTACACGAGCACGGGCGCGGCCCGCGAGCTGTACGACCGCAATACCGAAGCGCTCAAGCGGGTGCTCGACCGCGTCGCCGCGGCCACCGATACCGCCCGGGACCCTACCCTCAAGAAACTCGGCGCCTTCTACGGAAGCTGCATGGATTCGGCGGGGACCGATCGGGCGGCGGCGAAGCCGATCGCCGACGAGCTGAACCGCATCGCCGCGATGAAAACCGTCGGCGACCTGACGCGCGAGCTCGCCCGGTTGAACGCACGGCAGATCTATGCGCCATTCTATTTCTCAGCGGAGGTCGACCGGAAGCAGAGCTCTCGCGTGATCGGACAGCTGTACCAGGCGGGCCTCGGATTGCCCGATCGCGACTATTACCTCAAGACCGACCCCGCGTCCGATTCCCTGCGCCACTTTTATGTGGCGCACATTGCCCGGATGTTCGGATTGCTCGGCGCGCAGCCGACTCGCGCCCTGCAGGATGCCGAGCGGGTCATGCGGTTCGAGACCGCCCTCGCCGACTCGTCCATGACCCTGGTCGCTCAGCGCGATCCCAACGCGGTCTACCACAAGATGACCGTGCGCGAGCTCGGCACGCTTGCTCCAGGCATAGACTGGGGCGCGTTCTTCACGGCCACCGGCGTGGCGGCGCTCGCCTCCTCCGATTCGACGCTCGACGTGTCGCAACCCGCGTTCTTGCGCCTCGTGAGCGCGAAAGCGCAGGACACGGCAGCCCTCGACGACTGGCGAGCGTACCTGCACTGGCAGCTGCTGCATGAGACGGCGCCGCTGCTCGGTTCGGCGTTCTTCCGAGAGGATTTCAAGCTGCAGTCCAGATTGCGCGGGGTGAAAGAGCCGCTGCCGCGCTGGAAGCGGTGTGCCGCCGCCGCGGACGACGCGATGGGGGAGGCGCTCGGCAAGGCGTACGTCGAGAGCGAGTTCCCACCCCAGGCCAAAGCCCGGGTGCTCGAGATGGTGAACAATCTCCAGGTGGCCCTGTCCGATCGGATTCAACGCCTGACGTGGATGAGCGACTCCACGAAGGCCGAAGCGCAGCAAAAGCTCGGCGCAATGGTCAAGAAGATCGGCTATCCGGACACCTGGCGCGACTACTCGGCCCTCGAGGCCCGAGCAGCGTGGCCATACGCGCAGAACGCGCTCGCGGCGCGTGAATTCGAGCAGCACCGCCAGCTCGCGAAGATCGGGCGACCGGTTGACCGGACCGAATGGAACATGAGCCCGCCCACGGTCAACGCGTACTACAATCCCTCATTCAACGAGATTGTCTTTCCCGCCGGAATTCTTCAGCCGCCGTTCTTCGATCCCACGGCTGACGACGCGACCAACTATGGCGCCATCGGCGCCGTGATCGGGCACGAGATGACCCATGGCTTCGACGATCGCGGCCGCCAGTTCGACGCGCAGGGCAATCTGCGCGACTGGTGGACGGCGGATGACGCCCGCCGCTTCACCGAGCGGGCCCAGCGCGTCATCGACGAATACACAGCCTATGTCGCGGTCGACACGTTTCACGTGAACGGCGCGCTCACCGTAGGCGAGAACATCGCCGATATCGGGGGGCTCGTGATCGCGCACGCCGCATTCGAGCACTCGCTGGAAGGCAAACCGCGCCCGCCGGACATCGACGGGTTCACGACTGAGCAGCGGTTCTTTCTCGGATTCGCACAGCTGTGGCGCAACCTCACGCGCCCGGAGATGGTGCGGCTCCGCACGTTGACCGACCCCCATTCGCCGCCGCTGTGGCGGGTGAACGGCCCGGTGTCGAATATGCCAGAGTTCGCGAAGGCGTTCGGATGCAAAGCGGGCGATCCAATGGTGCGAGCGGATAGCGTACGAGCCGAAGTCTGGTGAGTTGGGGGAGGGGAGCGGGAAGCGGGAAGGGGGAAGCGGGAAGGGGGAAGCGGGAAGCGGGAAGCGGGAAGCGGGAAGGGAGCGCATTCGA
>DATIWU010000048.1:0-11353 GCA_035519195.1 Gemmatimonadales bacterium
ACCTTTTTGCGGCGGCAACGTCGCCGGCCGATCTCAACCCCTTCTCAACACAGTGCTCCGGAAAGGGTTGGACGTTGTTTCAACTCAGGCTCTTCGGACCACCGCAGTTGATTCGCGGCGAGCGCGACCAGGTGCGCTTTCGGACCAAGAAGCACCTGGCCGTGCTATTGTATCTGCATTTCGAGGGAAGAGCGAGTGCCGTCCCACGCGACCGGTTGGTCGACCTGATCTGGCCTGACGTTCCACCACAAAAAGGTCGGCACTCTCTATCGCAGGCCCTGCTTGCCATTCGAACGCGGCTCGGCTCGAGCGCGCTGACGGGTCGGGAGGAAGACGTGCAGTTGCTCGCCGAGTTGCCCTCGGACCTCAGGATAATGAACTGCATCACCCCGTCGTTCCGAACCCCGCCGCGACGCAATTGATCGAGAGCAGGAGCGGCGCCAGGTAGTCCTCCTGCTCCTTGCCGCTCGCGGCACGATATTGGCGCAAGAGCTCGATCTGCTGGCGATTGACCTGCGCGAGGATCGGCAGGCGGCGCTCCAGACGATTGTGGAACTGCGGGAACCGGCCGACGATCGGCTCGGCTCCGTTGATCCGCAAGACCGCTTCGTGCGTGCGCTGAAACTCTGCTTCGATCATGGGGAAGATGGCGTCGCGCACCCGCGCGTCGGCCACGAGGTCGGCGTACTCGCGCGCAATCTCGAGATCCACGTACGCCAGCGTCTTTTCCACTTCGTCGACGGTGAGGCGGAACAACCGCGAGTCGCTGAACATCCGCCGCAGCAGGGTTTCCCCCCGCGCGCCCCGTACTTCGAGGAACGTCATCACGCCAGAGCCGAAGCCATACCAGCCAGGGACGAAATGGCGATTCTGCGTCCAGGCGAACACCCACGGGATCGCGCGCAGGTCGGCGAGGGTCTTCGCGCCGAACCGCCGCGCGGGACGCGAGCCGATATTGAGCAGCGCGATTTCCTCGAGCGGGCTGGCCGACTGGAAATAGGCGAGCAGGTCGGGATGCTCCACCAGGCGCCGATAGGCCGCATGCGCGGCGCCCGCCAGCGCTTCCATCGCTTCTTCGAACTCCGCGGTGGGCACGAGGGCCTCTTCCCGCTCGGAGCTCAGCGAGTGCTCGAGCACGCTTGCCGCGAGCAGCTCGATCTGATAGGCAGCCGTGCCGCGGTTCGCATATTTGAAGGAGACCACTTCTCCCTGTTCGGTGAGCCTGAGCCTCCCCTGGATCGATCCCGCCGGCTGAGCGGCGATGGCGCGGCCCGTCGGCGCCCCGCCGCGACTCACCGAGCCACCGCGGCCGTGGAAGAACGTGATCGGCACGCCGCACTCGCGCCCCAGCCGGGTGAGTTTGAGCTGGGTCTTGGACAGCTCCCAGTTGGACGTGAGGAACCCGCCGTCCTTGTTCGAGTCCGAGTAGCCGATCATGACTTCATGGGCGGCCGTTGCGCCGCTTGCGGAGCCGTACGCCCGCACGCTGCGGCGCACCAGCGGGATCTGCAGCAGATCGCGCATCATCTCCGGGGCGCGGCGCAGGTCCTCGATCGATTCGAACAGCGGCACAATGGGTAGCGTGCAGCTTTCCACGCCCGGGGCATCCGCGAACAGGCCCGCTTCCTTGGCAAGCAGGTAGCAGCCGAGGACGTCCTCCACGGAATGCGTCATGCTGAGGATAAACGTGCCGATCGCGGCGCGATCGACCTGGCTGCGCACATCGTGAACGAGGCGCAGCATGCCAAGCGTATCGGCGGCCGCGGCGGGCAGCTGCGCCGGCATGTGCCCGGACTTCAAGGGGCGCGCCAGCTCCGCCTGGAGCCAGACGCGCCACTCGGCGCTGTCGGGCGGCGGCGGATCGGTCTCGCCTGTGCGGTACTTCCAGAGCTCCCGCACTGCTTCGTTCACGCGCACGGTATTCTCGCGCACGTCGAGCCGGAACGTGCTGAACCGGAATACCTCCACTTCGCGACGCACGGGCCGCACCCGGAGCACCGCGAGATCACCGCACTGCACGTCCGCGAGACCCTGCTCCAGGAGGCGCAGATCGGCCACTAATTCATCGGCCGTGGCGTAGCCGATGTCACGCGGGGCCGTCATGCCTCGCGTGGCGTACTCGATCGTGACGTCGAGGCGGCGCAGCATACAGGCGAGATACTGGCGGAATACCTCCCCCGGATTGCGCGCCATGATCCGCTCGCTCTGGCCGCTCGCCGCGAGCTCGCTTTCCAGGGCGCCGCGGAACGTGGCGGAGAGGGGTTTGACGATTGTCCGCTCCGAGATGCTGAGCGCGCGAACGAGATCCATCAGCCGTTGGCGGTAGCGCCTCAGACTCGTGAGGCGGTTCTCATTCAGAGTTTCCCACGTCACCTCGTTCGTGACGAACGGATTGCCGTCACGATCGCCACCGATCCACGATCCCACCTGGAAAAAAGGTCCGACCTCGAACGACTCTTCGGGATAGCCCTGCTCGAGCGCTGTCTCGAGCTTGTGCAACAGCTCAGGGACGACCTCGAACAGGTTCTCGTTGACGAAATAGTGACCCCAGGCGAGCTCCTGCGACACGGTGGGCTTCTCGAGCCGGAGCTCGCCGGTTAGCCAGAGGATCTCGATATCGTTGCGCAGCTCGGCGATGATCCCGTCGCGCTCACGCGGCGTCCAACGGGGATTTTCGAGCTCGAGCAGTCGCAGGTAGATGCCGCGATGGCGCTCGAGCACGGTAACGCGCTTGGCCTCGGTGGGATGCGCCGTGATCACCGGCTCGACCCGCAGCGTCGCGAGCACGGCGCGAATCTCGTCTGCGGGAATGCGCGACTGCGACGCACTCGTGACGACGTTGGCGAACGTGCCGCGGAGCTGGGCATACCCGCGATCAATCTCCGCGCGGCGGCGCTCGCGCATGGCGCTGTTCTGCTCGGCGACCGACAGCAGCTGAAACCAGATCCCCTGTGCCTGGATGACGCGGGCCACGACTTCGGGGCTCGGCTCGACGTCACGCTTCACGCCCTCGAGCACGGGGACGATATCGGGCTGATGGGCACGGATCACGTCGAGCAGCAGCGAGCGCAGCAGGTCCGCGATCCCCTCGACGTATTCCTTCGAGCGGAGCACGCCCGCCGAGCCCGCACCGGTGCCGAGTTTCGCGCCCGCTCCCTCCCGCAGGTCGGCCACCGTCAGCGTCACGCGACGCGGTCCACGGGCGGCCTGCCGGCGAAGAACGCGCGGAGATTTTCGATCGTTCGCAGGCCCATGGCTACACGCGTCTCCTCGGTGGCGCTGCCCAGGTGCGGCAACAACACGACGTTCTCCATCGTCAGCAGCTCGGGTGTGACCGTCGGCTCGCGCTCATACACGTCGAGCGCCGCGCCTCTGATGGTACCGGCCTTCAACGCCGCGACGAGGGCGCCCTCATCGACCACATCGCCACGCGCCGTATTGATCAGGAATGCTCCGCGCTGCATCAGCGACAGCCGTCGCGCGTCGATCAGATGACGCGTCTCGGGAGTTGCCGGGCAGTGCAGTGACACGAAATCGGCCTCCCGCACCACGTCGTCCACCGAGCCGCGCGATTCCGCCCCGAGCTGCTTCACGAGCTCGGCGGGAGGCGGATACGGATCGTGAAACACAATCCGCATGCCGAAACCGAAGTGCGCGCGGTGTGCCACCGCCCGGGCGATCCGTCCCATCCCGACGAGGCCCAGGGTTTTTCCCGACACCTTGGTCCCGAGCATATGCGTCGGCCGCCAACCGGTCCAGGATCGGGAGCGGACGTGACGCTCTCCCTCGCCCGCGCGCCGCGCCACCATGAGCATGAGCATGACGGCATCGTCCGCCGTGTCTTCCGTCAGCACATCGGGCGTGTTGGTCACGACGAGATTGCGCGCCTTCGCCGCGGCGAGATCGATGTGATTGAATCCGACGCCGAAGTTGGCGAGGATACGCGCCGCGAGCGGCTGCACGGCAAGGACGTCGGCGGTGATCCGGTCGGTGACGGTGCACAGCAGCGCGTCGCAGGCGCCGAGCGCCTGCTTCAAGCCCGCCGCGTCGAGTGGACGATCGTCGGTGTTGAGCGTCGCGTCCCACTCGCGGACGAGCACGGTTTCCACGGCGGAGGGAAGCCGCCGTGTGACCACCACGCGGGGCCTCGCGCTCACTGCGGGACCATCACCCGCCGCGACCGCTTGCGCGCCAGGACCTCCTTCATGGTCGAGCCAAGCTCGGCGGGGCTCGCGGCCACGATGAGGCCCGCGGAGCGCATGATTTCCGCCTTCTCGGCGGCCGTGTCGCCGAACGCGGAAATGATCGCCCCCGCGTGTCCCATGCGGCGACCCTTGGGCGCGGTCAGGCCGGCAACGTAGCCGATGACCGGTTTCGACATGTTGTGCTTCACGAACATCGCCGCATCGGCTTCCTGCGGGCCGCCGATTTCCCCGATGATCATGACGGCTTCCGTCTCGGGATCCTTCTCGAACAGCGCCAGATGATCCACGAACGAGCTGCCGTTGATCGGATCGCCCCCGATGCCGACGCTCGTGGTTTGCCCGATGCCCAGCGCGTTCATCTGGGCCGCGGCCTCGTACCCCAACGTCCCGGAACGGGTGACGAGCCCGACCGGCCCCGGCGCATAGATATGCCCCGGCATGATGCCCATCATCGCCTTGCCCGCGCTGATCACACCGGCGCCGTTGGGACCGACCATGATCGACCGCCGTTCCTTGGGATAGCGGTACAGGTAGCGCTTGACCTGCATCATGTCCTGCGCCGGCACGCCGTCGGTGATCGTCACGATCAGCCGGATGCCTGCGTCCGCCGCCTCCATGATCGCGTCGGCGCAGTACGGAGCGGGAACGAGAATCAGCGTCGCCGTGGCGTTGGTCGCCTCGACGGCTTCCTTGACCGTATTGAAGACGGGCTTGCCCAGGTGGGTGGATTCGCCCTTCCCGGGGGTGACGCCGCCCACGACGTTGGTGCCGTAGGCGATCATTTCCTTGGCGTGGAACGTGCCCTTGTCGCCCGTGAACCCCTGGATGATGACGCGGGTGCGTTCGTCGAGCAGAATGCTCACGCGGCTCTCGCCTTGTCGCGCGCCTGCACGACCCGTTCGGCCGCCTGGGCCAGGGTGTCGGCGGTGATGATCGGCAGTCCGCTGTCTCGCAGCATGCGTTTGCCCTCTTCCACGTTGGTTCCCGCGAGCCGCACCACGAGCGGCACGCGGACGTCGTTTTCGCGCACGGCCTGGATCACGCCCTGCGCCACCCAGTCGCAGCGGTTGATGCCGGCGAACACGTTCACGAGAATGGCGCGCACGTTGGCGTCCGACAGCACGAGGCGGAAGGCGATGGCCACGCGATCCGGCGAGGCGCCGCCGCCGATGTCGAGAAAGTTGGCCGGCTCCCCGCCGGCATGCTTGATCATGTCCATCGTGGCCATCGCGAGCCCGGCGCCGTTGATGATGCAGCCGATATCGCCGTCCAGCCCGACATAGTTCAAGCCGTGCTCCGCCGCTTCGGCTTCGCGCGGGTCCTCCTGCGCGTAGTCCCGCAGCTCCGCGACATTGGGCCGGCGGAACAGCGCGTTGTCATCGAAGCTCATCTTGACGTCGAGCACGAGCACGTGGCCCGCTTTGGTGACGACCAGCGGGTTGATCTCGACCATGGTGGCGTCGAGATCGCGGAACGCGCGATAGGCGCCGAGAATGGCCGCGACCGCCTGGTTCACCTGCCCCGGCGGAATGCCGATCCCGAACGCGAGCTCGCGTGCCTGGAACGGCTGCATGCCCACGGCGGGCTCGATCACCTCGCGCAGGATCGCCTCGGGCTCGCGCTGCGCGATCTCCTCGATTTCCATCCCGCCGTGCGGGTGCGCGACCACGACGATGCGTTCGCGCTTGCGATCGAGGACGAGCCCCACGTAGGCCTCACGGTCCACCGGCACTGCCTGCTCCACGAGCACGCGGTGGACGGGAAGGCCGTCCGACCCTGTCTGGACGGTCACGAGCGTCGAGCCGAGCAGCTCTCTCGCGGCCTGGCGCACCTCCACGTCGCTGGTGCACAGCCTGATCCCGCCGGCCTTGCCGCGCGCGCCGGCGTGGATCTGCGCCTTCACGACCCAGCGATCGCCGCCGATTTCGGCGGCGCGGTAGACGGCTTGCTCGGCCGAGTAGGCGACGCCGCCCCGAGGGACGGGGAGGCCGAATCCGGCGAGGAGCTCCTTTGCTTGATATTCGTGGATGTCCATGTGGTCAGATTCGGGAAGTGGCGAAAGACTTTGCCTCGATCGCCGCGGCGATTTGGACGATGTTGTGGGCCATGCGGGCGGACGCCGCATCGATCATGCGGCCGTCGAGCTGTGCGGCCCCGCGGCCCGCCCGGGCGGCCTCCTCGAGCGCTCGCAGGATCCGCTGCGCCCGCTCGACCTCCGCCGGCGGCGGAGTGAAAATCTCATTGGCCAGCGCGATCTGCGAGGGATGGATGGCCCATTTGCCCTCGCAGCCCAGCGCGGCAGCGCGCCGCGCGGATGCGAGATAGCCGTCGGGATCCTTGAAATCGCCGAACGGCCCATCGAGCGGGCGGAGCCCGTAGGCTCGACTCGCCGTGATCATGCGGGATAGGGCCGCGTGCCACTGGTCACCGGGGTAGGCGGGATTGAGTCCCCCGATGCTCACCGTGCGCGCGCGCATGCTGGCGGCGAAATCCGCGACCCCGAAATGCATCGCTTCGAGCCGCGGCGAGGATTGCGCGATCGCCTCGACGTTCGCCATCCCGAGCGCGGTCTCGATCAAGACCTCGATCCCGATCCGGTGCGTGATGCCGCGCGCGGCTTCGATCTGGGTGAGCAGCGCGTCCGTGAGATACACGTCCGAGGCCGTGCCCACTTTGGGGACGAGCACCGTGTCGAGCCGCTGGCCCGCCTGCTCGACCACCTCCACGATGTCACGGTAGAAATAGTGCGTGTCGATGCCGTTCACGCGCACCGAAATCGTCTTGCCGCGCTCCCGCCAGTCGTACTCAAGCAGGGCGCCGATGACATTCTTCCGGGCCTGTTCCTTGTCGGCAGGGGCGACCGCGTCCTCGAGATCGAGGAAGACATAGTCGGCGTCGCCCTCGAGCGCTTTGGGGAACAGCGGGGCTTGAGAGCCAGGGACGGCGAGCTCGCTGCGCTGCAGCCGTGGAGTCGCCGGCTCGTGCCGGACCAGACTCATGTGGTGACTGCCGCCTGCGGCTGTTTCTTGCCCGCCCCTCCCTCTGTTGGCTGCGTGTCGGGCGACTGCGTCGCGGTCGGACGAGACGAGAGTGGTGCCGCGGTGCTGCGCCAGTACTCCTGCGCGGCGGCGACCCCGGATCCCGGGGTCACCTGGATCCCCACATCCCGCATCGACATCTCCGCGCCGGACAGCGCGCCGAGCAGCATCAACTCGTTCAAGTCGCCCATGTGGCCGATACGGTAGAGCTTGCCGGCCATACGCCCAAGCCCGGCGCCGAGCGCCAGATTGTAACGCCGAAACGCGACGTCGATCACCTGCGCGGCGTCGATTCCATCCGGCACCATGATCGCGCTCACCGTGTTCGAGTACCATTTCGGGGCCTTGGCGCACAGTTTGAGCCCCCAGGCGCGGATGGCGGAGCGAACACCCTCGGCGAGCCGCTGGTGGCGCGCAAAGACCCGGTCCAGCCCTTCCTCCCCCAGGATGTCGAGCGATTCGCGCAGCCCATACAGCATCAACACGGCCGGTGTATAGGGGAAATAGCCGGTGGCGTTCGACCGCACCATGTCGCCCAGGTCGAAAAAGGCGCGGGGCAGCTTGGCTTGCTCCCGCGCGGCGAGCGCCTTCTGGCTGGCGGCGAGAATGCCCAAGCCGGCGGGGAGCATCAGTCCCTTCTGGGAGCCCGTGACCGCGAGGTCGACCTTCCATTCGTCCATGCGGAAATCGATGCTGCCGATCGAGCTCACACCATCGACATAGAGCAGCGCCGGATGCCGCGTGGCATCGAGCACGCGTCGGACACCGGCCACGTCGCTCGTCACCCCCGTGGCGGTCTCGTTGTGGACGATCAGGACGCCTTTGATTTCGTGCTGTTTGTCGGCCGCCAGCATCTCTTCGATGCGGTCGAGCGGTGCCCCCTCGCCCCATTCGACCTCCAGCACGTCCACCCGAACCCCCAGGCGCTTCGCGAGCTCGATCCAGAGATGGCTGAATTGTCCGTACCGGGGGGCGATGACGCGATCCCCGGGCGACAGCGTGTTCGCGAGCGCAGCCTCCCAGGCGCCCGTGCCGCTCGCGGGGAAGATGAATGCCTGTCCCGTCGTGGTTTTGAACAGCTTTTTCAGGTCACGAAACAGGGTATTGGGAAGCTCCGGGAAAGCCGAAGAACGGTGGTCCTCCATCGCGCGGTGCATGGCGCGGAGGATCCGGTCGGGCACATTGGTCGGACCGGGTACGAAAAGAAAATTGCGGCCAGCCATGGTGAGGCCTTTCGGAGTATCGAGCTAAGTTTACGTAGGGTAACGGATTCCGCACCCTAGAGGCCTGGGCCTCTAGCCCTGAGGCATAGAGCAGGAACCTACCCGGATGACGCCGTGCGTCAATTGGGCACTGGACATGGCGAGCGTATGGCGTCGTGAGCCCTGGGGCGATCGCTCTTAAGCCCAAGCGCCTCAAGCGGCTCGAGGGAGTAATCCTAGGCGCAGACATCACACCCGGCGCAGGTGACGAGCCGCTCACCCAGATGTTCGAGCAGCGCGCGCCTCCGGCACGACCGCCGTTCGACGTAGCGCCGCATCGGTGCATTGGAGCCGCTCCACTCGAGGTCGTCGGGGTTCCATAACAGCACGCATTCGGCGGCGTTGCCATCGCGTCCCGCGCGGCCGGCTTCCTGGTAGTACGCCTCGAGCGTCCGTGATGGCCCCCAATGCACCACACGGCGCACGGTGGGCTTGTCGATGCCCATCCCGAACGCGGTCGTTGCCACCACCACGCTGAGGGGGTCCCCCAGAAAATCGAGCAGCGTTTGGCGACGGGTCTCGATCGTGAGCCCGGCGTGGTACGGAGCGGCACGCACGTTGACGCGCAACAGCGCTCTGGCAACGAGCTCCGTAAGGCGCTGAGTGGGCGCGTAGATGATCACGGAGCCGTCGGAGCTTCGGATGAGCGCCCGGATGACCGCGAACCGCTCTCGATCGTCCCGGATCCGCCGCACCACAAAGCGGAGGTTCGGGCGATCGAACGACTCCACTACGACCCGAGCGTCGGGGATGCGCAGCACGCGCGTGATTTCCGCGCGCGCGGCGTGCGTCGCCGTACCGGTGAGCGCGATGGTGAGCGGATCGCCCAGGAGATAGCGGTGCCCGCCGAGCTGACGGTAGGCGGGACGAAACTCGTTTCCCCATTCGAGAATGCAATGCGCCTCGTCCACGGCGAGCAGACTGGGTCTCAGGTTGCGCGCCCGGAACTCCCGGGCCAACGTGTCGAGTCGCTCAGGCGCGCAGTACAGCAGCGTGACCCTGCCCGCGTGCGCGTCCGCCAGCACGCGACGCTGCTCGGCCGGCTCGAGCGTGCTGTTCAGGTAGGCCGCGCGAATCCCGCGCCGCGCGAGCGCCGACACCTGATCCTGCATGAGGGCAATGAGCGGTGAGACGACCAGCGTGAGGCCGTGCAGCATGAGTGCCGGGAGCTGATAGCACACGGACTTCCCCGCCCCGGTGGGCAGCACCGCGAGAACGTTGCACCCGGCGAGGAGCGGGCCCAGCACCTTCACCTGCGACGATCGCAACCCGCCATACCCGAAGTGTCGTGCCAGGACCGCCCGGGCGGTCATGAGGCCACCAGTCATCCACCCAAGAACAACAAACCCCGCCACGAAGCGGGGTCGTTTTCCTGCGGCTGGCCTCTTTTCAGCGCGTCACGCGTTGTCCTCCCAGTCGACCGCATAATTCCTGCCGCACTCGACGCATTTCACCTCGGCGGGCTTTCCGGAGACGTGACGTCGCTGGTGGCAGCCCGGGCACACGAGATGGGGCTCGTGTACCACGCTCCAGGCCTTGGGTGGCTCGCGGCGCAGCTCGAGATCGGCGCGCGGCACGCGGACTTCGACGCGGTGGACATCGAGGACCACCCACGGTTTCCCGGTGTCTTCCACCACGCGGTACCATGCGCCGCGCCGCAGGCCTTCCTTCTCGCCGCGATCGCCGCGGCTCCGCGCCCACGTCGCTTCAGCCATGATCATAACGTTGTGCACTCTCCCATCGGGTTGCCAGACCGCTATTCGGGACGTGGCGCGTTATCCCGCACCAGCACGAGAATCGCCGCCTGGGGAACGACGAGATAGGTCTTGTGCTCGAAGGTGAGCTCGACCGCCGCCTTCCGGAAGAACAGCGCGTAGTCACCGATCTCGGCCTGCATCGGGAGATAGCGGACTTCGGGCGTGTGAATCTTCCACGGCTCTTCGTCCATGTTCGCCGGCTCGGTGACCGGCGTGCCCGGTCCCGTCGCGACGATGCGGCCGCCCTGCACCTGACGGCCCTCGACCGCCGTGGCCGGCAGATACAGACCAACGTTGGTGCGCTCTTCACCTTGCTCTGGGGTGATCAACACACGATCGCCCACGACGATGAGGCGCTTGGGAGTGTCATCCGGCATGGACGCATGTGTAGCGCTACCAACGAGAACGCGCAAGACATCGAGGTTGCGTGATGTGTGTCACCCGCCGGCACGTCGATCGTTCCTATGATGCGGGCTCGTTTGCACCCTCCTCGACCTGAGTGCGCCCCTCGCTGGCGAGGATCGGCGAAGTCCTCCACGGAGGAGAACTATGTTCGCGCTGCAGCAAGCCCTGCCTGAGCAGTGGCGCTCGACCTTCGAGTTCCTCACGTCCGGTTTCAGCTGGATTCTCGATTGGGAGCGGCTTGTGCTCGGCTACACCGTTACCGGCGACACCGCGTGGATGGTGACGCTCAAGGCCGTGTTGCTGCTCCTGCCGGCCTCGCTCCTGATTGCCGGCATGTGGTGCACCATGGCGTCGCTCTACACGCTCCCGTTCCGCTCCGGACGCGGCACCTTCCTCACGGCGTTGCTGATGTCGTGGTGGGATGCGGGCCGCATGGTCTGGTTCTACTGGGCCGGTCTGGTGCGGTTCGGCGTGGTGATGCTGGGCTGGGTGTGGAACCTGCTAAAGTTCGCGGGTGGACTCGCCGCCAAGCTCCTCAAGTTCATCTTCACGCGGCCGCTCGCGCTACTCGACTGGGCCACGCGGCAGTACTTCCAGCCCGGCGTGCCCTGGCTCGCGTTCCTGTTCATTCTGCTCTGGTCGGCGCTCGAGGCCACGATCTTCTCCTTCACCCTGCGCCCGACGGT
>DATIWU010000049.1:0-11190 GCA_035519195.1 Gemmatimonadales bacterium
TACGTCGTGAATCTGCCGCCGCACGTGAACATCATCGACCTGGTGATGATGCCGACGGCACAGAGAAACATCTACGTGGTGGATAGGGGAGGGAAATAAGAAGCGTCGCCGTATCCGGCAACGCCCAATCGGCAACTGAACTTCTCACATCACCAAGAGCATGGCGTCATACAGGGAATGCGTCCAGGCGGTGATCCCAAATCCTCGTAGTAAGTACAGCGCGCTGAAGAACATCCCCGCGATCATCCGAAACACGAACGAATACAGCGTCACGCGATCGCCGTACGGCCCGATGTAGTGGACCACTGAGAAGATCGCCGCGCCGAGCAGTACGGCCCAGACCGCGGCCGGTGTATCGCGCCAACCGAACACCACCCGCGCCATCCAGGCCAGTCCCGCCACGAGGACCACGCGGAACAACAGCTCCTCATACAGCCCCGCCCCCACGGACAGCATGAGCCGTGTCGGCCAGCTCAAGCGTTCGACCTGAAAAAAATGCAGCAGCATCGTGGACTCGACGACCCGGGTCGTCAGGCTGCCGACGATAAATCCAAACACCGCTGCGAGGCCGAGCGCTTCGATCAGCATGCCCGCGAACACGCCGGCCCGCAATCCGCCCGGATGGCGCCGCACATCACGGATCACGAGCCACAGCCCGATGCCCACGAGCACGACCATGAATGCGAGCGGTCCATAATTGCCGGCCAGCGCGATGAACACGGTCTCGAGCATCACGTCCGCCCCGTTCCGTACCAGCCCGTGCGGCGTCGCGGGTTCGAAGGCGACGAGGACCTGATACGCAATGAGCAGGGGGAGGGCGAACAGCAGGCTGTAGCGCGGCGTCCGGGCGAGCCGCCAATACGCGCGGTTCAAGACAGCAGCCGATCGACGAACCGCAGCACGCGTTCTGTCCTCCGGCCGTAGGGTGGGTGAAACAGCCGCAGCAGGTAAGGCGATCCCTGGCGTAGCACGGCGCGGTGATGCGAGAAGGTGTCGAACCCGAACCGCCCGTGATACTGTCCCATTCCGCTGTCCCCGATCCCGCCAAACGGCAGGTACGGATTGCCGAGGTGCACGACCACGTTGTTCACGACCACGCCGCCCGATTGTGTTCCGGACAGCACGCGCTCGATCCAGTGCCGGTCTTCACTGAACAAATACAGCGCGAGGGGCTTGCCCTGTGCCGAAATCGAGCGTAGCACGTCGTCGAGATCGCGATAGGCCAGCACCGGGAGGATCGGCCCGAAGATCTCTTCCCGCGTCAGCCCCGCATCGTGCGGGACGCGGGACAGGATGGTCGGCGCGAGGCGACCATTCCTCGTTGCGCCACCGGTCTCGATGCGCGCCCCCCGGCGCACCGCGTCATCGAGCAACTGGACGAGTCGTTGCTGTGCGGCTTCGTCTACGAGGCCGCAGTAGTCGGCGCAGCCCGCGTGGGCCGCGTCGTCCGTGCCGTAGAAGCGGACCAGGGTCGTGCGCGCGGCCTCGAGAAACGCCGGGAGGACGGACTCGGGCACCCACACGTAATCCGGAGCCACGCATGTCTGGCCGGCGTTCAGGAACTTGCCCCACACGATCCGCTCGGCGGCATCGGTAACCGATGCGGTCGGGTCGAGAATGGCGGGCGACTTGCCCCCGAGCTCGAGGGTCACCGGAATGAGCCGGTCGGCGGCGCGAGCCAGGATCTTCCGCGCCGTGCGCGCGCTGCCCGTAAAGAAAATGTGGTCGAACGGCAGGTCGAGCAGCCGGGACGCGAACTCGGCGTCGCCCTGCACGACTGACAGGTCCGTGGCATCGATCGAGCTCTCGGCCAGCCGCACGAGCGCGGCGCTCGTGTGCGGGACCCGCTCCGACGGTTTGAGCACCACACGGTTGCCCGCCGCCAGAGCGGCCACCACGGGCATGAGGGCCAGGTAGACGGGGTAGTTCCACGGGGCGAGCACCAGCACGACGCCCTTGGGCTCGCGGCGGATTTCGCTCTGCGTCCCGATGAGCAGCGCAGGCGTCGGCACGCGTTCAGGCCGTGCCCAGTGGCGGAGCCGGCGGCGGACGTAGCGGATCTCCCGCAGGACCGGCTGAACCTCCGTGATTTCCACTTCGGTCGCCGGCTTGGCAAAATCCGCGTGCAATGCCGCGGCAAACTCGCCGCGCCGCGCCGCGAGCGCGCTTCCCAACCGTGCGAGCAGGTCGAGGCGCTCGGTTACGGTCCTCGGACTCTGCGCGTGGGACGCCCGCTGCCGCGCGACGATGGCACGGACATCGGCGCCGGTGGACAGCGTCGCGGAGGTCAGCCGCCGGCCTTTCGCTCGAGCTGCTGCACCACGATCGCGGCGCGCTTGCGTGTGTCGGCGTAGCGCAGCTTGTCCTGCGCGGCCCGGAGCTCTCGCAAGGCCTGGTCCGGGGCGAGCGTCGAGCGGAACGCATCGAGTACGTAGCGCCGGGCGGCGGGACGTTCGTCGTCCAGGTGCCGTGTGAGGACCTGCAACGCGGTCGCGCTGCCGCGGTTCGCGAGCACGGCGAGCCCATGGGCCGCGTTCTCATACTCGCCCAGCATGGACTCCAAGAGACCGATGTACCCCGTGTCGTTCAGCTGGATGATCACGCGCAGCGCGGCGTTGCGGATTTCGTCACGATACGATGGTGTGGCGAGCGCGGCCCTGAGCGTGCTGTCGCGTGCGTCGGGGTCCGTGATCGCGAGCGCGGCGACCGCCGCGCCGCGGACCTCGTAGCTCGAATCCTTCCGGAACGCGCCGCGCGCGATCGCGGCGGTGCGATCCCCGCCCAGCTCCGTCAGGCCGAGCAGCGCGGACTGTCGCACCGACGACGACGTGTCGGACGCCGCCGTCTCGAGGGCGGGACGCGCGACCGCGTCGGCGAAGCGCCCGAGCGCCTCGGCGGCCTGCGCGCGGGTGAGATAGTAGTCCGCTCCCGTGGCCGCACGCGCGAGCGCGCGCCCGGCGAGCGAGTCGGTGGGGCGCTGGGCGAGCTGGCCGATCACCCAGAACCGGTTCCACAGATCGTCATCACGCTCGAGCTGCGTCGCGAGCCAGGCGGTCGGCTCGTCGAACGTGAGCCGCTTCAGCACCGCGTTCCCGTCATCGAAGATGATCATGGTCGGCGGCGACGTGATCCCGGGAATCGTGAACGCTTGCGAGCGCTGGTCGAGCGTGACTCGCTGGACGACCTCGCCCTTCGCCATGCCGACGCGAATCGCGAGGGGCATCCGGAACACCTGAGGCGTGCCGTACCGCAGTCCGGTCGAATCGGCGCGCGCGCTGTCCGGTTGTGTCTGCGTCACCGTCAGGGTGACGGCCCGTCCCCCGGCATCGTACGCCGCGGTGACGGTCAGCTCCGGGTACCCCGCCTGGTACACCCACTCGCTCCAGAACCAGTCGAGGTTTTCTCCGGTGGCGTCGAGCACCGCCTGGCGCAGATCGTCACTCGTCGCATTGCCGAGGGCGTGGCGCGTGAGATAGGTGTGCAGCGACGCCCAGAACCGGTCCGGGCCGAGCAGGCGCTCGAGCATCCGCAGCACCAGTGCGCCTTTGGGATAGATATTGTTCGACGCCTTCGCCGCGAGCGGCATTCTGCGGCGCTGATCGATCTGCAGGAAGTGCTCGTACTCTTCGATGTAGTAATCGTCCGCGGCCTGGGGCCCGAGCTTCCCGCGCCAGTACTGTCCGGGCATGAATTCCGCGAACCCTTCGTTGAGCCAGAAGTTCGCCCAGTTCTCGGTCGTCGTGTAATCCCCGAACCACTGATGGGCCAGCTCGTGCGGAATCAGGATCCATTGATACCATGGACGATCCTGGTAGGCGCGGGCATCCGGCAACCAGTCGACGAGCGTCGTGGCGCTCACGTTCTCCATGCCGCCGAAGAAGTCCGCCACGGTGGTCTGCGCGTACTGCGCCCACGGATAGTCGACTCCGGTGAGCCGGGAATAGACGTCGATCATGTCCGGCGTCATGGAGAATACGCGGCGCGCGATACTCGAGTCCTCGTGGTACACGAAGTACTTCACCGGAATCCCGTGCCATGCATCGGTCAGCCGCGCGAGCGGAGCCACAATGAGGGACACGAGATACGTCGAGGCGGGCAGATCCTGGCGCCAAACAGCGGTATGCGTCCCGTCCGCGTTCTTCCTGTCCGACACCTCGCGGCCATTCGAGACCACCGTGTACGCCGCCGGCACGGTCGCGTTCAGCTCCCACGTCATCTTGTCGTTCGGGAAGTCGTAGGTCGGAAACCAGTAGTGGCTGTTCATGTCTTCGCCCTGGCTCCAGATCTGCTGGGGCCGGTGCGGCAGTCCTTCCGGAGCGATGAACGTCAGTCCTCGTCCGTTGTCGACCTTGCCGCCATACTCGGTGAGGAATCGTGTCGTGTCACGGAACGCGAGGGGGCGGGCCGGATAGACCACGAGTGTGTCGCCGTGACGGGTGAAGCGGAGCGCGGCGCCCTTGGCGCCTCCCCCCACGGCCGTCACGCGATCGATTCTCAGCAATTTTCCGCAGTCGAGAATGATCGAATCGAGTCCGGGGCGGAGCGCCACGAGCGTGGTCATGACGCGACCGTTGAACGATGTCGAATCCCAGTTGAAGTCGCGCACCTCGATCAGCTGGTGCACGAGGTCGTAGTCGTGCGAGCGGGTGTAGGCGTCGTTCACGATCCGCTCGAGATTGGTCTGCGCGGCGGCGACGATGGGCAGCAGCAGGAACGGCGCAATGAGGCTCTTGGGCGAAACCATCCACCAGCTCGGGAAGCGATAGGGGAGGGAAATCTACACTCGCCGTTTCCGCACGTCGGAAAGCACTTCGCGGGCGGCGTTGTACCCGCAGGCGCCCATCACGCCGCCTCCCGGATGCGTCGCGGCGCCGCAGAGATACAGCCCGCGGAGCGGGGTGCGGTAATCCGCATACCCGGGAGCCGGCCGGAGGAAGAACATCTGGTTCAGCGTCATGGCCCCCTGAAAGATGTTGCCCCCCGTCAGCCCGTAGCGGCGCTCGAGATCGGGCGGCGACAGCACCTGGCGCTCGATCACCGCGCGCCGGACGTTCGGGGCATACTCGGCCAGGAGACCGAGACACCGGTCGGCAAACGCCTCCCGGTGCTCGTCCCAGCTCCCGTCGCGGAGGGTGTAGGGCGCGTACTGGACGAAGCAGGACATCAGGTGCCGTCCGGGAGGCGCGACCGACGGATCGACCACGCTGGGAATGGTGCATTCGAGGATCGGCCGCGCCGAAGTGCGCCCGTACTTGGCATCGTCGAACGCGTGCTCCATGTACTCGAGGGTGGGAGCAATGTGAATCGTGCCCCGGTGGTGCGGGCCCGCGCGGGTCCCCGGCAGCGCGACAAAATCCGGCAGCTCGGAAAGCGCCACGTTGATCTTGAGCGATGCGCTGGAGTAATCGATGTGCCGCACGCGATCGAGAAATTCCTCCGGGAGCGCCGCCGCCTCGGTAAGGCCGAGAAACGTGACCTGCGGATCGGCGTTCGAGATCACGATGCGGGCCGCGAGCTCCGTCCCATCTTCGAGCACGACTCCCGTGGCGCGACCCTGGCGTACCTGAATGCGAGCGACGGAATGGGTGACGCGAATCTCGGTACCGCGTTCCCGCGCCGCTCGGGCCAGCGCTTCCGCTAGACCGCCCATCCCCCCCCGCACGTATCCCCAAACACCACGCACGCCGTTGCATTCACCCATGACGTGGTGAAACAGCACGTACGCCGTGCCGGGGGTGCTGGGCGATGCCATGGCGCCGATGATGGCATCCGTGGCAAGCGTCGCCTTCAATTCCTCCGACTCGAACCAGCGATCGAGAATCGGGCGCGCGGCACCAGTGAGAATTTCGATCGCCTCCGGGCCGTGCCGTCCCAGGCGCGAGAACCGCCAGGCGAGTGACGCGAGCTTCGCGAGGTCATGGAGGCCGGGAGCAAACGGATTGGGCGGCGTCTCGAGCAGCAGCGGCTCAATGACCCGTGCCACGCGCTCGAGCATCGCCTCATACCGCGGCAGGGCGAGCGCATCGGATTGCGAAAATTTCGCGATCTCGCGCGTGGTGAGATCGCGATCGGGCCCCATGAGCAAGTACCGGCCGTCGGGAAACGGCGTGAACGACGACGGATCACGCGGCAGCATCACGAACCCGTGCCGCGCGAGCTCCAGGTCCCGAATGATTTCCGGCCTGAGCAGGCTGTTGACGTAGGCCGCCGTCGAAACCTGAAACCCCGGCCACAACTCCTCCGTCACGCACGCCCCGCCCACGACCTCGCGGCGTTCGAGCACCAGCACGTCGAGCCCGGCGGCGGCGAGGTAGGCTGCGCAGACCAGTCCGTTATGGCCGGCGCCGATGATGATGACGTCGCGCCGGCGTGGGGAACCGGCAAGCGGCTGGGCGGGTTTGAGGCTAGACATCCTCACCCCCGAGGATCAAAGGAGCCGGAACACTATGGAACAGCGGAAACTCGGAACAGTGGGCCTCGTGGTCTCCGCGCAGGGCCTGGGCTGCATGGGAATGTCGGACTTCTACGCGGGGCGTGACGATACCGAGTCTATCGCGACGATGCATCGGGCGCTCGAGCTGGGCGTCAATTTCCTCGACACAGCCGACGTGTACGGGCCATATAAGAATGAAGAGCTCGTCGGGCGCGCCATTCGCGACCGCCGCAGCCAGGTCGTCCTCGCCACCAAGTTCGGCAACGTCCGCGGCGCGGACGGCGCCTGGCTCGGTGTGAACGGACGCCCCGAGTACGTGCGCTCGGCGTGCGATGCCTCGTTGCGCCGCCTCGGCGTGGATCATATCGACCTCTATTATCAGCATCGCGTCGACCGGCAGGTGCCGATCGAAGACACCGTCGGAGCCATGGCCGAGCTGGTGCGCGCGGGCAAAGTCCGCTATCTGGGGCTCTCCGAGGCCGCGCCCGCTACGATCCGCCGGGCGCACGCGGTTCATCCGATCAGCGCGCTGCAGACCGAGTACTCGCTCTGGAGTCGTGACCCTGAAACAGACATTCTTCCGACCTGCCGCGAGCTCGGCATCGGGTTCGTGGCCTATAGCCCGCTCGGACGCGGCTTCCTGACCGGTCGGTTCAAACGGTTCGAGGATCTACCGGCTGACGATTACCGCCGCAACCATCCGCGATTTCAAGGCGAGAATTTTCAGAAGAATCTCGATCTCGTCCAGAAGATCACTGACATTGCCGCCGAAAAACGCTGCACGCCCGGGCAGCTCGCGCTGGCCTGGGTCCTGGCGCAAGGACCCGACCTCGTGCCGATCCCCGGCACGAAGCGGCGCCGCTATCTCGAGGAAAACATCGCGGCGCAGGGCATCACGCTCTCCGCGGATGAACTGCGCCGAATCGAAGCCGCCGCCCCTCAGGGCGTCGCGGCCGGACCGCGCTACCCGGAAGGCGCGATGCGCGCCGTGAACGTCTAGCGTTTCCCCCTCTCCGCATCGCGGAGAGGGATCAAGGGGGGCTCACGGCCGGGGCGGACGCCGCCGGGATTGCGCGAACAATTCCGCCAGGTCGGGCGGCAGCTCGCCGCCGAACACATCGCGCGCGGCGACCGTCACGATGTTGTGCCGCGGTCCGTGCGGACCCTCGCTGCCCGTGGGACCCTGCACGCCCTTGCGGCCGTCAGGGCCGTCCTGGCCATCCGCGCAATGCGTCCCGTCGCGTGTGGCGGCGCCCGGCCCTCCCCGTCCGCCGGTTCCCGGGGAACCGCCTGGGCCCCCCGGTCCACCCGACCCACCCGGGCTGCGAACTTCTACCAGGCCCGCAAGCAGCGGCTCCGCGTCGGGTACGACGATCGTGATGCGGCCGCCGCGCCCGCCCGGAGCGCCAGGTCCACCATTGCCGCCATCTCCTCCCGGTGCTCCGGCTTGACCCGGACACCCCACGACACCGTCCACGCCGTTTCCCCCGCGGGTGCCGGGGCTTCCCGCACCACCCCGTCCACCGCGCGATTCGACGACGAGAAAATCAGCCGGCGGGATCGAGTTACCGTCGTACAGCGCGTATACCGGGAGCGCCGTTCCAGCCTCGATCCCGACTACGAGCAGACGATCGTAAAACGGCGATCGGGCGATCCCAAGACGCACGACGACGTCTGGCCCATTCCCGCCCGCCTGCGTGGCGTGACCGGGCTCGCCATTGAACGCGAACGCATGCGGCATGCAGCTATAGTCGGGTGCCAGGGAAATGGTGTGCTGGATCGTTGGCTTGGCGCGCAGGGTGGCCGTCAGCCGAAAACCCGTCGAGACCGTGGCCACCGGATTCGACACCGTGGTCCAACTCCCGTCGCGATTGGGGCTCGCGTCCGGGCTCGACAAGTCGAGAAAGACCATGTGCAACCGCGGCGGGTGTTTCTTGTCATACGAATGGACGAACGGCAGGTGCGTGCCGTCGTCGAGCACGGCGTCGTAGCTGGCCTGTACCTGACCGCCGGGGCAGGCCTGTGCCTGGACCGTGCGGATATCGATGTCGCGAATCCGGGCGATGAGCCCCGGATCGGGGGTAAAGTCTTCGGGCGGCGCGTGCGAACACGCGACCGTGAGCGAGACGAGCAGCGGACCGAACAACGCTTTCCTTATCATGGCGGCTCCTGTCGAAGGCGCGTCACGGACGGCTCCTACTGTAGGAACGGCGATCGGCCACGCAATACCCGGCTTGACTTGGCGGCCTCTCGCGGTGCCATTTCCGACCAGGGAAACCAATGCGACAAGGGAGCTTGGGACTGATCGAGACGCTGCGGGTCAGAGACGAGCGTATTCCTTTTATGGAGCGCCACCTCGCCCGCCTCGAGCACGCCATCGCACAGCTGCAACTTCCGCGACCATCCCGGGATGTGCGCGCGCTTGTCACGCCGTTTCAAGCGATGGGAGACGCCATCGTGCGCGCCGAAGTGTGCGACGGGCGGGTTACGGTCACGGTGCGCGAGCTGCCTTCGCTCGCGGCTCCCGCCGTCATCACGGCCTCCCAACCGCACATGCCGTATCGTCAGAAGACCACCCTGCGCGACTGCTTCGACGAAGCGGCCGATGAAGCGCTGATCGCGGAAGCGGACGATGCACTGCTCGTCACGCACGAGGATTTTGTGGCCGAGGGCACGGTATGGAGTGTGTTCTGGTGGGAGCAGGACGGGCTGTACACGCCGGCGCTCGATCTGGGCATTCTGCCGGGAATCGGACGCGCGCGCGTGCTCGAACTGACGCCAGTTACAGAGCGACACGCGCCGCGGCAGGCTCTTGTGGGGAAAAGTGTATTTCTTGTGAACTCGGCACGCGGGGTGGTGACGTTCGCCTCGCTCGACGGTATCGCCGTACCTGAGGATGAGCGCACCGTCGGCCTTGCAAGCCGGTTCTGGCTCTAAGTCCCGCGTCGAGTGTAACAGCGCGGCTCTCACTGCGTACTGTTGTGGCGAATCCGCGGACTCTGCGGTTCTTCTCCATAACAGGGAGGCTTATGCGACCTGCGTCGTCGTTCCTGCTGATGGTCGTGCTGGCAGTCGTACGTTCGCATCCGTTGGCCGCTCAAACGACCCATGTCGATCCCCTGAAGGCGGGTCGTGGGCAGCATTTGTGGGAATCGCGTCAGTGCGATGGCTGTCACAGTTTTGGACGGGAGCAGTCCACCGGACCGGACCTCATCGGGGTCACCGACCGTCGCAGCCCGGAGTGGCTGCATGCCTGGCTCCGGAATCCCAGTGCGCCTGACGATCCTACGGCGCGCGCGTTGCGCAAGCAGTACAACTCGCAGATGCCGGACATGTCCCTGACCGATGCGCAGGTGGACGACGTCATTGCGTATTTGGCGCAGCAGAGTCAGCTCCACGCGAAGAGGTAGTTTCTCGTCAACTGAGAGAGGCAATATGAGCCACCGTCACGTTCCGTATGCCTTAATTGGCTGTGCGCTGGTCGTGGTAGCGACAGTAGCCGCAAGACATCCCTCGTTGGGTGCGAAGTTGGAGATCGATCCCAAGACGAGCATCTCGTGGTGGCAGGTCAATCCGCATCTCAACCATCTCTGGGCGACCACCTGTCCTGAGGAACCGTCCTGGCTTCCGGGAGAAGGCCGCAGCGCGGGAACCGGGTGGAGCGTCGATGCCACCGATATCAAGCTTCCCCCCGGCAACAGCGATGCTGACACGATCCACATACCCCTGTTCCCCCGCTACAAGGTGCGCCCGGTGTGCACCGAAGCCGTGCACGGCGAGATCATCGCGCCCGACACGTCGACCTGGGTCGGCGCGCATGGCAAGATCGCGGTCGATGCGGCGGCGCTCATCAGCGGCGAGAAGCTGCGTGACGGGTTCGCGCGCGGCACAGTACTCGAGGCCGACAAGTATCCGCAGATCACCTTCACGATCGACAGCCTGAAGGACATCAAGCACGGCGGCCGGGACACGGTGCACGCCAACGCCGTCGGCTCGCTGTTCCTGCACGGCACCAACCAGCCGCTGACCGTGGCGATCCAGGAGTGGCACGATGCGGGCGGAATCCGTGTGCGCGGCCGCTGGTACATGACCGGCAACGACCTCTGGAGCCACTACGGTATCTCGAAAATGGCCCTGGGGCTCGGCGTCGGCATGGGCATCTGGAAGCAGCTGTGGATGGGCGTTGATTTGGTGCTCCGTCCCCAACCGCTGTAGTAGCCAGAAACAGTCGCACGGGAGAGGCCCCGGCACCGAG
This sequence comes from Gemmatimonadales bacterium, assembly GCA_035519195.1. Classification (GTDB taxonomy): domain Bacteria; phylum Gemmatimonadota; class Gemmatimonadetes; order Gemmatimonadales; family GWC2-71-9; genus AG25. The sequence goes on from DATIWU010000049.1 coordinate 10,689, forward strand.
CCGGGGTCTCCTTTTTTTGCCGCTCGCTCGCCGCCGCAATAGCGCGTACGTTTCCCTCTCGGCAGTTACTCACCAGCGGAGGCACTCAAATGCGGCGTACGTGTTCTGTCCTGCTCACCGCAGTCGTTGCGACTCTGGCAATCGCACGTTCGAATCCGCTGGCCGCGCAAGCGACCTCTGTCGACCCCATGAGGGCGGCTCGCGGCCAGCATTTGTGGGATTCACGCCAGTGCCGCGGCTGCCACAGCTTTGGACGGCAGCAATCCACCGGTCCGGACTTGGTGGGGGTCACCGACCGTCGCAGCCCCGAATGGCTGCATGCCTGGCTCAAGAATCCCAGTGCGCCCGACGACCCCACGGCGCGGGCGCTGCGCAAGCAGTACGGCTCGCAGATGCCCGACATGAGTCTGACCGATGAGCAGGTTGATGACGTGATCGCCTATTTGGCGCAACAGAGTCAGCTACACGCGAAGAAGTAGTCCACGGCGGGAGGGACTGAAGT
>DATIWU010000050.1:0-2048 GCA_035519195.1 Gemmatimonadales bacterium
GCGGGGTGGCCGGCAGTCCCGCGGCGAGCTCGGCTTCGTTCACCGATCGATTCCCTCACCTTCGGATGGGCGCACCAGGTCGAAGAAGAGGAAGTACGGCACCCGCGCCGCATCCTCCAGATCCGGATGCGCACGCAGCGCCTCGTCGGTCGGCCGGGGCTCCTTGAGGCCGCGAAGCTGGAACCCGGCGCCGAGGATCCACCCGAGCCAATCCTCCAGCGGCGCGCGAAATCCCTCGGTCACGAAGTCCGGGCCCCACCCGCTCCACGCGTATTCGAACGCCCCGCGCTCGAAGTAGCGATCGATGCACAACCATCGCTTCGCGCCCTTCTCGTCTCGCTCCCACTCGCGATAGGGCGTATCCGTGCAGGGGTGGGTGATCGAGGCGACGAATCGCTGCCCGGGCCGCAGGAGAGTGTGGACTCCCCGGAACACCTGGTCGACGCGGGGCATGTCCTGCAGCGCCATGCACGAGGTCACCATGTCGAACGACCGCGGGGCGAAGCCGTCCGGGAGTGCCGCCGCATCGAGGACGCGGTACTCGATGCCGAGCGGCTCGTCCATCTCTTGCCGCTTCGCGTGCTCGACCATGCGCGGCGAAATGTCGATGCCCGTGACACGGGCGCCCCGTCGCGCCAGCGCCCGCGCGAAATACCCGTTGCCGCAGCCGACGTCGAGAATGCTCAGCCCGCGGACCTCTCCGCACAGGTCGAGCTGGGCCGGCCCGAAGAACTCGTACCGGTAGTGGTCGCGTCCCGACGTCTGAGCGCGCGTGTAGGCGTCGGCCACCTGGTCCCACGAATTCCGAACGGACCCGGCGTCGAATCTCACGAGGGGTTTCAGCATGGAGGCTCCGTTCGCCCGATGATCACCTCGAACTTGGTGGGTTGCTCGACCGGGAGATTGCCGGGTCTGGCCATCAGCTCACCGGCTCGACGCCGGGCCACCGCCCCGGTCTGTCGTCAACCGGCGACCACCGCCCTGATCCGCTCGATGGGGTTGAGGTCATGACGTCCCCGCCTGGCGACGTAGCCCCGTGGAGCAGCGCCACAACCTGTTCTCGCCTCACGGTCGGGAATCCCGCCAGGACGTCATCGATCGTCGCACCGCCCTCGAGATAGTCAAGCAGCGCCCGAACAGGCACGCGCGTTCCAGCAAACACAGGGGTGCGGTGCCGCTGAGGACATCCGGCGACGATGTGACGGTGGGCTCGACCATGGCTGTACCTTACGCTTCCTCGGTCGCTCGCCTCGAGTGCGCCTAGCGGATGGGCGCTGACGGGCGGGCATTGCCCGCGGCTTGCAAGACCGCTCCCGGTACGGTCCGGACACATCGGTAACACTTCAGTCCAGGGACATCGGTGACACCGGACATCCTGGTGGCGCATCAACGGAGGTGCCCTCTGCCGTGGAAGGAGGCGTCATCGGTGGACCAGCGGACGCAGTTCATCGCCGATTGCCTTCGCGACGTGTCGTCGATCACCGAGCTGTGCGAGATGCACGGAGTCGCCCGGAAGACAGGGTACAAGTGGATCGACCGGTACCTGCGCCACGGCCCGGCCGGCTTGGAAGAGCGATCGCGTCGCCCGCGGCGCTCGCCCAACCAGACGGCGGACGAGATCCGTCGCGGCGCCCCTCGTACTCCGATACACACTCCCATCACCAGTCCCCCACCCAAGCACAGCAGGAATGACTCGGGTCCATTCATGGTTGAGGTCGCGACCATGTTCTGGGCTCGGAGTGTGACATACCTGAATCGGCCCGTCGCGAGCTGCTGCCCTCGCGCGTGTGCTGCGCCACGGCTTCCATTGGACTATGCTCCTATCGTGCAGCGCGCCGCCGCGGTCATCGGTTCCGCGATTTTCCTGGTCATCGCTCCGGGCACGCTCGCCGTGTACGTCCCTTGGCACCTCACGCACTGGCACTTCACGCCTCCGCTATTCCCGATTGCGCGCGTGCTCGGCGCCGCCCTGATCGTCGCCGGGTTGCCCATCTTGCTCGATTCGTTCGCTCGCTTCGCGTTGCAGGGCCTCGGCACGCCGGCGCCCG
>DATIWU010000051.1:0-9361 GCA_035519195.1 Gemmatimonadales bacterium
TATCCGTTGAGACCTACGGACCCCCAAAACTTGGTGTCCTGATCGATCTTGGGTGATGCCGCAGCGTTCGCGTCAGCCCATGTCTTCCCAGGGGGAAGAACGCTGAGATTGCTCGTACTCCCGTTAGGATGAAGCGCTCGATAGGGGTGCACGGCAGTTCGGGAAACCCAATCGCGCAGGGCGCGCGCTCGATCGAGACTGCTGGTCGGATTCCCATACGCCGCGAGTATGTCAGACACGAGGGGCCGCAAGGCAAGAATGAGAGGGTTGGAAAGGTTCTCGCCCAAGTACTGATCGCGCGTGACCGTTGTCAGCGGCTGCGATGCGGCAATCACGCCCACGGAGTCCGGCGCCGTGGCCACGATCACCGGCACCGTCGCCTGCACCGACCCTAAGGCAAACACAAGGGTGTCATATCCAGAATGCGCCACCCGCGCATCCGCGCATCCGGTTCCCGTGACCGTGCCCTGCACGGTGCGGATCAACGCAGGAACACGATTCACTGCAAATCCATTGCGATCGAGGACCCGGCACGCGACAGGCAGCACCGCCCCAACGGGCAAGGTCAGGACTGGGTTCGCGAACGTCACGCTCGCGGTCATTGTAACAGGCACCTGATCAACGACCAGCTGCACGGGAACGCTTAGCTCCCCCGCCGTGAGCGTAGCAACCGTCGAGCCATTCCCGCGCGCCCGTACGTTATCGCTGTCGTTGCGCTGCACCACCGAGGTGTCGGCAATGGCGAGCGAAACCGCGGCATACGACGCTGGAACGCCAAGCGAATCGACCGGCACGCCCTGGATCCGGGCCGTATCGCCCAACGCCGTGAACCGTACGGTGTCAAACGGTACCGCGATCCGCACAACGCGCTGGGCAACGTGCGCCGCAATGGTCGCAGAGAAATTCAGGACGCTCGCGGTGAGCTGGGTGGCTCCGTTGCCGACCGCACGCACGTTGCCGCCGAGATCGACGCTCACGACCGTGGGATCGGCGCTCGCGTAGCTCACCTTGGCACCGGCGACCGGCGACCCCAGCCGATCGAGCGCGACCACGGCCAACGGCTGCACGGCGTGCAGCGACTGGAACTCGAGTGCGGCCTGATTCGCCTGGACGCGCGCGACCTGCTGCAATACGGTGAATTGCACGCTATCGGCGACCCCGTTCGTCGCGAACGCGCGTACCCACGTGGACCCGTTGGCACGCGCCGTCACGAGACCCGCCGAGTCTACCGACGCAACCGAGCTGTCGGCCGCGCCAAACAACAGCCGCTGGTTCGTCAGTAAGACGTTCAAGCTGTCGAATGCCGACACGGCGACGCGTACCGTATCGCCCAACGCGTCCAGCTGCGTGCGTGCGCTGGCAGCGTGGACCGCCGCGACGTGCTGATTGACGACGACCCGTACCTCTTGCGATGCCGCTCCAGCGCTCAGGATCAATCGGGTAGTCCCGTTCAGCACGCTCTGCACTGTGTACGTGCTGCCGGCCTGAACTCGAGCGACCGAATCTGCCTGCAGGCTATCGGACGGCAGCGAATCGGTCACCGGGAGGCCGTGCGCGTCGAGCAGTTGTACGGCCAGCTGCGCCGTCTGGCCGAGCGCATGGAAGCGTAGCGTACTCGGCGTGACGACGATCGACTTGACAACCTGCGTCGTGTGCACCCAACCGGTATCCGCGACCACCCCAGCATGGGCGACGAGCTTCGTCCACCCGCGCTTCGTGCCATTCACGGCACCAGTCGAATCCACCCGGCAAATCGCGGGATCGCCGCAGGTGAGCTGCACCGCCACCGGCGTGAAGGTATTGCCGAACGGATCAGTGGCGCGAAGACCGATCGTGGTCGGCTGGCCAACTTCGATCGTGTTGGTGTCGGTCGCGAACGCGAGTTGTACTATTTCGCTGGCCGTCGGGATCGCAACGACCGCGTCCATCGCGCGGTGCCCGCCCGACTGCACGGTGACCGTCAATTCCTCTCGATCCGCGGCGCGCGTGCCCAGCACCCACTCGATGCTGAATCGACCCTGTTGGTCGGTGGTCGTGGCCGGGTGCTCGACGTGCCCGCCCTTGACGGACCATTCGACCCCCGCCCCCGCAACGGGATTGCCGTCGCCGTCGAGCGCCTGAAATTGAATCGGCTCGCTCAAGCTTCGGCCTGGCGCGCCAACGAGCAAGGAATCGAGGGGCGAGGTCAGCCGCTGAATGATGAACACGCCGCCCGGCCCGACGGGATCGCGCATACAACTCGCGGACAAGAGCAGCAGGACGAGCGCCCCCGCGACCCGCCGGGGGCTCGCCTGGTGACGTGGATCACACGAACGCGGGCGAGGCATACGCCACCTCGCAAAGCAACCGCCGTTCCTGACTTCCGGTCAATCGATCGCAATGGCTAAGAGCAATACCGGTCAGTACTTACGTATCTGTTGCAATCCTGGTGCGGCTAGCGATTTGCACCGGGTGCGGCAACTCGCAATTGCCCCGGGATGGCCCCTGGGAGGCTTTCTACGGGAGAACTTACCAGCGGGACTGGCGGCTTCGGACGATTGGGCACGCTCAGCGCAAGTTCGTAGGCGGCATCGATTTCGTTCAGCATGTCAGCAACAGAGAGATGGCGCTGTACCCACTCCCTCCCGGCGCTAGCCAGGTCGCGGGCGTGAGTCTTGTCCTGGATCAACCGCACTGCCGCCCGCGCCAATGCCACCGCATCCCCAGGCGGAACGAGAATTCCTCCCCGGGTATCGGAGACGATCACCTCGCGGACACCATCCACGTCCGTCCCGGCCACCGCACGCCCGCACAGCAACGCTTCGCAGATCGTGCGTCCCATTCCCTCGTAGCGCGAAGAATGCATGACCACGTCCACCGCGGCCAGGACGACCGGCAGGTCGGAACGGAAGCCGAGAAACCGGATACGCTCACGCATGCCCAGCTGCGAGGCCAGCGTGCGCACTCGCTCGTGGAGACCGGTCCCGAACGGATCGTCCCCACACATCACGAACTGTACGTCCGGAACCAGCGCGGCGACTTCGCGTGCCGCACGGATGAACGTCAGGGGGTCCTTCTGGGCGTTGAAACGCCCGAACCATCCGGCTATCGGGACATCGGGTTCGAGACCGAGCGACGCTCTCGCGTCCGTTCGATTGGGGATCAGGCGGTAGCGTTCCAAGTCGAGCCCGCTATACACCACACGATATTGTTCCGGCCGCCCGACGCCATGCGACAGATATTCCCGCACATTCTCCCGTGATACCGCGAGCAACAGTGTGGTGACACGAGCCGCGATGCGCTCGAGCGCGACGTAGATCCAGTTCACGATCCTGTATCTCGACGACCGGAACGAGATGTTGTGTATGGTGTGCACGATGGCCGGCACCCCCGCGAAACGCGCCGCCCACCGTCCCAGAATTCCGTCCTTGCTGTTGTGCGTGTGGACCACCGCGAAACGCCATTTCTTGCAGAGCCGATAGATATCGAGGAATGCCCGAACGTCGCGTACGGGCCGGATCGAGCGACATAGATTCGGCAAGGGAAAGACCGTTACGTCCTCTGAAAGCTGGCATTGCATCGCTTCGTTGGGCGGGACCGCGAGAAAGACGGCGTAGCGATCGCGCGGCAGCCCGTTGACGGTAAGGCGAGTATTGGCGCCCGACCCGGACGAGAGACCGAAGGTCGTGCAGATGTGCAGCACGCGAGTTCTGCCGTGCGGCTTCCCCACGCGCGCGATCACCTAGTGCGCCCCCCGCCGGCCCAAAACGACGGGGATGGTCCGAGCGAGAATCGCGAGGTCGCGCGCCAGCGACCAGGTGCGAATGTATTCGGTTTCGATCTTGACGACCTGCTCGAAATCCGTGATTCCGTTTCGCCCGGCGACCTGCCACGGACCCGTGATTCCGGGTATCACCGAGAAGCGCGCGTAATGATGCCGCTCGTACAGCGCGACTTCCGAGGGCAACGGTGGCCGCGGTCCCACGAGTGACATCTCACCGCGCAGCACGTTGACCAGCTGCGGGAGCTCATCGAGGCTCGAGAGCCGCAGCCACTTGCCGATCGCGGTGACGCGAGGATCGTCCGGCACCTTGAAGAGCCGGGCATCACGGTAGATGCTCCGGGCCAGGAGCTGCTCGCGCTGCCGATCGGCTCCATCGACCATCGTCCGGAATTTGAAAATGGAAAACGGCTTGCCTCCCCGCCCGACTCGTTCCTGGCGAAACACCACGGCGCCCGGCGAAGTGAGTTTGACACAGAGGGCAATGAGCGCGATGAGCGGAGCCGCCAGCGCCAGCAGCACGCCTCCGATGCAGATATCGAGTGCCCGTTTGATCGCGAGCTGCTGGCCATTGAGGGTGGGGACGGTCAGCTGAATGAGCGGGCGCCCGCGCAACCAGACGACGTTGGGCGTGACGCCCCGTGCGGCGCTGCGCGGCACGGCCAGGATCTGCGTTCCGGCGGCGATCGCGGCATCGACCACTTCGTGAAATCGCATGTCGCTCAGGTGGCCGCACACGACCACCGCGTCAGCGCGCGTCTGCTGCAGCACGTGAACGAAATCGGTCACATGCCCGAGCGCATGCGGAGCGGCGGGCAACCGCACGTCCACAAAACCCGCCACGTGGTAATCGCGGCCCGAGCTGAACATCGACGACGCCATGACCGCCTCGCACTCCGGCGCCGAGCCCACCACCAGGGTTCGAATGCTTTCCGACTCGGGCAGGAAGTGAGCGGCCAGCTGGTGCACGGTGGCCCGCTCGAGCGTCAGCAGAGCCCAAAACAGCACCGTGGTGCCGAGGTACTCCGCGACCGTCATCGGCACGCCGTGGGACCAGAGCGCAGCCCAGAACGGAAACGCCGCCCCGATGCTCACTCCCCAGAGGAGCCGGCGCACATCGTGGCGGCGGTCCCCGGGGCCGTAGTTCCCGGCGAGGGCGAGGCCGAACAGCACGGCGGTCGCAAACTGCACCCCGCTCAACGAGCCCGGCGGTATGAGCTGGAGCAGGAACGCCTGCAACGACCGCCCCAGCACCGCGTGGTCCCGAACCAGCCGGACCGCCGCACGGGTAAGGAAGAGGACGCACAGGTCCGCCCCAACCAGCACCGCCACCCGCCTCACCGTCCGAAGGAAGTGGCGTTGAACCGTGGCGCTGGCGGTTTTCTGAAGCCGAAGGTGCGCCTGCGCGAGAGGATCGGAGAGGACCGGGTGGGACGGCGCAAGCTCGGCCGCCGCTGTCCAGCGCGGCACCTCCAGCTCGACGGCCGACGAGGGAACTGATTCCATGTGCCCCCGCGTGCCACTTGGCACGGAGTTAACGATCAGTTCGGCGCTTGGATGCTGAGGGATATCCCTGGCTGATGCATGAGGGAACCCCCGTCGGGCCGCTAATATAGGATTAACTCAATTGATTTACCAGAAAACGCAGGGCGCGTTATGAAACCGTTACAGCGAACGGGCGGAATCTCACCGTGACTCCAGACGTTATCGTCATCGGTGCCGGCGCCATCGGTGCCAGCACCGCGAAGCACCTCATGGAGGCGGGGTTACGCGTGCTCGTGCTGGAGAAGGAGCGCGAGCCCGCCCAGCACCAGAGCGGCCGCAATTCCGGGGTCATCCACGCCGGCTACAACCTGAAACCCGGCAGCCTCAAAGCCAAGTACGCGGTGGAGGGAAGCCGGGAGCTCCGGACCTACTGCGCCGAGCGCGGCATCCGGGTCGAACAGGGCGGGATTCTCGTCGTGGCCCAGACCGAGGCCGAGTGCAAGACGCTGGCGGAGCTCGAGCGGCGGGCCCAGGCCAACGGCGTCGAGTCGCGCCTGCTCTCAGAGGGTGAGCTGGCCAGGATCGAGCCCCATGCCAGGGGCATTCAGGCGCTACACGCCCCCGAAGGCGCGAGCTTCGACGCCCCCGCCTACGTGCGCAGCCTGCTCACCGAGGCGGTGCTCGGCGGTACGGACGTGTGCTACGACGTGCGGGTGCTTGAGATCGTCCAAGCCAACGGCGGTCCTGTCAGCGTCCGCACCACCGACAAGACCTTCACGGCGCCGGTGGTCGTCAACTGTGCCGGCCTGCAGGCCGACCGGCTGGCGGGCCCCCTCGCTGCCGACATGCGCGTCATTCCCTTCCGCGGCTATTACGCCGAGCTGGTGCCGAGCCGGCGCTACCTCGTGAACAGCCACGTGTACGCCGCGCCGGATCTGAACTTCCCGTTTCTAGGGGTCCATCTCTCGCGGCGTGTCGATGGCAGGGTGACCGCGGGACCGGGCGCCATGCTCGCGTTTGGGCGCGAAGCGTATCGGTTCTCGGAGTTCAACTCGCGCGACCTGCTCTCGACGTTCTCCTGGCCGGGATTCTACCGCATGTTCAAGAGCGCGCGATTCTGGACCCTGCTGCGCACCGAGGTGGCGAAGAGCCTGTCCCTGCGGCAGATCTGGGCGGAAGCGAAACAGCTCATCCCCGAGCTCGAGCCCAGGGACCTGGTGCGCTCGTTCGCCGGCAATCGCGCCCAGCTCGTGTCGCGCTCGGGCGCGCTGGTGGACGATATCGTGGTGCGGGAGACCGATACGACGATTCATGTGCTGAACGCCGTGTCGCCCGGGCTGACCTGCAGCTTGCCTTTCGGACGCTGGATAGCCGAGCAGGCGAAGGGGAAGCTCGGGTAAGCGGCACCAGTTCCCCATTCAGGCTATATGAGGGTAGTTTTAGCGCTTAACGAGGAGCCGCATTGCGTAACGTCTTCTGCCTTCTGGTTCTGCTGGCTACCGGGCCAGCGTCCATCAGCGCCCAGATTCCAGCCGCGGGGTCGAACCAAGACATCCAGCTGCAGCTGATGCAGAACCCCGCGATGGGCGATCTGCTGCGGGCGAAGATTCAGGCCTCCGGGCTCTCCGCCGATCAGGTGCGGGCCCGGCTCGAGGCATCGGGTTATGACCCGCATGTGCTCGATTCGTATCTCGGACCCGATTCTGGTGGCTCCGAGGCCGCTCCCGGTTCACAACAGATGGCCGCGGTACAGGCATTGGGGATTCCACTGCAGCAGCCCGTGCCCATCGATAGCGGTGAGATCTCGCGTGCCCCACACCAGCCGAGCCAGATCTTCGGGATCGATGTGTTCCGGCGGTCGACGCGGCAGTTCCTGCCGTCGCTGTCCGAGGTTCCTCCCCCCGATTACAAGCTCGGCCCCGGCGACGTCCTGGTGTTGATCCTCACGGGGAACGTGCAGCTGGCGCACACGCTTCCCGTCACGCGCTATGGGTTCGTGCTCATTCCGCAGGTCGGACAGGTGTACGTCTCACACCTGACGCTGGACGAGCTGCGCGAGGTCCTGTACACCAGGCTCGGGCAGGTCTACTCCGGCATCAAGCGGGGTGCCAACGCGACCACGCACTTCGACGTGTTCGTGTCGAACATCCGGGCCAATCAGATCTATGTGATCGGGGAAGTCGCTCAGCCCGGCGCGTATCGCATCAGCTCGCTCGGCACGGTGCTGAGCGCGCTGTACACCGCCGGCGGTGTCACCGACCGTGGCAATACGCGGACCATCGAGGTACGCCGCGGCGGCAAGCAAGTCGCCGCGTTCGATCTGTACGACTATTTGCTCGATGCCGATACGAGGAACGATGTCCGGCTGGAAGATGGCGACATCGTGTTCGTTCCGATGCATGGCACGCGCGTGCAGATGACGGGCGCCGTGCGCCGGCCGGGCATTTACGAGCTCAAGACCGGAGAGACGTTGGCCGATGCGTTGCGGGTGGCGGCCGGATTCCGCCCCGATGCCGCGCTTGATCAATTGTCCATATACCGGATTCTCCCGGCGGCATCACGTGGGCCGGGCCCCGCCAACCGCACCACGATCGAGGTGTCGCTCACGACCGGGACGTCGAGCCTCGCTACTCCCGAGCCGGCCGCAACCGATCCCCACGCGGCGGTCTATCACAGCAGCATGCCGGGGAGTCCCGGCACGCCAAGCGCCACGAGAGCACCCGACGGCGTGACCATCCCGGCCATTGCGCTGGACGACGGGGACTCGATTGCCGTCGATTCGGTCGGACGCCTCGAGCAATCGTATTACGTCTCAATCGACGGTATGGTAGCAAAACCCGGACTGTACCCGTGGCGCACCGGAATGAGTCTGCGCGATCTGGTCCGCGCGGCGCGGGGTCCGAAGCTCGGAGCCGACTTACAGCAAGCGGAAATCGCACGGCTGCCGGCGCCCGCCCAGCGCAAGCCCGGAGAGCTCGCGAGCACTGTGCGCGTGCCGCTCGACTCGAGTTATCTCCTGAACCACGACTCCCTCGTGGGGCCGAAGGATCAGGAGGTGCCGCTCCAGCCGTATGACAATGTGTTGATTCTCAAGCAGCCCGATTTCGCGATGCAGCGGACCGTCGTGATCGCCGGCGAGGTACGCTCTCCGGGCGTGTACTCCCTGCGCTCGAAGGACGACCGGCTCGCCGATCTGATCGATCGCGCCGGCGGGCTGACGCAGCAGGCCTACCCGCAGGGGATTCGGTTCGTGCGGATGTCGGAGTCCGTGGGGCGGGTGGACGTGGATCTGCCGCATGCCATGAAGGACCGGAAGTCGGGCTCGAACGTGGTGCTCCAGGCCGGCGACAGCATCATCATCCCCGAGTATCAGCCGAGCGTGAAGGTGACGGGAGCGGTCAACTCCCCGGGTAGCGTACTGTGGAAGGAAGGCGCCGACGCGATGTATTACGTGTCCGCCGCCGGTGGGGTGACGGACAAGGCCGAAGAGGACCACACCAGCGTGCGGCTCCCGAATGGCGAGGTGAAGACCAGGAGCAAGACACTGTTCTGGACCAACTGGCCCGAACCGGGCCCGGGATCGGAGATCTTCGTTCCGGCGCGGACCGTCCCACCGCCGGTGAGCACGGCACCGGCAATGTGGGCGGCGATCGGCTCGATAACCGCGAGTCTGGTCGCAATCGTAGCGCTGTTGAAGAAGTAATCTTACCAACGCTATGTCCCATCCCGCCGCTCCGATCTCGCAGTGAATCTCTTCGCCGGCATGCGACAGGTGTTTTATGAGGGGGTCGATACCCGGCTCGTGTGGCGTCGCCTCTTGGCCAAGGGCCGCCGCACTCTGGGACTGATCGGCGGCTCGGCTGTGCTGGCCGTGCTGGTGAGCTTTGCCCTGCCCCGCTGGTACGAATCGGGTGCCACGTTAATCGTGGATACCGGGCAGCAGCTGAGTCTCGGGGGTGGAGGGGGGCTCGCGGGCCTCGCTTCGCAGCTTGGCTTCGGAGCTGGCCTGGGGAATACGAACCCGCAGTTCTACGAATCCCTGCTCAAGACGCGCTCGCTGCGGGAGCATGTGCTCGGGGCGCGTTATCCCCTTGGCCCGAATGGCGAGCTGCGGTC
>DATIWU010000052.1:0-18796 GCA_035519195.1 Gemmatimonadales bacterium
CGCCTTCGCCACCTGGTCGTAGCTCACGTACGTGGCGAGCCCCTTGTCCGCCGTCACCTTCGTCAACGCCGCCGTCAGGGTCGTCTTGCCGTGATCCACGTGGCCGATCGTCCCGACGTTCACATGCGGCTTGGTCCGCTCAAACTTGGCCTTCGCCATAGCTCCTCTATACGGTGAGACTGCGTTAAAGAACTACGTCGAGGAAAACCGCATTCCTTGCGTTCTGGCTTCCGGTTCTCTTTGACGGCTTTCCTTGACGTCTCTCCTTGACGTTTTCCCTTGACGTAATTCTGGTGCTCAAAGCTCGCGACCGGGATTGAACCGGTGACCTCGTCCTTACCAAGGACGCGCTCTACCGACTGAGCTACGCGAGCGGAAGAGCGGGCGACGGGGCTCGAACCCGCGACCCTCAGCTTGGAAGGCTGATGCTCTACCAACTGAGCTACGCCCGCACTCAGTGGTGGGGGAAGGATTCGAACCTTCGTAGGCTGTCGCCGGCAGATTTACAGTCTGCTCCCTTTGGCCACTCGGGCACCCCACCGTGCCGGCCGCGCTACTTCCCCCATCCAACATCTCACCGATCGTAGCCTGGGCGTGCAATTGCTCGTCCCACTGACGACGCACCCCGCGTTCACTACGGCGCGGGGTGTGTGTGCTACAGGACGAGCCGAATCGATCGCGTACTCCGTGAGCTGACGAAGGGACTCGAACCCTTAACCTGCTGATTACAAATCAGCTGCTCTACCATTGAGCTACGTCAGCAGCCCAAGCCCAAACCATCGAGACCCGTAGGATAAACGAGGCAACACCTTCCCGCAAGGGAAGCGGCAGGAACGACTTAGAGTGCCCTCCACTTGGTGCCCTGCGGCGTGTCTTCCAGCTCGATGCCGCGTTGCTTGAGCGCCCCGCGGATGCGGTCCGCCTCACGGAAATCCTTGGCGCGACGGGCCTTTTCGCGCAGCGCGAGCTGGTCCTCGACCCACGACGCCAGGTCGCGCGCCACGGCACGCGGCGTGGGCAGCACATCGAGCAGCTGCATCAGGCGATCGAGCACGGCGAGCGCCGGGCGAGCACCCGGGGATTTGCGATCGAGCTCGCGATTGGCCGCCCGGGCGAAATCAAACAGGGCGGCCACGGCGCGCGGGGCACTAAGGTCGTCGTCGAGCGCCTCCCGCGCCTCGCGCGCGAGCGCCGCCGCCAGGCCCGCCAGCTCACCGTCCGGCGCCCCGGACGGCTCGGCCGACGCTCGGTCCTGCAACCGGGCGTACAGCTCACCCAGCCGCTTCACACCTTCGTTGGCCGCCTCGAGCGCCGCGTCGTTGAAGTCGAGCGGCTGGCGATAGTGCGTCTGCCAGAACAGGAGCCGCACCGCCGCCGCATCGACACCCTGCTCACGCAGATCTCGCGCGGTCAGAAAATTTCCGAATCGCTTGGACATTTTGGTGCCGCGCACGTTGAGAAATTCGCCGTGGAGCCAGTAGCGCACGAACGGTTGTCCCGTCGCGGCCTCCGACTGCGCGATCTCGTCCTCGTGATGCGGAAAGATCAAATCAATGCCGCCGGCGTGGAGATCGAGTGTCTCGGCACCGAAGCGCCCGCGAATCTCGCTCAGCGACATGGCCGAGCATTCGAGATGCCATCCCGGTCTGCCGCGCCCGAATGGGGCGTCCCACGCCGCGCCCACCTGTTCGTCCTGCGCCGTGGCGCGCTTCCACAACGCGAAATCCCGCGGGTCGTCTTTCGCGTATTCGTCGCTCGCGATGCGCGCGCCGACCTTGATCTCCCGCGTGTCGAGCTGCGACAAGCGACCGTACGTCGGAAACTTGCCGATCGCGAAATACACCGAGCCGTCCTCGCCACGATAGGCCACGCCGCGCTCGAGCAGGCGCGCGACCAGCTGGATCATTGCGGGAATCGACTGCGTGGCTCGGGGATACACGTGCGCGGGTTTGATGCGTAGGTAGTCGCGGTCCTGAAAGAACGCCTGGACAAACGGCTCCGTGTGCTGATCCAGCCGCTTGCCCGACTCGGCAGCCGCCTTGATGGTCCGGTCGTCGACGTCCGTCAGATTCATGATGTGAAACACGTCGTATCCCGATTGCTCGAGATGGCGGCGGAGCAAATCCTCGAACAAAAACGTGCGGAAATTCCCGATGTGCGCGTAGTTCCAGACGGTCGGTCCGCACGTGTACATCGTGACGCGCGGCGGGGCAAGCGGCGCGAACGGCTCGACCCGGCGGGTGAGCGTGTTGTACAACGAAAGGGCGGCCATGGAGAGCCGAAAACCTAGGACGGCCACGAGCCGCTCGCAAACCACGGGGCCGCGGGGGAAGACGAGCACCCGCGTCTCACGCCAGCGCGCCAGCGCCGGATCGGACGGGTCGAGCAGGCCGCGCCGCACGAGCCTGGCGGCGACGTCGGAAACGGTCAGGACGGGATGCGGGGTCAGACCGCTATATAAAGGAAGAGGCCGGGAGGCCTGCATCCGGTTCGCGCCAGCCGGAGCGAAACCTCGCGGGTCAGCGCGCGGCGAGGGCGTGCCGGAGAACCGCTTCGGCCAGGAGGTCGGGGCCGAACCGCACCGGGTCCGTCGCCGGCAGGCCGGTCGCTTCGCTCGCCTCGAGGGCGGCCGCACGCGCCTCCGTCTCACTCATGTCAAACGTGTTCAGCGCGATGCCGATCACCCGGGATGGTCGGACGGGGGCCGCTGCCCGCTCGTAGATCTGCACCACCTCGGCCAGGGGTGGAATGCGCACCCACGGTTCACGCCCGTGATAGTCACCGATGAAATCGCGCCGGGTCTGATGGCACAGGATCATCGCGTCGGGAACGGTGCCGTGCAGCAACCCCAGCGTCACCCCCGAGTAGCCGGGATGAATCAGGCTGCCCTGCCCCTCTACGAGCACGATGTCGGCGTCCTTCGCCCCCTCGAGGACAAGCCGTTCGGCCGCGCCGGCAATGAAGTCGGCGACGACGGCGTCCACCGCGATTCCCCAGCCCTCGATGAAGATCCCCGTCTGTCCCGTAGCCACGAAGCGCGTGCGATGACCGCGGCGCACCAGCGCATCACGCAGCTCGAGCTGCGCCGTCATTTTGCCGACATTGCAATCGGTGCCGACCGTGAGAACCACGTAGGCGTCCACTTCCGCGGCGCGGCCGTCCGCGACGGGGAGATCGGCCGGCGGCTTCCGCACGTCGAAGATCCGGACCCCTGCCGTGCGCGCCAGGCTCGCGAGCGCCGGGTCGTCGCCGACGAAGGTGTGCAGGCCGCTCCAGATCTCGAGCCGGTGCGCGATGGCGCGCTCGAGCCACCCGCGCCATTGGGCGGGAAGCTTGCCTCCGGTGGGTGCGATGCCGATGAGGACGGCCGTGGCGCCCCGCGCGACGGCCCGCTCGAAATCCCCCATCACGGGAATCCCGCCCCCGAAGCCGAGGACCTCTTGGACGGTCTTGCCGGCCTGGCGGCGATCGAGCACGGCCACGATCCGCTCAGGGAAGTAGCGAATGCAGGAGTTCGCCGTCTTCGAGGTGAGCGGCCCGAACTGACCATCCGCGATAATGACAAACCGTTGCTGCCGGATATCGAGCATCTGACGCTAGGATTGGCTCCCGACGGCAACCTGCGCGGAGCCCGCGCCGCGCCTGTCTGCTCCACCGCGCCGCTCGGTGGGATGGAGCACGGCGGCCGTGACAATTTCTTCCGATTCGCCGTACACCACACCATGCAGAACGTGGTGCACGAGCACGAGGAGCACCGCGAGAATCGGCACGGCCACCACGAGCCCGATCAGTCCGAACAGCGCACCGGCCGCGAGCACGCTCGCGATCGTCAGGACGGGAGGGAGCGAAACTTTCCGCTCCATGATGTACGGCTGGATGAAATTCGCCTCGATCAGGTGCACGATCACGCCCAACGCGAGAACGGCGATCGACTTGATCCACCCGCCGCTGCCGAGCACCACGAGGGCCGGCAGAAGAATCGAAACAAAGGTGCCGAAGAACGGCACGATGGCAGCGATCGCCGAGAGCGCCCCGAAGGCGAGCCAGTACGGCGCCCCGATGACGAGCAACCCGAGCCCCACCAGCACGCCCAGCACCAGCATATCGAGCAGCTGCCCCACCACCCAGGCTTGGAGCGTCTGCCCGATATCCCGCATGACCAGCGCCGCCACCCCGCGATAGCGTGGCGACACGAGCGACACGACGCCGTCGCGATACAGCGCCGGCGAGCGCGCGAGGTATATGGCCATCACGAGAACGCTCGCCCCGTCGACGAACAGCTTGCCACCGGCCCGCAGGTACGGCACGAGCGAGCCCCTGAGAAAGTTCGCGGCCTCGGCCAGCGCCTGCAGCATGATTCCGGAATTGGGGTCGGCGAGCCGGCTGTTGCGCAGCAGCGGATATTGGCGCGAGAGCCGCGCGAAGGCTTCCTGGGCGGCGGTGATCGTGCCGGGAAGTCCCGACACGAGCGCCTGGATCTGGTCGACCACGGGCGGCACGATGACCATACCGGCGGCCACGAGCACCGCGGTCGTGCCCAGCAATGCGCAGCTGAGTCCCGCCCAGCGCGGCATCCGGAACCGCCGCTGCAGAGCATCGGTGATGGCGCCGAGATAGGTCGCGAGCAGCACCGCGACGAAAACGAGGAGCAGAACCTCGGCCAGCCGAATCGACAGCCAGAGCGTCGCGACGCCGATCGCGACCGCGAGAAACGTGGCGCTCGAAAAGCGCCATGGCTCGTAGCGCTGCTCGGGCGGCAGTGTCAGCGGGAAGACTCTGGCGGCGTCTCGTCGTCTTCGACGAGCTGTGCCTCCGCGGCTCCAGTGCCCAGCTGCTTGGCGCTCGCGACCGACGGCGGCGGGAGCACGCCCATCTTGCGCTTGAGCTCGAGCAACTGCTGATCGGCGTCGGCCCGAACCTCGAGCGTCTGGAACTGTTTGAGCAGACTATCGCCGCTCAGATCGGCATGGACTTCCGCCGCCGCCACGAGCTTCCGCTCCTCGTGCTCGATTTGCTCGGCCATCCGGTCGAAGGCTTCGAACGCGCTCTTGTCGCCCATCGAGGACATCGTTTCCTGGATGCGCTTGTGCGCCTCGGCTCGCCGCTGGCGGGCGATCAGAATGTTCTTCTTCCGCTTGGCGTCCTCGATGCGATCGTTGAGCTGACGCAGCGACAGCTTGAGCTTTTCCGTTTCTTCGCGGTGCTTGACCCAGGTGTCGTGCAGCTGCAGGGCCGACTGGGCGTGCTCGTTGTGACGCAGCAAGGCCTGTTTGGCCAGGTCGTCCCGGTTTTCCTGGACCGCGAGCACCGCGCGGCGCTCCCAGTCTTCCGCGCTCTTCTTTTCCTGATCCACCTGCGCGGACAGTCGTTTTTCGTCCGCGATCGCGGTCGCCACCTGCTGCTTCGCCTTGGCCAGCTGACTCCGCATGTCCACGATCAGCTGGTTCAGCATCTTTTCGGGATTTTCGGCGCGCGAAATCAGGTCATTGATGTTCGAGCGGATGAGCGTTGACAGTCGATCAAAGAGTCCCATGATAATCCTCGGTAGCGGGCTTCTCCGTCGGACGAAATGTAATCGCCCGTTACGCCCCTGATCCGCCGGGCATGATGCGAGCGGCATTCCCTTCGCCCCGATCGCCGCCACGGGCGAGCAGCCGCTCGGCGAAATCCATCCGCTCGGAGAGCTCGGCGACTTCCCGGCGCAGCGCGTCGACCGCTTCCATCAGGCTCGCGTGTTCGGCCCGGTCGAGCCCGGGAGCGGTCCCCGCGCGCAGCCGATCGGCGTACGCACGCCCCACTGGTGAGCGCGCGAGCAGCCACGTGAAGAATCCGACCACGGACACGATCGGGATGAGGACGCCTTCCATCAGCGTGGCGGACGGGCCGGCGGCGCCAGGCGCTCCACCTCGCGCGATGCCGCGCGCAGCCGCTCCATGAAATCGACGCGCTCCGCCAATTCCCCGACCTCCTGCCGGAGCTGCTGCAGCTCCGCCTCGAGCGCTTCATGCTGCGGATCGTTGGGCTCGGGCCGGGACCGGATCCGCTCCGCCAGCGCGCGCCCGATGGGCGAGATCGCGAGCAGGAACAGGGTGCCGCCGCCGAAAATCAGCGCGACCGCGAGGATGTCTTCAACCATGGCCCGGCACCGTCCGCATCGTGGGGAACCTACCGTTCAGTCTCCTGCTTGCAACACATGCCTGAGAAATACCCCCGTGTGGGATTCCGGCGCATGCGCCACCTGCTCCGGCGTCCCCGCCGCCACGACGGCGCCCCCCGCATCCCCGCCTTCCGGACCGAGATCGATCACCCAATCGGCCGTCTTGATCACGTCCAGATTGTGTTCGATCACCACCACCGTGTTGCCTTTGTCGACGAGCCGGTGGAGCACTTCGAGCAGCAGGCGAACGTCTTCGAAGTGCAGTCCGGTGGTCGGTTCATCGAGGATGTACAGCGTACGTCCCGTGTCGCGCTTGGAGAGCTCGGTCGCCAGTTTTACGCGCTGGGCCTCGCCGCCCGAGAGCGTCGTGGCCGCCTGCCCGAGGTGGATGTACCCCAGACCTACGTCGTTCAACAGCTCGAGTTTCGCCGAGACCCGCGGCTGGCTCGAGAAGAACTCCAGCGCATCGGCCACGGTCAGCTCCAGGACATCCGCGATCGACTTGCCCTTGTAGCGCACTTCCAGCGTTTCGCGGTTGTAGCGCCGTCCTTTGCAGACTTCGCAGGGCACGTAAACGTCCGGGAGGAAATGCATTTCGACTTTCACGAGTCCGTCACCCTGACACGCTTCGCAGCGGCCGCCCTTCACGTTGAAGGAGAACCGGCCGGGACCGTAACCCCGCATCTTCGATTCCGGCAGCGAGGCAAACAGCTCGCGGATCGGCGCGAACAATCCCGTGTACGTCGCGGGGTTCGACCGGGGTGTCCGGCCGATCGCGCTCTGGTCGATGTCGATCACCTTGTCGATCAGCTCGATGCCTTCGATGCGGTCGTGAGTCCCCGCCACGAGCTTCGCACGGTAGAAGTGGCGTGCGAGCGCCTGATACAGAATGTCGGTGACAAGCGAGGACTTCCCCGATCCCGAGACTCCCGTCACAGCCGTAAACATCGCGAGCGGGAAATCGACATTCAGGTTCTTGAGGTTGTGATGGCGTGCCCCGATCACTCGCAGCACGCGCTCCGGGTCGAACGGCCGTCTGCCGAGCGGCACGGGAACGCGCAGCTCGCCGCGCAGATAGCGTGCGGTGAGCGAATCGGGATGGCGGATGACGTCCTCGAGCGTCCCCTCGACCACGACTTCCCCGCCGTGCCGCCCCGCGCGCGGCCCCAGATCGACCACGTGATCCGCCGCGCGAATGGTCTCTTCGTCGTGCTCCACCACGAGCACGGTGTTGCCGAGCTCGCGCAGCTCGCGCAGCGTATCGAGCAGCCGGGCATTGTCGCGCTGGTGCAGGCCGATCGAGGGCTCATCCAGGATGTAGAGCACGCCGACGAGGCGACTGCCGATCTGGGTGGCGAGGCGGATGCGCTGTGACTCGCCGCCCGAGAGGGATGCCGCCGACCTGCCGAGCGTCAGGTACTCGAGCCCCACGTTCTTGAGAAACCGCAGCCGATCCGTGACCTCTTTGATGATGGGCCGTGTGACTTCCGGATCGAGCCCACGCCCGCCGTTCCGTTTGAGGGGGAGATTCTCGAAGAATCCGAGCGCGTCCGTCACGGACAACCCGACGACGTCGCCCAGGCTCCGGCCGTTCACCAGCACGGACAAGCTCTCGGGCCGCAGCCGTTTTCCCTGGCACGCGGGGCAGGGCTGCTCCACCATGTACTCCTCGAGCTCCTCCCGGACGCTCTCCGACGCGGTTTCGCGGTAGCGCCGCTCCACGTGTCGCAGCACGCCTTCCCACTCCGACCGGTATTCGCCGTGAAGCCGATCGCTGTCGTACTGGTACGTGAGCTTCTTGCCCGGCATTCCCTGGAGAATCACCTTGCGGGCCTGCGGCGGGAGATCCTGCCACGGCGCCGAGAGATCGAATTTCAGGCTGCGGGCGAGCGAGGGCAAAATCACTTTTCGCAAGTAGCCGGCGGGCTCTCCCCAGGGAAGAATCACTCCCTCGAGAATGGAGATCCGCGGATCGCCGAGGATCAGCTCCGGATCGACCTCGCGCCGCGTGCCCAACCCCGAGCAAACGGGGCACGCCCCATACGGCGAATTGAACGAAAACTGCCGCGGCTCGAGCTCGGGGATCGAGAGCCCGCACACGGGACAGGCATAACGTTCGGAGAACGTCGTCGTCGTCTCGGCGCTCCCGCTCCGGTGGCGCACCACCTCGACCAGCCCGTCCGCCGCTTTCAGGGCCGTTTCGATCGAATCCGAGAGCCGGGCGCGATCCTGGCGCCGCAACACGAGCCGGTCGACCACGACCGAGATGGAGTGGTTCTGGCGCCGGTGGAGCTTGGGAACGGCGGCGAGATCATGGGTGGCGCCGTCCACCCGCACGCGCACGAACCCCTGCTTTCGCGCCGCCTCGAACACCTCGCGGAACTCGCCTTTGCGCCCGCGAACGAGCGGCGCCAGAATCTCGAGCTTGGTGCCCTCCGGCCACTCGAGCACGAGATCTGTGATCTGTGACGCACTCTGCCGGGCAATCGGCGAGCCGTCGTTGGGGCAGTGGGGTGTGCCGGTGCGGGCCCAGAGGAGCCGCAGATAATCGTAGATCTCCGTGATCGTGCCCACCGTGGACCGGGGATTGGTGCCCGCGGACTTCTGCTCGATCGAGATGGCCGGCGAAAGCCCCTCGATCGCGTCCACATCGGGCTTCTCCATCAGTCCGAGGAACTGCCGCGCATACGCTGACAGGGATTCCACATAGCGCCGCTGCCCCTCGGCGTAGATCGTGTCGAATGCGAGTGACGACTTCCCCGACCCCGAGAGGCCGGTGATCACGGTCAAGGAGTTTCTGGGGATTTCGACGGAGATGTTCTTGAGGTTGTGCTCGCGGGCGCCGCGGACCACCAGGGTATCGCTCGACATAGCCTTGTAGCGTTAACGGGGAGGGGTTCCCGGGTCAACTGGGCCCCTGCTTGCCCCCCGACCCGGCCGCCCCTACGTTAGCCCGGCCCATGAAGTCCCCCGAGCCTGTGGACCCCGTCACAGCGCTGGTCGTGTTGACCACATTAAGCTCTGAAGCAGACGCGCGGATGCTGGTTCGCTCGCTCATCGATGAACGCGTGATTGCCTGCGGTACCCTGCTCGGCGGTGGTCGCTCGATCTACCGTTGGGAAGGTGAGATCAGAGAGGAGCGGGAAGTGGTCGTTCTCCTGAAAACCGACAGCAGCAAATGGAACGATCTCGTCGCTCAGGTGCGCGAACGCCATCCCTACACCGTACCCGAACTGCTGGCGCTTCCCGTAGATCGCGGACTCGAATCGTATCTCGCGTGGCTCGCCTCGGAGGTGGAAGCGTGATTCACAAGCGCGATCCGCACGCCCAATCCTCGACGGAGCGGGCCCGTGTGGCCGCCGAGCTGATGACGGAAGCCGAGCAGCTGACGAAGACGGTGGGCATGGCGACGCCGGCCGAAGTGACGCGAGAGCAGCTCCCGCCGCCGCTCGCGCCGATGGTCGAGCCCGAGTCGAACCCGCCGCCGGCGGCAGCCGTAGAACCCCCTGTCGCGCCGCGCAGTCGCCCGGTTACACCCACTCAAAACGAATTTCCGGTGCGCTACGAGACGGCCCGCGCGGACCTGGAACGGCTGCTCCAGGCCGAACCTGGCAACGTCTCCGCGCATCTCGAGCTCGCCGCGTTACTCGCCAAGCGCGGCCTCCGCGCCGAAGGTCTGCCGTATCTGCGGCGGGCCGTCGAGCTCGAGCCGCAGCGGGTGACGGTCTGGCACCAGCTCGGCGAGCTGCTCAACCGGCTCGATGATCTCGCCGGCGCGAAAGACGCGTTCGAGCACGCAATCGCGCTCGATGCCCGGCATGCCCGCTCGCTGTACGGGCTCGCCATCGTGCTCGATCGCATGAATCGTCCCGATGAGGCTACGTTCCTGTACCGGCGCTCGCGCGATGCCGCGGGCGGGGGGTTCAGGGCTTCGAACGGGGGCCCCCCGGGAGCATCGGCCACTCCGTGATTCGGGTCGTGGTCGACGATCTCGCGTTCCTTGCCACCGACGCGATCGTTCGCCCTACCACGGTTCGCCTCGATTCCACCACTCCCGCCGTCCGGCGCCTCGAGCAGGCGGGCGGCAGCCAGTTTCTCGATCGCATTCGCGTGCGCAAGGATCTCGTGGTCGGCGCCGCTGTGGTCACGGGCGCCGGCGGCGATCTGCCCGCCGAATTCGTGATTCACGCCGTCATCCAGAGCGACACGGAGCCTGTCACCCGGACCGGCGTGGAGCGCGCCTGGCGCTCGGTCCTCGAGCGGGCGCAGGAATGGGAATTCGCCCGCCTGACCGCGCCCGTGCTCGGGACGGGCGCCGGCAATCTCACGCTCGAAGACGCGGCCGCCATCATGGGACGCGTGGCGCGATCTCACGCGGGTGGGGCGAGCTTTCCCAATGACGTTTGCATCGTGGTCGAGACGCCGGCCGAGCTGGCCACGGTCGAAGCGGTGTTGCGCACGACCGCGTCGTGACCCGGCGCGGCTGGGCGGTGACGATCACCGTGGCGTGGCTCGCCGCGCTGGGATGGCTCGCGAAGCGCGAGTTTTTCCGCAGCACGAGCGAGCGGCTCGCCGAAGCCGCGCTTGCCGTGGCTCCCGGGACGGCGTTCTACCGGCTCACCCTGGGCGCGCAGCAGGTAGGCTTCGTTTCGATGACGGTGGACACCCAGGGCACCACGCTCGCTGTAACGGATTTCCTGATACTCGAGATTCCGACTGCGCGCGGGATGCGGCGGACGCGGGCGCGCAGCGTGGCGGTGGTCAATCGCGCGCTGCGCACGCAACGTCTCGATGCCCGTGCCGAGAGCCCCGATGGGGCCTTCGGCGCGCACGGGATCGTCACGGGCGATAGCCTGCTGTCTCTGGTCGTGACCTCCTTTCGAGGCGCGGATTCACAAGGGATACGCCTCCGGCTCGAGCGGCCGTTGCTCCTGCCGTCGCTTGTACCGCTCCGGGTCGCCTTTGGGGGCGCGGGCGCGCTCAAGCCCGGCCGTACTCTGGAGCTGCAGGTGTTCGATCCGTTCGAGCTGATGGACCATGACGTGCGCCTTGCGATCGGCCCGGAATCCACCTTCGCCGTTCCCGACAGCGCGACGTTCGATTCGACGACGCTTACCTGGACCACGGCGCGTCTCGACACCGTGCGCGCGTTCCGAATCGACGAGCGCCGCGAGGGCTTGCTGACCCGGGAGTGGGTCGACGCCGAAGGGCGGCTCGTGCGAGCCGTAACCGCGAGCGGCCTGACGCTCGAGCGCACGGCGTACGAGATCGCATACCAGAACTTCCGGCACCGCGATACGGTCCGCCTCATCGCAGCGGCCCACAACCTGGTGGCGGGCGGGAGGCACGGGGGGCGCGCCGCGCCGCGCATCGTCCGGGCCCGGATCTCCGGCGTCGACCCCGCGGCACTCCCGATCGAGAACACCCGCCAGCGAGTGTCCCGAGACACGCTCGTCATCACACAGGACCCGGACTCGCTGCTCAGCGCCCGTTATGAGCTTCCCGCACGCGATCCGGCGCTGGCACGGTGGCTCGCGCCGGCGCCGCTCGTTTCGAGCGATGCGCCGAGTGTGCGAGCGCTCGCGCTCGCGATTCTGGGATCCGAGCGCGAGCCGCGACGCGCCGCGGCGCGGCTCGCCGCCTGGATCCGGGACAACATTCACCCTGGTCCGCCGGCGGGCGCGCCGAATGCGTTGTCGGTGCTGCGACACCGGAGCGGTGGCAGCAACGAACGCGCGGTGGCGTTCGTGTCGCTCGCGCGCGCCGCGGGATTGCCGGCGCGCACCGTGGGCGGGCTGCTCGAGCAGGATGGCGCCTGGGCACCGTACGCCTGGGCCGAGGTGTATCTCGGCGGCTGGGTGGCGGTCGATCCCGGCCTCGATCAGCTCCCGGCGGATGCCCGACACGTGCGCCTGATCGCCGACGGGCTGGCGCGCGAACTTGAGCTGCTCCGCGTTCTCGGCCGCATGAACCTCGAGGTCCTATGATCAGGCTGGAGAATCTCACCAAGCTGTACGGCAGCTTTGTCGCCGTCGACGACGTCACCCTCACGATTCCCGCGGGTGAGCTGTTCGGCTTTCTCGGGCCGAACGGCGCGGGGAAGACGACGACGCTCAGGATGATCGCGGGCATTCTCCGCCCCAACGGCGGCCGCGTCTTCATCGGCGACGACGACGTTCACGAGCGGCCCCTCGTCGCGAAGCAGCGCCTCGGCTTCATCCCCGACCGGCCCTTCGTGTATGAAAAGCTCACGGGCGGGGAGTTTCTCCGATTCGTCGCGGGATTGTACGGGCAGGAAGGAGATGCCATCGAGCGCCGCATCGCGGAGCTGCTCGAGGTGTTCGAGCTGACGAGCTGGCGCGACGAGCTGATCGAGGCCTACAGCCATGGGATGCGCCAGAAGCTGATCATTTCGAGCGCGTTGATTCACCGCCCCGCCTGCATCGTCGTGGACGAGCCCATGGTGGGACTCGATCCGAAGGCCGCGCGGCTCCTGAAGGACATTTTCCGCCAGTTCGTCGACCGCGGCGGCACGGTGCTGATGAGCACGCACACGCTCGAGGTGGCCGAGGCGATGTGCGATCGGATCGCGATCATCCAGCACGGCAAGATCGTCGCGAGCGGCACGATGCCGGAAATCCGCCGGCAGACCTCGTCGGGCGACGCCAGCCTCGAAGAGCTGTTCCTCAGGCTCACGGGCGGGGCCGAGCTCCGGGCGCTGGTCGAAGTGCTCGGCGGAAACGGGACGGCGGCTTCATGATCCAGCCGTCGCTCGCGCACGTCCTGCAACCCAAGTGGCGCACCGCGCTGCAACGCATGCGCGAAGAGCGCGAGAACGGCGCGGGGAAGCTCGTCGCGCTCGGCATCGTGGGCTCGCTGTTCTGGCTCGCCACCTTCGGCATTCTCTACTTCGTGCTGCGGTACTTCCGCGGCGTCGAGGAACTCGGACCGCTGCTCGCGGGCAAGCTGCTGGGCCTCGTGCTGCTGTCGTTCGCGTCGATTCTCGTCCTGTCGAACGTCGTCACGGCGCTCTCGAGTTTCTTCCTCGCCCACGATCTCGATCTGCTCGTCTCGGCGCCGGTGGATTGGCTGCGGCTCTACCTCGCCAAGCTGAGCGAGACGCTGGTCCACTCGTCGTGGATGGTGGCGTTGATGACGATTCCCATCCTCGCGGCGTACGGCGTGATCTATCACGGGGGGTGGTGGTTCACGCCGTATGCCGTGATCACGATTGTGCCGCTGCTCGTCTTACCGGCCGTCGTGGGGACCGCGATCACCCTCGTGCTGGTCAACCTCTTTCCGGCCAGGCGCACGCGGGACCTGCTGTCGATTATCGCGCTCGGCGCCGCCGCGGGAATCGTGCTCCTGTTCCGGCTGATCCGTCCCGAGCGGCTCGCGCGACCCGAAGGCTTCAAGAACCTCCTCGACTTCATCACGGTGCTCCGCACGCCCACGTCGCCGTTCCTGCCGAGCGAGTGGGCGACCCAGGCGATCATGAGCTACCTGCGCGGACCGTTCGACCCGCTTCCCGTGCTGCTGTTGTGGACCACGGCCGCGGCGTTCGTCATGCTTGGCGCGCTCCTGCACCGCGAGCTGTTCGCCACGGGGTACTCCAAGGCGCAGGAAGGCGCCGAACGGTTCGTGAAGGGTGGCGTCTGGAGCCGGGCGCTCCGGATCGCGCTCGCGGGGCTGCCCGTGGCCAAGCGGGAATTCGTGCTCAAGGACATCAAGCTGTTTTTCCGCGACACGACGCAGTGGAGCCAGCTGATTCTGCTCGCGGTGCTCGTCATCGTCTATCTCTTCAACATCCAGGCGCTCCCGCTGCACCGCGGCGAGGACGTCGGATTCTTTCACGTCACACTGGTGTCATTTCTCAATCTTGGATTGGCGGGCTTTGTCCTCGCCTCGATCGCCGCACGGTTCATTTTTCCCGCGGTTTCGCTCGAGGGCCGGCACATGTGGCTCCTGCGCTCGAGCCCGCTCGATCTTCGCGCGCTGCTGTGGTCCAAGTACTGGGTGGGCACGCTCCCGCTGCTCGTGCTCGCGCTGCTGCTCACGGGGGTGACGAACGTGCTGCTCGAAGTGAAGCCGTTCATGATGATCGTAGGCCTCGTCACGATCTCCGGCCTCACGCTCGCGATCGCCGCGCTGGCCCTCGGGTTTGGCGCGCTGTATCCGCAGTTCGAGACCGAGAACGCCGCCCAGATCCCCACGTCCTTCGGCGGGCTCGTCTACATGATGGCGACGATCGCCGTTCTGGGGGCGGTGATCTTCGTGCTCTGGCAGGCCGTGTACAGCTACGTGCGCGCCGTCTACGAGCGTCAGCCGGTGGTCGTGGATCGCTGGATGATCGGCTGGTTCCTGCTGGCGGCAGCCATCTGCGTCGCGGCGACCTGGGTTCCCCTCTGGCTCGGCCTGCGGCGCATCGAGCAGTTCGAGTTCTAGCCGCTACTGCAGCGGGACATTCGCACCACCCACGAGCTGAAACGAGGTGCTGTCCCCGACGAAAAACCGCGCCTCGGCAAATGGGCGGAGTCTGCCCATCTGAGCTTCGAGCCCGCTAATCAGGTCGAGGTGCGAGCTGGTTTCGCTCACGCCGGTGAGGTCGACGTGGAAGAAGTTCACGCCCGCGCCGAAGTAGAGGAACTGTACCACCGGCGGCCGGATCGCGAGGTCGAGATTCAAGCCCCACCACGTCTGACCGGTGACCGGGTAGTAGTCAAAAGAGGGGTAGAACGCGACCGTGCGGCTCATCGGCAGCGAGGCCTGGATGCCGAGGGCGGTGTTGTCGAGGTGAAAATTGTAGCCGACGTGCGCGCCGAACATCGGTCCGGTGCCGCCACCCATACCCGGCGCCATGCGCTGCCCGTGGCCCGCTCTTGGTGCGAGAGCGTTCGCGCAGAGCACGAACACGATTCCCCGCGCGCTCCACATCCGCACCTGTCCTCCGATCCGGGCCGATGCGCCCCTTGAACCCCCTGCTGCGCTAGGCGGCCACTCGCGTCCCGCACGCATTACAGTAGCGGGCATCCTGCTCGAGCGCCGCTCCACACCGCGAACAATACCCCGGCTTCTTGCCCAACCGCCGTCCGCACTCGGAACAGAATAGCGCGTCCTTTTCAGGACGCGGGCCGTGCACGTCGCACACGGCAGCGGGAACGCGTGAAACAGGAGTGGCTGCGGGAGCGCGCTCGGCCCGCTTCGTGGCCGCGAGCGGTTGTTGCTCCGCGCGCATCGCGGCGAGCGCCTCGGCCGTGTACTTCTGATGCAACTGCTGGTAATCGGTATCCGAGAGCTTTCCCGTTTCACGATCGAATTCGATCTCCCGCAGTGCCCGGAGGGCGACGGCGCGTGGACTGAGATCCTCCTCGAAGTCCTCGTCCTGATCTCCGCTTCCTCCTTCCCCATTTCCTCTTCCCCCAACCGCGGGGGCGAAGATCGGGTGCAGGACGAACCACACCGCCCCGGCGGCGAAAACGACGCCGACCATGAATTCGAGCATGCGGAGACTACTCGGGGAGCTCTTCGAGTTCGCGCTTCAAGCGCGCGAGCTCCTCGGGGGAAGCGTCGGGCGGGGGCGCCACGGCCACCGCGGGCTGCTCCGCGCCACGCCGGGTCCAGCGCCAGAGCGCGAGGACCAGGAGCAGCGCGGCGATCAGGATCACGAGGGACGGCGCGAAATACCCGGCGAGATTGAACCCGTGTTTGGGCGGAGCCATGAGAACGGCGACGCCGTCCTGCCGCACGAAGTCATCGATGATTTCCTGCGCCGTCTTGCCCTGATTGGCGAGGGCGAGCACGCGCCGGTGCATCTCGGGACTCGTCGTGCAGGTGAAGTCGGTCGTGCGGCAGGTATACACATCGAGATTGCACCCACAGGTACAGCGCAGCCGCTTCTCGATCACCTGAATCGCCGCGGCGTTGTCCGCCGCGGTGACCGGCTCGAGCGGCCGGCCGGCGCGATTCGGGTCCCACAACCGCCCGGAAGGTCCCGAGCCGGGGAGGGAATCCTTGCCCTGGGGCGCTGCGCGCCGCCACGTCGCCACGACGCCAAGAAATGCGCCAGCCCCGCTGCCGAGGAATCGCCGTCTGTCCATTGGATCGTGCAACGTAGCGACGTACCGACGTACAACGCTCACGGGGTTCCTTCCCCCACCAGCTTCACCGCATATCCCGCTTGCGTCCGCTTCACGGCCGGGGATCCTCCGCCGGGCCACATGACCAGCAGGCCGCCGAGCGTGAGAATCATGCCGCCGTACCAGACCCACCAGACGAGCGGGTTGATCGTGAATCGGAACACCGCCTGTTCGCTGCCGTTCACGACGCCTCCGAGCACGATGTACAGGTCCTCGCGCCAGTCACTCCGGATGCCGACCTCGGTGGAAGGCTGGAACGTGGGCCTTCCGAGCGCGTCGACATGCTGGCGCTTCTCGGTCGTCATGAGCCCGATCCGCTTCCCGTTGCGCGCGACTTCAATCGTGGCCGCGGTGACCTGGCGGTTGAGCTGGTCGTACTGCGAAATGCCGAGGTGCGTGAGTGTGTACGTCCAGCCATACGGGCTCTTGAGCGTAGCGGACTCGCCGGGTTTGAGCGTGGCTTCGGTCTCGGTCTTGAAGGCCATTCCGGCGAACGCGACGAACAGAATCACGATGCCAACGTGGACGACATAGCCGCCGTAGCGGCGGCGATTCCGGCCGACGAGCCGGGCAAGTGCGAGGGCATACGATTCGTTGTACTGGCGGTGGCGCGCGCGGGTGCCGCGCGCGAACTCCTGCACGACGGTCCCGAGGACGAACCCGCCCAGCGCCATCGCCATCAGCGGGTAGAAATCCCGCATGCCACCCACGAGCAGCGCGAGCCCCGTGAACACACCCACCGTCACGGGAACCGCGAACTGCCGCTGCAGGTTGGCGATCGATGCCCGCCGCCACGCAATCAGTGGACCGATACCGGTGAGGGCCAGGAGCGCGAGCCCGAGCGGAATGTTCACCTGATTGAAGAACGGCGGGCCGACGGTGACCTTGGTCCCCTGCACCGCTTCGGACAGGATCGGGAAGAGCGTCCCCCATAACACAGAGAACGCGATCCCGACGAACAACAGATTATTGAAAAGAAAGCTGGCCTCGCGGCTCACCATCGATTCGAGCCGGGCTTCGGCCGTGAGCAGCGGGAGCCGGCGTGTGTAGAGCGTGAAGCTGACGACCGCCGACGCGACCAGGAAGAATGCGAAGTAGTACCCCACCGGCGATTCGGTGAACGAATGCACACTCGAGATCACGCCCGACCGCGTGATGAACGTGCCCATGATCGAGAGGAGCCAGGAGCCGATCACGAGCGCCAGGTTCCACTTTTTCAGCATGCCGCGTTTTTCCTGGATCATGACCGAGTGGAGAAACGCGGTCATCGTGAGCCAGGGAAGTAGGGCGGCATTCTCGACCGGGTCCCACGCCCAATACCCGCCCCAGCCCAGTTCGACGTAGGCCCACCACATCCCGAGCAACAGGCCAATCGACAGGAACAGCCAGGACACGATCGTCCATTTACGGATCGCGACCAGCCAGTCGGACTCGAGATTGCGCGAGATCAACGCCGCGATGGCGAAGGCGAACGGAATAGTCATCGAGATGTAGCCGAGGTACAGCATCGGCGGGTGGAACACCATTCCCGGATTCTGCAGCTGCGGGTTCAAACCGCTTCCGTCGGGCGGCGTGTAGGGGAGCCGCGTGAACGGATTGGCCGCAAACAGCATCACGGTGATGAAGAACACGGTGACCACCGAGACGACGCCGGCCACGTAGGGCAGGTACACCTGATGGCGCCGCGCCGTGAAGAGCTGGGCGAGCGTGCCGAACAGGGACAGCACGGTGGCCCAGAACAGCAGGCTGCCTTTCTGCCCCGCGTACAGCGCGGACCACGTATAGAAGATCGGGAGGTTGCGGCTCGTGTACGCCGCGACGTACTCGACGTTGAAATCGTGGTGGAACAGCGCCCACTCGAGGGCCACGACCGCGGTCGCCAGCGCGCCGAACATCGCGAACACGGCGCGACGGGCGCTCTGCTGCAGGTCGTATCGGTTGCGCAGGCCGCCGACGAAGCCGGTGAGGGCGCCCCAGATGCCGAGCAGGAACGCGACCCAGAGCGCGAGACTTCCGAGCAGCGTCACTTATGCTTTCGGAACGGCTTCGTAGCGGGAGCCACACTTCGCGAGCACGTTGGTCGCGTAGATGACCCCGTCCTGTTTCAGGCGGCCCTCGACCACCACCTCGACCGAGTCGTTGAACGTATCGGGGGGAAGGCCATGGAAGGTGACCGGGTAGGTCGCCGCGCCGTCCGAGATGTCGAACCGCAGCGTCTGCGTGGCGACGTCCTTCTGCACCGTGCCGCGCACGACGTGCGCCCCGACTTTCATGCCTACGTTATAAAAGGAAGGATCGACGGCGATTTTGCGTGACAGCTCGCCCGGAGTAAGGAAATACTGCCCGGTCTGCTTGATACCCGAGGCCATCAGATACCCGACCGAGCCGACGATCAAAGCCGCGCCAAGCGCGAACTTCGCTCCCGCGTTCATTTTCATGCCGTAATTATACAGCCTGCGCGGCAGCTTGCTCCAGCGCCCACGTCACCACCTGTTCGGCCGTC
>DATIWU010000053.1:0-6450 GCA_035519195.1 Gemmatimonadales bacterium
GGACACGGTCGAAAATGATCACCGTCTCGTTCAGGGAGAGACCGAGTACCGAGAGAACGGCGCCGACGATGACGAGACTCACCTCGAGCCGCAGCAAGCTGATGAACATGATCGTGCCGAGGACATCGTGCGCGGTCGCGCTGATCGCGGCGAGCCCGAAGCGCCATTCGAAGCGAAACGCGAGGTAGATGAGAATCGCCCCGAACGAGAGGAGGATCGCGAGCATGGCGTTCTGGCGCAGCTCGCCGCCCACTTTCGGGCCGACGGCCTCATGCCGCACGACCTCGTATTGACCTGGCTGCAGCGTAGCGTCGAGCGCCCTGCGCACGTCCACCATCGTAGAATCGGTAAGCGCGGTGCTGGGCGACGAGCGCCCCCCCCCCGCCCGGGCCCGGATCACATAGTCGCGCTCCGAGCCGAACGATTGAATCTGGGCGCCGCTCAACCCGTTGGCGTCCAGGGCGTGTCGGAGCGCCCCCACATCGATGGGGGCCGTTGTGCGCACCTGAACCAGGGTCCCACCCGTGAACTCGATGCCGTAATTCAGCCCTCTCGTCAGCAGCAGCACGAGCCCCGGAATGAAGAAGGCGGCAGTCAGGATGTACGCATACCGGCGGACGCCGATGAAGTCGAAGCGAGTGTCGCTGAAGAATCGACGCATGGCTCAGATGCTCAGGGTTTGCATGTTGGGACGGCGTTGCAGCCAGATCATGAAGAACGTGCGTGTGACGAAAATCGCCGTAATCATCGAGGCCAGCACGCCGAGGATCAGCGTCACCGCGAACCCCTTCACGGGCCCGGTGCCGAACTGAAAGAGAAAGAAGGCGGTCAAGATCGCGCAGACGTTGGAGTCGACGATCGCGTTCATGGCGCGCGCGAAGCCCTGGTCCACCGCTGCCCGGATCGTTCTCCCCGCGGCGAGCTCCTCTCGAATCCGCTCGAAAATAAGCACATTCGCATCCACCGCGATGCCGATCGAGAGTACGAACCCCGCGAGCCCGGGGAGCGTTAATGTGAATCCGAAGCCCGCAAGACCCCCGAGCGTGTAGAGAGCGTAGAGGCCAAGTGCGGCCACCGCCAACACCCCGGCGACCCGGTAATAGGAGATCATGATGATGATCACGAGCAGCACACCGGCGATTCCGGCCTTGATGCCATCGGCGATGGCGTCCCTGCCCAGGGACGGGCCGATCGTCCGTTCCTCGACGATGGTGAGCGGAACCGGCAGCGCGCCGGCGCGAAGCACCAGCGCGAGATCATTCGCATCCTGAAGTGACTTGTTCCCCAGCTCGATCTGGCCGCGCTGGCCGATCTCGCTCCGGATCACGGGCGGTTGTCCCTGCACACGGCCGTCGAGGATGATGGCCATGTAGTCGTTCACGTGGCGCGCGGTTTCGCGCTCGAAAATCCGGCCGCCGCGGCGCGAGAGCACGAAATCGACGACCGACTGGTTGGTGAGCTGGTCACGCCGCGCCGATGCCTTCTCGAGCTCCTCCCCCGTGATGATCGGCTTCTCCTCGACGGCGTACAGCGCGCGGTAGGGGCGCGCGCCCCGCGATTCGACTTCCGTCCCCCAGCGCGTTTCGAGACCGCGCGGCATGAGCCGCTGAACTTCAGGACGTGCGAGCAGGCTCTCCGCTACGGGGACCTGCTCCTCAGGAACGAGGTACTCGCCGGGAAGCGAGCCCTGAAACAGCAGCGCCGACAACGCCCCCGGCTGGTTCAGGAGACTGGTGTCGGGTTTAGCGCCGGGCGGCGTTTTGGCTTTGGTCTTTCCGCCCGGCTTTCCCGGCCCGGCCTTGGCCTTGCTCGTGTCCCCGCCAAACAGCTGTGAGACGGCGCTCGGCGTTGCCGCGCCCCCGGTCGTCGCGCTCACGCCGGCGGCGCGAAGGGCGGCATCCATTTGCGGGATGGCATCGCGAAACAGGTTCTTCATGTCCGTGATGCGGAATTCGAGGAACGCCGTGCGCTGGATGATGCCCTTGGCCCGCGCCGGGTCTTTCTCGCCCGCCAGCTCGACGATCAGCCTGTTCCCGCCCACGACCTGGACAACGGGTTCCGTAACCCCGAACTCGTCGATTCTGGTGCGGACCACACGCTCCGCCCGCCGAATAGCCTCGGCCGGATCCGGGACCGGCCCCTTGGACTGATCCGCCTCGAGCGCGATGTGAATGCCACCTTGGAGATCCAAACCGAGACTGATCGGCACGCGCCGCACCGTGGAGTCCTTCATGCGCCCCGTCTCCGCGTCCCTGACACGAATCGTGGTGTTTGTGGGCATGAGCTGCCAGATGGCGAGGGCAGCCAGGATACCCGTGAAAATCAAGCGCGATCGAATCTTCTGCATGCCGGTCTTCCTAAGGGTTGAGGCTCTCACGCGCCGCCTGCGCGTCGCGGCCGAGCTGAGCCACGAGCGCATCGCGCGACGGGAACGTCTGCACGTCCCGGAGCCGCCGTATCCATTCGACCGTTACGGTCTCACCGTACAGGTCGCCGTCGAAATCGAACAGGTGCACTTCGAGTGCCCGTTCGGCGACCCCGAACGTGGGCCGCGGACCCTGGTTCATCATGCCCCCGTAGCGCGTCCCGCGCCAGTTGACCCGGACGGCATACACGCCATCCGGCGGCAGGAGCTTGCGGGGGTCCGGCGACGCCAAGTTGAGGGTCGGCACGCCGATCGTGCGCCCCCGCCCTGCGCCCCGCTCGACCGTGCCCATCAGGCTGTAGGGACGCCCCAGCCAGCGTGCCGCCGCCGCCAGATCCCCGTGCGCCAGCGCCGTACGCACGCGCGAGGACGAAATCGGCTCACTGCCATCGCGCACCGCGTCCACCTCGTCGACCGAGAATCCCTCGCTCGTCCCGAGCCGGCGCAGCAGCTCGACGTCCCCGGTGCGCCCCCGCCCAAACCCGTGATCGTACCCGAGGACCAGATACTGCATGCCGAACCGGGCGCGGAGCACGTCGCGGGTAAATTCCTCCGGCGCGAGCCGCGACAGCTCGGCCGTGAACGGCAGCAGCTCGACCCGGTCCACGCCGTACTCGAGCAGCAGCGCGCGCTTTTCGCCGGCGAGCGTC
The DNA here is from genome assembly GCA_035519195.1 of Gemmatimonadales bacterium. Taxonomy (GTDB): domain Bacteria; phylum Gemmatimonadota; class Gemmatimonadetes; order Gemmatimonadales; family GWC2-71-9; genus AG25. The sequence continues at coordinate 3,076 of DATIWU010000053.1, forward strand.
AGGAGCCTGGGCGCCGCCTGGGGATTGACCACCTCCAGGGGGTGCCGATCGAACGTAATGACCAAGCTCTCGAGCCTCCGCGCCTTGGCCTGGCGGATCAGCTCGGCAAGCACGGACTGGTGCCCGCAATGGACGCCGTCGAATGAGCCGACCGTGACCGCGGCCGCCATTATCGCTCCGCCACGACTACGCGCGGCTTCAGCAGGTCTCGATCCCGTACCGCCACGGCGATCAGCTCGTTGCCTGCGAACAGGGCGACTGGCTCGTTCTCTCCGACTTCCCCCGCCGACGCCAGGGCGCGGCCGTGGATCACCTGCGCGCGTTCCGCCTCGCTCACGTCCCGCCGCACGAGCCCCGAAACCATGGGGGCGGGGTCGCGGACGACGCTCGCCGTCACGGTCTCCGGAGCGAGCGCGTCCTCGAGCCGGAACGGTCCCACCGTCTCGCGGCGGAGGCTCGCGAGATGTGCCGGTGTCCCGAGCGCCGCCCCGATGTCGCGCGCCAGACTCCGCAGATACGTGCCCGCACCCACGACTGCGCGGAATTCGACGTCGGGAGGCGCGATCCGGATCGCGCGGAGCTCGTAGACCTCGACCCGGCGAGCGGGCAGGGCCACACGCTCTCCCCGCCGGGCCCGCCGGTACGCCCGCTCGCCGTTCACGTGCACGGCGGAATACGCGGGGGGATCCTGATCGAGCGTCCCCTGAAACCGCCCGAGCGCGGCGGCAATCGCGGTCGGGGCGAGCTCACGCCACGCGTCCGACGTTGCGACCACGGTCCCCGTGGCATCGTCGGTGGTCGTGCCGCTCCCGAGACGAATGACACCCGAGTATTGCTTGCGCCACTCCCCCGCAAACGCGGCCAGCCGGGTCGCGCGGCCGATCACGAGCACCAGGAGGCCGGTCGCGAACGGGTCCAGCGTGCCCAGGTGTCCGACCCGAGCGACGGCGAGTGCGCGACGGACGACGTCGACCACATCGTGCGAGGTCGGCCCGGCCGCCTTCGCGACGAGCGCCACGCCGGACAGGTCCGTCGCCGATCGCACGGCGCTCAGCCCTGATCCTCCTTCAATTCGCGCAGCACCGCATCGATCCGGCGCGCGTGATCGAGACCGCGGTCGATTTCGAAGCGCAGCTCCGGGCTGGTCCGCAGCGACAGCTCGCGCGCGAGCAGCGAGCGCAGAAACCCCGCGGCACTCGCGAGCCCCGCGAGCGTGCTGGCGCGCTCTTCCTCGCTCCCCATGACGCTCACACGCACGCGGGCATGCGCGAGGTCGGCGGACACCTCCACACCCGTCACGGTCACGAACCCGATCCGCGGATCACGCAGCTCGGTCTCCCCCGTCAGCGTGGCAGCGAGGGTCTCGCGGATCAGCTCCGCCAGCCGCTCCGGGCGATGACTCGGTCGCGCGCGCATCAGAGATAGCTCGAACTCGTGTCGATGACACGCGCGGCGGGATGGCCCGCAATCAGGCGGTCCGCCTCCCGGAGCACGCGCTCGGCGTGTCCGCGATCCGTGCTGACGACGCCGACGGTCAGCTCGGCACGCTGCCAGAGATCGTGGTGATCCGTTTCGGCCGCCGACACGTTGAAACGGTCATGCAGCCGGTCCTTGAGGCTCTTCAATACGTGCCGCTTGTCTTTAAGGGATTGGCACCCTGGAAGGTGCAGCTCCCACGTCATGAGGCCCACAATCACCGCTCAGGCGCCCTTGGCCGCACTCCCCACATCGAGTGAACGCGCGACCTCCTCGATCCGGTATGCCTCGATCAGGTCGCCGACCTTGAGATCGTTGAAGTTCTCGACGCCGATGCCGCACTCAAAACCTTCCCGGACCTCGCGCACGTCATCCTTGAAGCGGCGCAGCGACGAGAGCGTGCCGTCGTAGGTCTCGACACCGTCGCGAATCACCCGCACGCGCGCGGTACGCTGGATGAGACCGCTCCGCACGAAGCTGCCGGCGATCGTCCCGACCTTCGCGATCTTGAACAGCTGCCGCACCTCGGCTTCGCCGAGCACCACCTCGCGCTTCTCGGGCGCGAGCAGGCCCTCCATCGCCGCGCGGACCTCTTCGACCGCCTCGTAGATGATGCGGTACGTGCGGATTTCCACCCGTTCGCGCTCGGCGGCGGCCCGTGCATTCGAGTCGGGCCGCACATGGAAGCCGATAATGATCGCGCCCGAGGCCTTGGCGAGCAGCACATCACTTTCGGTGATCGCGCCCACGCCGCGATGCACGACCTCGACCTTGACCTCGGAAGTCGAGAGCTGCGCCAGTGCATCGGCCAGTGCCTCCGCCGGACCTCCCTGGTCGGCCTTGATGATGATCTTCAGCGCCGCCACACCCGACTCGGCGTGCTCGGCCATGAAATCTTCCAGGGTCTTCACGCGGCCCGAGCGCCGATGCTGGGCTTCACGCTCGAGACGCTGGCGCTTCTGCGCGATGTCCCGCGCCGCGGCCGCGTCGCCCATGACCTGGAACGAGTCTCCCGCTTCGGGCACGCCCTCGAAGCCGAGGACCTGGACCGGGGCCGAGGGCCCCGCGGCGTCGACCGCCTGACCACGTTCGTCGTACATCGCCCGAACCCGCCCCGCGTATTGCCCGCTGATGAAGTCGTCGCCCACGTGCAGGGTGCCGTTCTGCACGAGGATCGTCGCGAGCGGGCCCTTGCCGGGATCGAGCGTCGCCTCGAGCACCGTCCCCTGGGCGTGACGATCGGGATTGGCCTTCAGGTCGAGCAGCTCGGCCTGCAGCAGTACCTGATCGAGCAGCTCGCCCACATTCTGCCCTGTCTTCGCCGAAATCGGGGTGGCCAGCGTAGTGCCGCCGAACTCCTCGAGCACGACACCATGCGTCAGCAGGTCCTGCTTGACCTTCTGCACGTTGGCGGTGGGGAGGTCGATTTTGTTGATCGCCACCACGAGGGGCACGCCGGCGTTCTTGGCGTGCGAAATCGCCTCGATGGTCTGGGGCATGATGGCGTCGTCCGCGGCCACGACAAGAACCACGATGTCCGTCACCTGGGCGCCGCGGGCGCGCATCGCCGTAAACGCCTCGTGGCCCGGCGTGTCGAGGAACGCGATCACGCGTCCGTCTTTCGTGGCCACCCGATACGCACCGATATGCTGGGTGATGCCTCCCGCCTCCCCCGCCACCACGTTGGCCTTGCGGATGTAGTCGAGCAGCGACGTCTTGCCGTGATCGACGTGACCCATGACGGTCACGACCGGCGGCCGCGGCTTCAGGGTTTCTGCGCCCTCGGCTTCACGCTCTTCGGGCGCCGCGGCGACGTACTCCTCTTCGCGCACCGCCTGGAAGCCGAACGCGGACGCGATCAGCTCGATCATGTCGAAATCGAGCCGCTGATTGATGGTC
>DATIWU010000054.1:0-8878 GCA_035519195.1 Gemmatimonadales bacterium
CGCGCCCGGGGGCCCGCCGGTCCAGGCGAGCGGCGGTGAGACGTCTTTGCCGTCGCAGGTGTACTGCCGCGGTATCGCCCCGCCGTTCTGGAATGCCGTGCTCGTGATCGTAAGGCTCATGGGCTCTCCGCCTCCTCTCCCCACGAATAAGGTGATCAGCGCAATCGCAATAGCGTCATTTGACCACATCTTACGTACCTCCTCGACGTTTCTCCTTGACGTCGTTTTCTCGACGTCTTTTACTTGACGTCTCTATGTCTTACAAGATCGCATTGGTCCAGATGGCCATGACCGCGGATCTCGACGCCAACCTGCGAGCCGCGTCAGACCGGATTCGAGCCGCCGCAAACAGCGGGGCGGCGCTCGTGTGTCTGCCCGAGCTGTTCCGGTCACAGTACTTCGCCCAGCGCGAGGACGCGGCGCTCTTTGATCTGGCCGAGCCCGTTCCCGGCCCCACGACGGAGGCGCTCGGCGACCTCGCCCGGGAGGTCGGCGTGGTGGTGATCGCGCCCATATTCGAGCGGCGCGCCCGGGGGCTGTATCACAACACGGCCGTCATCATCGATGCGGACGGAACAATCGCCGGGATGTATCGCAAGATGCACATTCCCGACGACCCCGCCTACTACGAGAAATTCTATTTTGCCCCCGGCGACCTGGGATTTCGCGCGTTCGACACACGGGTCGGCCGCGTGGGCGTGCTGGTGTGCTGGGACCAGTGGTATCCGGAGGGCGCGCGGCTCACCGCGCTGCAGGGAGCGGACGTGCTGCTCTATCCCACGGCGATCGGCTGGCATCCGCACGAAAAGGCCGCGCAGGGGTTCACGCAACGCGAGGCGTGGCGCACGGTCCAGCGAGCCCATGCCATCGCCAACGGCGTCTACGTCGCGGCGGTAAACCGCGTCGGTCACGAGCGGTCCGATCCGGCATCTCCCGGCATCGAATTCTGGGGCAGCTCATTTCTCGCGGATCCCCTGGGAGCGATCGTCGCCGAAGGACCGGTAGACGAAGAGGCCGTGGTGCTGGGCGAGATTCGGGCGGAGCGGATCGAGGAGGTGCGGCGCGGATGGCCGTTTCTGCGTGATCGACGAATCGACGCGTATGGAGGCATCAGCAGCCGGTTTCTCGATCCCGCGTGACCGACACGCCCGAGTACCGCATGCCCGCCGAGTGGGAATCCCACGAGGCGACCTGGATTGGCTGGCCGCACAATGCCAGCGACTGGCCCGGCAAGCTTCCGCTGATCCCCTGGGCATACGGCGAAATCGTTCGCCGGCTCGCGCCCGGCGAGCTGGTACGCATTCTGGTCAACTCACGGGCGCACGCGGACCGCGCCCGCAAAGTGCTCCGCCAGGTGGGGGTTGCGGAGTCGCGAGTCGAGTTCCTCTCCTTTCCCACGAACCGCGGCTGGACACGAGACTTCGGGCCGTGGTTCGTGCGGCGCGCCACCACCCCTGGACTCGCGATCATGCGATTCCATTTCAATGCCTGGGCCAAGTACCCGGACTGGGCGAAAGACGACCGGATTCCCGAACGGGCGTCCAACGCATTGGGCATCCCCATGGTGCGCGCGCGGATTGGGAGCCGCCCCTTCGTGCTCGAGGGCGGGAGCGTCGACGTCAACGGCGCGGGATCCCTGCTCACGACCGAAGAATGTCTGCTCGATTCGACGACTCAGGCGCGGAATCCCGGCACAAGCCGACCGGAAATCGAAGCCGCACTCAGACGCGCTCTTGGCGTGCGCGACATCCTGTGGCTGGGAAAGGGAATCGCCGGCGACGACACGCACGGGCACGTGGACGACCTGTGCCGCTTCGTGGGCCCGCGAACCGTGGTCCTCTGTCAGGAGCCCAACGCGCAGGATGAGAATCACCGACCGCTCGAGGAGAATCGTGAACGCCTCGAGGGCATCCGCCTGCCGGACGGGGGCAGGCTCGAGGTCGTTCGCCTGCCGATGCCTGCGCCACTCTATTTCCGCGGTCAGAGACTGCCCGCGAGCTACGCGAACTTCTACATCGCCAATGCGGGCGTGCTCGTGCCGACGTTCAACGATTCACGGGATCGGGAAGCGCTGGGGATCCTGGCTGAGTTATTCCGCGACCGCCCCGTTGTGGGCATCCACGCGGTGGATCTGGTATGGGGGCTCGGGACGATTCACTGTTTGACGCAGCAACAGCCGAGGGCGGTCGAGAGCGGTAGTAAGCGGTAACAGGCGGCAGGTGCGCGTCCTCCTACCGCGTCTTACCACGCAGTACCGCGTACGACCGCCCGTTCTCCCTGTCGAGCCGCGTACGTCCAAACCAGTCCCCCGACCATCACCGCCAGCGGAATGATCAGCACCGCGCGTCCCAACGACGTCCGGTCCGAGATGAAACCGAGCAGCGTCGGAGAGGGAACGTCGCCGAGCACGTGAATGGTCAGAATGCTCACCGCCACGGCGGTCGCGCGAATCTCGGGCGCGACCGCGTTCACGATCGCGGAATTGATCGGTCCGGTCGACGTGAAGAGCAGCAGCTCGGCGCCCACGATCGCGGACCAGTACATGGGCGGCGAGGCCGAGGTGAGCGCGACGGCGACGACTGGCGCCGCGACCAGCGTTGCCACACCGGACAGCCAGAGATATGCCTGTCGGGTTCGGGAGAGCAGTCGATCCCCCAGCCATCCCCCCAGGGCCGTCCCCGCGAGCCCGGTCGCGAGCAGGCACAATCCCGACCAGAGCGTCGCACTTCCCTCAGGCAGGCCGCGCACCCGCATGAGAAACTTGGGGAGAAACACCGCCATCCCGCCAAGCGCGAACGTGTAGGCGGCATAGCCGAGCACGGTGAGGACGTAGGGACGGTTGGCGAGGAGGCGAGCATACGCCCGCCGTGGACCCACCGATCCCGGAACCGCGACGGGCGCGTCGTCCTGAATCCCCCGCGGCGGATCGGGCAGTCGGAGCAACAGCAGGGAGAGCACTGCAGCGGGAAGGCCCGCAATGAAGAACGCGGCTTGCCAGCCGAAATGGACATCCAGCTGTCCGCCGACCACGTACCCGAGCGCCGATCCCACGGGGATCGCCGCAAAGAAGAACGCGAACACCCGGCCGCGATATTCGCGAGGGTAGTAGTCGGCCAGCAGGCTCGGCGCGATGGTGCCGTAGGCCGCTTCCCCCACACCAACCAGCGCCCGCGCGGCGAGGAGGCTCGCGAAGCTCCATGCCAACCCGCCCGCGGCGGTCGCTAGGCTCCAGAGAAATACGCCCACCGCAATGAGCCGGGTGCGTGATCCCGTGTCGCCCAGCCTTCCGAACACCGGCGCCGCCAGCATGTAGACGACGATGAAGCCGCTGGTGAGTAATCCGAACGCCGTATCGCTGACGTGGAGCGGCGAGCGCGCCAGGCTCTCGCCCAGCGGAGCGATGATATAGCGGTCGAGGTAGTTGAGCAGGTTGACGAGCGTCAGGACCAGGACGCCGCGTCGAACCGTTCCCGCGTTTACAGGGAGCGCTTCAGCCATTCCGTGAGGAAGCCGAACAGGTTCTCGGACGTGTTTCCCCCGGAGATGGAGTGGGTCTTGTTCGGATAGATCCGCATGTCGAACTGCTTGTTGGCCTTTTCCAGGCGCTCGACCAGGCGCACGGTGTTCTGGAAATGCACGTTGTCGTCGCCCGTGCCGTGCACCACCAGGAAATTGCCCCGCAGGCTGTCGGCGTATGCCAGTGAGGAGCTCAGCTCATATCCCTGGGGATTGTCCGCCGGCATCCCCATGTAGCGCTCGGTGTAGATCGTGTCGTAGAACCGCCAGTCCGTCACCGGCGCCACGGCGATGGCGGCCTTGAAGACATCCCCACCCACGAACATCGTGCGCGACGCGACATACCCGCCATAGCTCCAGCCCCAGATGCCGATGCGGGACGCGTCGACGTACGGCTGTGATCCGAAGAAGCGCGCGGCGGCGATTTGATCGGCGGATTCATACTGCCCGAGGCGGAGATAGGTCACACGCTGGAACCGTGCGCCCCTGCCGCCCGTGCCACGGTTATCCACGCTCGCAACCAGGTAGCCGTTCTGGGCCAGGAGCTGAAACCAGAGATACGGACCGGACCACGAATCCGTGACTGTCTGCGAGCCGGGTCCGCCGTACACCCACATCAGCAGCGGGTAATGCTTGCTGGAATCGAAGTTTTTCGGCTTGATCATCCAGGCGTTGAGCTCCGCGCCGTCGGGCGCCTTGATCTTCAGAAACGTCGGGAGATCGAGGCCCTGGGCCGCGACCTTCTCCGCGAGGGCTTTGTTATCGGCGATCGACCGGACGAGTGACCCGTCGGCCTGATGCAGCCGCTCGACCGTGGGCACGCCGGCCCGCGAGTAATAATCGATGTAGTAGCGGCAGGTAGGATCGAATTCCGCGCGATGCGTTCCCGGCTCGCGGGACACGCGGGTCACGCCTTTGCCATCGAGACTCAGCCGGACAACGCTCCGGACCAGGGGCCCGTCGATGTTCGCCGTGACAAACGCGGTCCGGTTCTTTTGGTCGACGCCGTTGAACTCCGCGATATCCCAGTCGCCCGACGTGATCCGGCGCGACAGCGAGCCGTTGCGATTGTACAGATACAGATGCGTGAATCCGTCACGATCGCTTTCGAGCAGGAACTCCTTCCCGCCGTTGAACCAGTGCGGCTCATGCTGGTTGACCCAGGCCGAATCGGCGTCGGTCGCGATCACGCGCGTCGCCCCGGTGCGGACATCGGCCAGCAGCACCTCGAGCTGGTTCTGCAGGCGGTTCAGGCGGGTGAGCCAGATTTCGTTGGGTGAGTCGGCGAAATCCATTCCCGGGATGTAGATGTCCTTGTTCGCACCGAGATCGACCCAGTTCGTCTTCCCCGTCGCGAGCTCGACGACGCCGATCCGCACCTCGGAGTTGGGCGTCCCGGCCTTGGGATACCGCACGGGAATCATCGCCGGATAGAGCGGGTCGTCGTTTTCCAGATAGTAGGGCTGAATCGGCGACTGATCGAAACGCCAGAACGCGATGCGCTGTCCGTCGGGGCTCCAGCGGAACGCATCACGAAGGTCGAGCTCCTCCTCGTACACCCAGTCGGTCGTGCCATTGATGACGAGATCGCTGCCATCGCTCGTGAGCTGGGTTTCGGTGCCGGACGCGAGCTCGGTCGAGAAGATGTTGTTGTTGCGGACGAACGCGACCCGATCTCCCGCGGGGGAAAACTTCGCGAACATCTGGTAACCGGATTTCCGGCTGATCGGCAACAGCCGCTTGCTCCCGAAATCCCACACGTAGTACGTGCCTTTGGTGTTCTGTCGCCACACGCGCGCGCTGTTCGTAAAAATGAGGAGCCTCGCCCCGTCAGGGGAAAACTGATAACTCTCGATATCGATCGGCTCCTGGGCTCCGGAGGGCACGAGGTCGGCGCCGCGGACGAGCAGGGTCCGAGTGCCGGTCGCCGCATCGACCCGGTACAGATCGGTGTGCTCTCGGGCGTCGTCCTCGAGCAGCGTGTACGACCCACCGTCCTTCGCCCACTGGGTCTCCACCAGGTCGCTCGCAAAGTCGCGTGTCCCGAACAACTCGTGCACCGTGAGCGGTGGAACGGATGTGCGGGCCTGCGCAGCCAGCGTAGGCCCGCACAAGGCGAACAGGAGAACGGCCGACGCGCGTCGTGGGGAGAAGCAGGACATGGATGGTGACCGATCGCTCGAAGTGAGGTCCTAACTTAACGAAATAATGGGCGGTCATGAGCGGTAACGGGCGGGAGCATGACATGGCACCGACCGCCCATTACCGCTCGAGACCGCTCATGACCGCCCTTTAATGCTCACCCCCCGAAGCAGTACCCACAGCCCTTCTCCTGCGCGCCTGAGACCGCGATGACCCCCGACGGGACGACCTGAATCCCGGGCACGAGATTCGCGACCCATTCCTGTTTCACGGCGTCGGCCTGCAGGCCCATTTTCTTCGCCACAATCCCCGAGTAGACCGTCAGCGCCACATTGCAAATGCCGATCAGCACGCCCTTCGCGAGCAGCTCCGGCACGGCCATGCCCGGGAGCGGCAGCTCGCCCGGCTTGGCATCGACCCAGAGGTTGCGGGTCGCGGGCGCATCGCCATCGTTCACCTTGAGAAACTCGCCCCACTTGTACTTCGCCCACATCGGGCTCTGCATGCCGAGGGGAATGCCCGAGTGGCGGAGCACAATGACGGCCGTGTTGTCGGCGTCGGTGGTGCCGTACTGGTCGTTGGCCGTGTTCAGGAACACGCGTGCCCACGCGAAGGCAAAGCCGCCGTTGGGCGCGGGAACGTCGAACACCATCTTGTGCTTCCCGTTCATCTTCGCGAGCCAGGCAGAGAACTGCGGATCGGCGGGCGAGCGGAGGGGAAGCTCCGCGAGCGCCTCACGCGGCTTCACCCCTGCCCCGCCAACAGTCAGTGCCGCCGCTCCAGCGGCGATGCGCCCCAGGAAACCGCGGCGATGAGTCACGAGATGGCTCACATCGAACATGGCGTGCTCCTTTTCCGGTGACGGTTAGTGAGGATCGGCCGTTCGAGCCGCGCCCGTTGGATATGCCACATCCGGAGGCGCATCGCCGTTCGGCCAATCGTGGATTTTCTCCGGGAAGTCCGGCCGCGGCTGGGCATCGACGTACGCGGCTACATCGAAGGCGTCCTGATCCGAAAGCGTGCCCGGCGAATCGAACGGCATGTTGCTCTGGATGAACGCGGCGGCCGTACGCACCCGGGCCATTCCCGCTCCGATGTTGTACGAATCGCCGCCCCACACCGCAGGGGCAAGCGGGGTTCCCTGCCCCGTGGCTCCGTGGCAGCGCGCGCAGCCCTGCGAAAAAATACGCCTGCCGCGCGCTGTGTCGCTGCGGAACGCACTCCATTTCGCGAGCTTGGCGCTCGACGATTGGTCCGGCGGCCCCACCGGCGTGCCGGTGGAGAGAAACGCGAAATACGCGAGGACATCGCGCATCTCGGGTGCGTCGGCCGCGAGCGGTTTGCCGTTCATGCTGCGGCGAAAACAATCGTTCACGCGGTACTCGATGGTCTCGACCGACGCTGAGCGGGCGCGGTATTGCGGATAACGCGCGAACACGCCCACCCAGCTGAAGCTCGCGCGACGTCCGGCGTCGAGGTGGCAGCTCGAGCAGCGGAGCTTGCTCCCCACGTTCGAGGGCAGGCTGTCGCGCGTCTCCGTGAGCAGGGCACGGCCGCGACGAATGGAGGCGCCGAGAGGCCCGGTGGGCATCGCCGCATCCGGCGGACCCAGGAGACTGACGCCTTGCCCCCGCAGTGCGCCCGCGTCGAGCACGAGTGCGGCGAGAACCCAGACCCCGAGCTTCACAGCAGCATCCCCGCAATCGTCGCCGAGAGGAAATTGGCCAACGTACCCGCAAGCATGGCTCGAAAACCGAGCCGCGCAAGGTCGTGCTTGCGCTCAGGGGCGAGCGCGCCGATGCCACCGATCTGAATGCCGATCGAGCTCAGGTTGGCAAACCCGCACAGCGCGAACGTCGCGATCGTAAACGACACGGGAGCGAGCGATCCCTTGAGGGGACCGAGCGCCGCATACGCGATGAACTCGTTCAGGACCATGCGGGTGCCGAGGAGCGTACCGACCGTGCCGCTGTCATGCCAGGGGACGCCCATCAGGAGCGCGACGGGGCGAAAGATCCAGGCGAGCACGCTCTGAAGGTCGGCCGGGAACCAGGGCATCAGGCCGTGCACCCAGCCGAACAGGCCGTTCACGAGCGCGATGAGCGCGATGAATGAAATCAGCATCGCGATGACGTTCAACATCAACTGCAGCCCGTCAGCGGTCCCCCGGGCCGCGGCGTCGAGCACGTTCACATCGGTGCGTGGCACGCTGACCTGCACCTGCCCGAGGGTCTCGGGAACCTCGGTTTCCGGCTCGAACAGCTTGGCCATCATGATGGTGCCGGGAGCCGTCATGATGACCGCCGCGAGCAGATGCCGGGCCTCGATCCCAAAGGCGATGTAGGCCGCCATGATGGATCCGGACACGTGCGCCATCCCCGCCGTCATGACGGTCATGAGCTCGGACTGGGTCATGGTGGGAAGAAACGGGCGCACGGTGAGGGGCGCCTCGGTTTGTCCCATGAAGATCGAGGCCGCCACATCGACGCTCTCGGCGCCGCTTACCTGCAGGAGTCGCTGCATCACGACCGCGAACGCCCGGACCACGAGCTGCATCACGCCGACGTAATACAGAATCGCAAACAGTGCCGAGATGAAGATGATGGCGGGCAGCACCTGAAATGCGAACACGACGCCAAGGCTGGAATGCGGCCTGCCGAGCTCCCCGAACACGAATTCCGATCCGGCGTAGGAAAAGCTCAAGATCTTCGTCACGACATCCCCCAGCGCGCGAAACAGCTCCTGTCCGAACGGCACGCGGAGGACGAACAACGCGAAGGCCAGTTGCAGGCCCAGGCCCCAGGCAACGATCCGCCATTTGATCGCCCGGCGGCGCCGGGAGAGCAGAACGGCGATGCCGACGAACACGACGAGCCCGATGACTCCCGCAAGGCGCTCGATCAAGCCGCGCGGCACCGCACCGCCGCCCCCCTCCGGCGGGGGAACGGTGAGACTCTGTTGCACGCGGCTCCACGCGAGCTCCGGGCCTGCGACGAGGATCACCAGCAGCGCGGTCAGTGCAGCAGAGGCCAACAGGATGCGTTGGAAGGAACGGACTGTAGCAGGCATGGGCGGCTGCAAACCTGCCGCCCGATGGTTCAAAACGCAAAGTGTTGTCTGGCGGCCCGCGGCCCCTCTATTCCACCCACACCGTCTTCACGTTGACGAACTCCCGCATCCCGAACTCCGACAGCTCCCGCCCATAGCCTGACCGTTTGAT
>DATIWU010000055.1:0-40167 GCA_035519195.1 Gemmatimonadales bacterium
TGACCGTGAGTCCTTCGAGCGTTACGATCGCGCCCAACCAGACGTCGCAGCTGTCAGTCACGTTGCGAGACGCGAATGGCAATGTCCTCACGGGCCGAACGGTCACCTGGGGCACGAACAATTCGGGGGTGGCGACAGTGAACGGGAGTGGACTTGTTACGGCGCTCGCGGTCGGCGCGGCTATCGTCAGCGCCAGCTGCGAGGGACAAAGCGCAAGCACTGCCGTAACCGTGACGCAGACGCAGCAGATCAGCGGGTGGCCGAACGCGCCGGCGAGCTGGACGCTCATCAATGACTATGACATGCACGCGACCAATGACGGCGGCTGGAGCAATGCCTACCCGGCCGACATCACCAACGGCGGCCTGACGGTGGTGAGCGACGCGAGCGCACCCGCCTCTCCGTCCATGGCCTGGCAATTCAATTACCCGGTGGGCTATACCGGCGGCGTGGCGCCGGCCACCGAAGTGCTGAGCCACGCAAGCATGAACGCGCTGTACATCGGCTTCTGGTGGAAGCCCTCGAATCCGTGGCAGGGCCACAGCTCGAGCGTCAACAAGATCGTCGAAGGCTGCACGAACACCATGAGCTGCGCGTTCTACAAGATGGTTGGTTCCGGCTCGGGGCCGTTCCACACGCAGGTGACACTCGAGGGCGGCTCGGGCGGCAACTGGAACGAGAACCAGGACACGAGCCCGCTCACGCTGGGCCAGTGGCACTTGATGGAAGTGATCTTCGACAACAACGCGCACACCGTTCAATGGTGGGTCGACCGTACGCTCAAAGGGTCCTACACGGGCGTGACGTTCCCCTCGCCGTTCCAGATCACCGAAGTGTACCCGGGCTGGGGCGGCACCGGAGATACGAAGGGAGAGCAAGACTACTACCGGTTCGACCAGATCCACGTAATGGGTTCGCCGTAACCCGGGCTTCATGCCGCACAGCGCCGCTTCGGCGGCGCTGTGCGGCACCTTGGAGCGAATCCCTCCTATGTGATGGCATTAGATTCTGCAAGTACGCGAGACCAGCCAGCCGGAATCGAAAGAGCCACCAGGACTCGACGGGCAGGTCACGGGCGCGTCCTGAAGGCGATTGTCCCCCTCGTGATCGCTCTGCCCGCGTGTGCGTGTTGGACGCAAGCCGACGCACACGCGGGCACGACCTCGGGATGGCAGGCCGCGAGCTGGCCGAACCAGCCACCGGGCTACACGGTCATCACGGACTACGGGTTTGGCGATTCGATCCCGGCAGGCAACGGGCGACCGGTCGGTTCGAGCGGCTGGCAGATCAACAACGGCTATGCCGTGCTCGCGCAGGATCCAAAGGCCCCGTTCTCGCCACCCAACGTGCTCAGGCTCTCCTATCCAATCGGCCTGACGGGTGGTGTCGCTCCCGCCACCGTCTACTTTCACTGGGCCGGCTCGAGCGACGTGTACTACGGGTTCTGGTGGAGACCGTCAAACCCGTGGCAGGGACATTCGAGCGGCGTGAACAAGATCGTCGAGTTCTTCGACAACAACACGCGCTTCGGCAGCTATTTCTACAAGATGGTCGGGTCCGGCCCGCCGTTTCATACCCAGGTCACGTTCGAAACCGACCGGCCGACGATCAACTTCGCGGAGAACGAGGACCGGTCGCCCGTACGACTCGGCGCCTGGCATCTCTGCGAGTTCCTGCTCACGCGCAGCGACAGCACGGTGCGCTGGTGGCTCGATGGCAGGCTCAAGGGCCGGTACCGGCACGTACACTATGGCGGCACGAAGTTCACCGAGGCACAGGTATATCCGGGGTGGGGGGGTACGGGAGATCGGAAGCGAGAGCAGGACTACTACTGGTTTGACCACATCCACGTGGCCGCACGTCCCTGATCACCGGTTGCGTTGTGTGCGAATCCAGGGTTTGTCACCGAGCATCGTGAGCGCGGTGAGCTGTACGCCCAGACGCCACAGCGTGTAAAAAGGAAGGTAGGAGAACGCGAGCGCCGTCTTCCAGGGATGGCGCTCCTGGCTGACTGCGACGGCCGCGTACAGCGCCATCCGCGCGAGCGAGAGTCCGAGCGCGCCAACGAGCGACACGGCGAGTGGGGCACGAGCCAGGAGCAAGGCGGTAACAAGGACGCCGACCAGCCCCAGGTGCACTGCCGGTCCGAGGCTCGAGAGCTCGGCGAGCGCGTCGAGCTTCTGCCGCCATGCGATCTGCCGCGAGGCGACGAGCTTGGGCGCGTAACGGGCCAGGACCGTCAGCTTTCCCGCGGCCCAGCGGTGCCGCTGCGTGGCACTCTGCTCGAGCGAACGCGCCTCTTCCGCGAATAGGTGCGCTTCGGGTGCGCTCTCCGTTCGTACGCCCTGTTCGGTCAGGATCGCATACAGCTCCCAATCCTCGCCGATCGAGAAGGCGGGCCACTTGTGTCGGGCGAGTACGTCGGTCCCCACCGTCATTCCGGCGGATAACGGGACATTCAGCTCAGCGCGGTTCTTAAGCCCGAAGGCCAGATGGTGGTTCGCGGCCGATAGCACCGCGGCCATGCGGGTCAATGCATTGTCCCCAGGGTTGCGGACATTGTTCTGCGGCTGCACGACTTTGCCGCGCATCGGATGGGCGCGCGCCAGACCGCGGGCGAACTGCGGGTCCACCACGATGTCGGCGTCCACGATGACGACGGCGTCGAAATCCTGAAGCGGCAGGCGTTCCATCGCCCAGGCAATCGCGTGCGGCTTGCCGGGTAGGGTGGGAACGTGGCGTTCGAGGCATGTCGCTCCCGCCGCTCGAGCGATGCGCGCCGTCTGATCCGAGCAGTTATCCGCGACCACCCAGCGCGCGAGCCGGTCTTCCGGGTACCGCATGCTCCGCAGCGATTCGAGGCACGACGCGATCAGCGCCTCTTCGTCGTGGGCCGGCACGAGGAACAACAGCCGTGGCAGAGCCTCGGACGAGCCCCGACGAGGCGTGACGCGGCGCGTTGCGACGGTGACGACGCTGATCAGGTCGGATAATGTCGGGAGGAGCAGGACCGCCGCGATCAGCCCGGCCAAACAGGACAGGACGATCACGCGTTCACGGGCAGGCCACCGCGGCCCCTTCTCCCGCGCACGCGCATCACCCTCGGGCTCGGTGTGGCGACGGCCCCGTGGTGCAGACGGACGACCTTGGCGAGGGCCGCGGCGAGGCCGAGTAACACATAGCACATGTCGGTGTAGGCGAGTGAGAGGAAGTATCCTCCCACGGTAAATCCGATCAGCGATCCGGTGAGCGCCTGTGCCAGCGGACCCTCCACCCGCGCCGTGCGCCACAACATCGTGAAGGTGCTTCCGATGAGTACGACAAAAAAGATCAGGCCGGGAATACCAAGCTCCGCGCCCACCTGGACGAACGAATTGTGTGCCGTCGTCCAGGGGACGCCGATCCCGAATTGCTGCAGCTCGGCGAGGGGGGAAATGGTTCCCTCCGCGACGCCGTAGTTGGCGATTCCCACGCCCGTGATCGGGTGTCCGAGCATGTAGCCCATCCCGCGCTTCCAGATCTGAATCCGTCCGGTGTTCGCCGTGCGGTTGTAGTCCCCTTGCGATGAGAGAATCGTGCTCATCTGTGTCCAGTACCGATCGCTCGCCGTGGCGATGAAAATCGTCGTGATTGCCGCGAGCCCGAGTAGGCGCCACCGCACCTTGATGGTCGAGTGTCCCGCGAGAACGTAGATCCCCACCGCGATGGCCGAGAGAAACCCGCCGCGCGATCCTGAACGGATGAACCCTGCGGCCAGGGCCAGAATCCCCAGGAAGCTGCCGTATTTGATGAGCGGCTTTGAGCGTGCCGCGAGGAAATACAGTCCGAGCGGTACCGCCGTTATCGCGAGGACCGCGAAATCGTTGGCGTCATACGTGTACAGTCCTGCCAGCCGCCAGTTGTCCTCTGAGACGTCGAAGCGCAGCAGCACGATCGACGCGTACAGCACGGCGCTGCCGAAGTACACGAGCGCGAGCCGCTCGACGTCCTTCAGGCTGCGTACCGAGCCCACGAGCAGCAGGTAGAGGAGCACCGTCTTCACGAACGATCCAGTGGTGAAGAAGAGCGCGCTGGCTGGGTTCAATGCGAACGGGATGGAGAGCACGGACCAGACGAGCAGCAGCCAGACACACGTCACCGGGCGCCCGCGCAGGTTCTGAATGCGCCGCGGGCCTTTCTGGTTGATCAGATACAGCAGAATGGCCGCGATGCCGCAGACCATCGTTGGCTTGACCATCTTGAAGATGGGATACAGGGACTGCAGTCGCCCCACCGCGTCGGTGAGGTAGACCGACAGAGCAATCATCAACGCGTCCCAACCGGGAGCTCGTGCCGGCGGAGGATTCGGAGCGATTGGTGTGCCGAGGTTAGCCATTACTGAGGGCAGACCCGGCGACGGGTGTGCCGCGATCGAATGGCGTGTCCGTGAATCGTGTCGTGCGCGGGGCGGCCTGCGCGGCCTCGCGCAGCACCGATCTCGAGATGGTCGCGTCGAAACGGCGTGGTTGGAGAATGCCCCAGACGCTCAGCGGGGCCGGTTTCTGCCCCTGAACGATTCCGAAAACGAACCGCGCCAGCGAGATGGCACAGGCGAGCGCCGAAATGGGTACCCACACCATCCGCCCGTTCCAGCCACAGTCGCGGTACATCCGGAGCAGGCGAGCACGCGTCGGAATCGCATCGTCGAACAGGTTCACGACCGGTGGGGCTGATGCGAAGTCGCTGGCGCACCAGGCGACGACCGCCGCCGCTTGTTCGACGTCGACGGCCGCAAACGGCAATCCAGGGCGCCCCAGACCCAAATGCCAACGGTCGAACAGGCGCTTGCCAACCAATCCCGGCAGCTCGAGCTCATTCCAGTCGATCAATGCCGCGGGCCGAACAATCCGCGCCGCGATCCGGCCCTCTTCCTGCGCGCGGGTGACCAGCGCCTCCGAAGCGCATTTCCCCCAGGTGTATGGTCCGAGCGGTTCCGGGTTCGTCGCTACGGGCGTGCGTTCATCCTGCCGTTCCCACGGATGCCGGGGCGGGCGCAAGACCGAGATGGAGCTGACGTGAACCAGTTCGCGCACCCCTGCCGCCTGCATGGCCTCGATCAAGCGGCGGGTCGCGTCTACTGAATTGCGTTGGTGCGCTTCGGCGCCTCCGTTCGTTTCGGCAGCAGCGTGCACGACCACATCCGCGTCGTTGAGCGCATCGGCGAGTGAATCGCGGCTGAGATCGGCCCGCACCCATTCAGCGCACGCCGAATTGGCCGGAGCCGGAGACCGCCCCACGCCGCGAACACGGAAGCCGCGTCGCGCCAGCTCGCTCGCGATCGCCCGCCCGAAAAATCCGCCGGCACCGGTGAGCGCGGCGACTCGCTGGGCCGCGGAGCCACGAGACCGAGGGGCGGAGGCCGGCGAGTCGCTTCGGGGTGCGTCTTGCTGCACCGCAGAATGAAGAATGTCTGCCGCGAACAATGCTTGCAGCTTGACCGTCGCCCGGATGTTGTGCGGGGTGACCGGAGACGTTCCGTTTGCCGCGACGGCGAGGTAGAAGTCCGCCAGAATTTCGGAGAGCCCCGAATAGCCGCCACGGGTAAACCGGCGAGCGAGGCTCGTGACCCCTCCCCAGGAGGCTTGCAGGCCCTCGAGAACGGGATTCGCGATCTTCTCGAGCGGTGCCGTGCCGGGGTTGCCGATCCCGAGGAGATTGCCCCGGTCCGTGTCGGCGATCAGCGTGCCGCCCGCACCGCTCAGGGAAACCGTGGACGTGACCGGGCGCGCGGTCAGGCTCACCAACAGTCGTCCGGTTACGCCTGCCTGCCTCACCTGCGCGAAAAGCTCCGTCGGTGACGCGGTGAACGAGACAATCTCCGGCTCCCCTTCTCCCGAGGTGACCCGGTCCAGCGCGGCGAGCAAGGAGTACAGCGGGTGAGGCAGGATGTCGAGCAGCTGCTGGGCGAGGGCGCGGCCGCTTGCTCTGCCGAGATGCAGTGTGGGTGGCCGGAACGTGAACGTGCTGTCGACGAAGGCAACGGGAGCGAGGGCGGCCGCTCGCTCCATCAGACGGGCGAAGGCGCGGTCTCTGAGCAGCTGATGTCCGGCGCACACCAGCCGTTGCCGCGACTCCGCGAGGCGCAACAGGGTGTCGGCCTGCTCCGGCGTGTCGACGAACGGCTTTTCGACGTATACATGGGCACCCGCCCGCAGCGCCTGTTCAGCCGGCTCGAAGTGAGTGCCGGCAGGCGTGCAGATGTGAACCAGCTGCACACCGCCCGCCTCTCGCTCGAGCAGCTCGGCGAGCGTCGAGTACGGGCGTGCCGTCGCACCGGCCAGCGCGGCGAACGACCGCGCCATGTCCTGGTTCGCATCGTACACCCCGACGACCGTGTGGGGGGTGGGGACGAGCCGCAGGGCTTGCAGGTGCGCGCGAGCCATATTGCCGGCTCCGATGAACGCGACCCGCAGCGAATTTCCGGTCAAGTTGGGTCCTTCTCCAGGTGTGCCTCGGTGGTGCAGCGCCGGCACCGCCCTGTTGCAAGAGAGGCGCCAACCTGCGATTGGGCTCGTGATGTTGCGGACGCGCAACACCCTCCGGTCGGACGCGGTCCGGCACGCGAGGTGCACGTCGACGCCGGCCGGATGAAGATCCTCATCACCGATGGATCGGAACGCACCGCCCTGGCTGCGGCGCGCTCGCTCGTCGCCTCCGGGTACGAAGTCCACGTTGCCGCTCGCAGCCGGTACTCGCTCGCGGGCGTATCGCGAGGAGTGCGTCCCCATGCGATCGCGAGCGACTCACTGGGGAGCGCTGCGGAGTTCGTGGCGGAGCTCGACCACCTCGTGCGCGCCCATGAGATCGCATTGCTCCTGCCAGTGACGGATGCGAGCGCAGAGGCGGTGCTCGCGGAGCGGCGAGGGTTACCGGCTGGACTGCTCGTGCCACTTCCCGAGTTGGCCGTGTACCGGCGTGCGGCGGACAAGCTCGAGGTCATGGAGCTCGCGCGAGCGTCGGGCTTCGCCGCTCCCGAAACGGTGGTGCTCGAATCGTCGAGTCCCGCTCACATCCCGGGCGGGATTTTCCCCGCGGTAGTGAAGCCGCATCGCTCGGTCGTTACGGTCGATGGCAAGGCTCGCCGGGTTGGTGTCGCGTTCGTTGACGACCAGGCGGCATGTCGCCGGGCGCTCGCGGCGCTGCCGCCGTCAGCGTTTCCCGTTCTGTTACAACGGCGCGTGGCCGGCGAAGGGCAGGGGCTCTTCGCGCTGCGCTGGGACGGGAAGACCATCGCGCGATTTGCGCACCGGCGGCTGCGCGACAAACCCCCCGCTGGCGGGGTGAGCGTGTATCGCGAGGCGATCGCGCTCGATCCCGATCTCGTGCGCGCGAGCGAACGGCTGCTTCAGAGCCTGGACTGGCAGGGTGTCGCGATGATCGAATGCCGCCGCGACTCCGTGACGGGGCGGCACGTCATAATGGAGGTGAACGGACGGCTGTGGGGTTCGCTGCAGCTCGCCGTAGACGCCGGCGTGGATTTTCCGCGGCTGCTCGTACAGTGCGCCACCGGTCGCGAGTACCGCATCCAGAATGGCACGCCATACCGGATCGGGATCCGGAGCCGCTGGTTCTGGGGTGACGTCGATCAGCTCTACCTCCGATTCACCCACTCGGCTCGAGACTTGGGTTTGCCGCCCGAGGATCGGTCGCGGCTGCGGGCGCTGCGCGACTTTCTCTCCACTCGCCCCGGGCGAGATCGCTCTGAAATCTGGCGGTGGCGTGATCCCGCTCCCTTCCTGCTTGAAACCACCGCGTGGATCAGGGGGGCGCTAGCTGGCCATTTCGAGTAATGGCGTAGGCGCGTTCTCCTGGTAGACGCGGTGCCATGTCGAGAAGCACAACAAGGCCCAGAGAATGCCCTCGCGATTGTGGCGGCGGGCAAAGTGGTCGTCCGCCAGCCGGCTGATCGTGGCCGGATTGAAATAGCCGAGGCGTTTCACACGCTCGGGTGATAGCTCATCGAGCACCACCTGCCGCAGCTCGTTTCGCAGCCAGCTTCCTGTTGGGCCGACAAACCCCCGCTTCGGAGCGCGAGCATGCTCGCGGGGCAGGCGCTGGCGGAGCGCGCGCTTCAGCAGGTCTTTGTTCCGGTACCAGCCGATCTTCGTCAGGTCCGGCAGGCCGAACGCACGCTCGACGAGCACGTGATCGACGAACGGCACGCGCACCTCGAGAGAATGCGCCATGGACACGCGGTCGGACAACGCGAGCACGTCATCGGGCAGGAAGGTCTTGTAATCGAGGTAGAGGCCGGCCCGGAGCCCACGCGGCGATCCGCCTTCGCGGTAGAGACTGTTGAACCGGGCCCGCGCGCTGTTCTCATGGGCCCCGACCATGAGGGCAAGCTCGGGGTCGTAGAGCGCGGCCCGCTGCTCGTCCTCGCTGCGACACACGAACGCGAAGAATCGCTCGGCGATGCCGGTCTCGTCGCGATCGGGTCGCAGGAATCGCTTGAGGCGATCGACGCCCAGTGATCCCTCCTCGGGCTCAGGCAGGCGGTTGGCGAGCGCGCTGGCCAGGCGTTGCAGCGGCCGCGGGACGCGTCCATAGTACTGGCCCAGGAGCAGCCCGAGATGGCGCCGGTACCCGGCGAACAGCTCGTCGCCGCCAATCCCCGTCAGCGCGACTTTGTACTCCGCGGCCACCGCCTGAGACAGCACCCAGCTCGGGATCATCGAGTCGTCGGCGTGCGGCTCGTCGAGCGCGCGCACAATGGGCTCGAAGATCTCGCGCACGTCAGGACGGACGTCCACCACGGTCAGGCGCGCCCCGTACTTCTGCGTCACCAGGCGCGCCAGTCCGGTCTCGTCGGTCGCCGCGGATCCCGATCCGTGGTAGCGCGCGGTGAACGCGTGGGCACGCTCTCCGAGCACCGCCATGCTGGCGACGACTGCGGACGAGTCGAGCCCGCCGGAAAGGAAGGCGGCGACCGGCACGTCACTCACCAGGTGGGCGGCCACCGACTCGTCGATCCAGTCGACCACGGCTTTGTCTACCGCCGGTGGCACCGGCGCGGAGCTCGTGGGAAGGTCCCAGTAGCGCCGCACCAACGGGCTGCCGTCCCGGCGCCAGAGCAGTGTCGTGCCGGGCTCAAGTTTTCGGACGTCCACGAAGGGCGTTGCGGGAGCGGGGATATACCCGAGTTGCAGGTAGGCATCGAGTGCCTGCCAATCGAGCTCGCGGTTCGACAGGCCGGCCGCAAGAATAGACTTGAGCTCCGAGGCGAATGCGACACCCCAGGGTCCAGCGGTCACGTACAGCGGTTTGATCCCGAACCGATCGCGCGCGAGGAACAGACTCTGATTGGTCGAGTCCCAGATCGCGAACGCGAACATGCCACGGAGACGCTCGACGCACGCGGTGCCCAGATCTTCGTACAGATGCAGCACCGTTTCGGTATCGCTGTTCGTACGCAGCACATGCCCATGGGCTTTCAGCGTGCCCTGCAGCTCGCGGTAGTTGTAGATCTCGCCGTTGAAGACGATGACTTTGGTCCGATCTTCGTTGAAGATCGGCTGATGCCCTCCCGCAAGGTCGATGATACTGAGCCGCCGCATGCCGAGCCCGACGGCCCCTTCGACGAACACGCCTTCGTCATCGGGCCCGCGATGGGCGATGGCGTCGCACATCCGGCGAACGTGACGAATCGGGAGCGGGCGAGTGGAGTCACGAAACGCAATGCCTGCGATGCCGCACATCAGCGTGCTCGGGTTTGGTTGAGAACGGCTGTCTCGCGCAAGAATGACGCCCGGCGTCTCTGGCGGTGCGACAGGCGCCGGCCCTCGAAGGCCGTTGCTCCAGGGCAACACCGTCTGCCCCTCTGCCCGGTCCAGGATTGCGAAGTGCTTTTGCCGTAACTAGTTGACCAGCCGCGTAGCGGGCGGTGTCCTGGAGTCCACGACTTGCGAGGCAGCGCGGCCGTGAGCGTCATCTCCCCCCCGTCCCCGCAGGCGGCCGCCCCCCCCGGAGGAGCAGCGCGGGAAGCCCGTCCCCGCTCCCGCGTCGTCCGGAACGTGCTGTCCAATTGGAGCGCGTTCCTCTTCAACGCGGTCGTGGGCTTTGCGCTCTCACCGATCCTGGTCCACGGCCTGGGAGACGCGGCCTACGGCGTTTGGGCCCTGCTCGTATCGATGGTCGGGTATCTCGGATTGCTCGACCTGGGCGTCCGGGGCGCAGTCACGCGGTACGTGGCGCGGTATCACGCTACCGGCGATCACACGGCGGCGGGTCGCCTGGCGTCGACCGCGCTGACGATTTTCGTGGGTGCGGCCGCCCTCGTCATCGCGGTCTCGACCGGGCTGTCGTTCATCGTCGACCACGCGTTCCACATTCCATCCGCGCTTGTCCCCGCAGCCCGCATCGTGGTGGTGCTGTGCGGAGTGAACATCGCGGCATCGCTGATCGGCGGGGTGTTCGGCGGCATCGTCACGGGTCTGCAGCGGTTCGATCTGAGCAATGGCGTCGGGATTGGACTGGGCGCTCTGCGCGCCGTCGCCATCGTCCTGGCACTGCACGCGGGATGGGGTCTCGTGGGCCTCGCCGCGATTCAGCTCGCGGTCACGCTGGCCACGACCGTGGCGACCGCCGGAATAGCGGCACGGTGTTACCCGGAGCTGACGCTTGCGCTCGGGCGGTGGAGTCGTGAAGAAGGCCGAACGGTCCTGTCCTTTGGTGCGAGCGCATCGCTCATCCAGGTCATGGGATCGCTCGTGCTGTACAGCGATTCCGTCGTAATCGGCGCGCTGTTGCCGGTCGAGAAGATCACGTTCTTCACGATCGGCGCGAGCCTCACGGAGTATGCGCGCTCGTTCGTGAGCGGCATATCCTACACCGTGATGCCGCTGGCCAGCGCGCTCGAAGGCCGTGGAGAGATGGAACGTGTTCGTGCCACGGTGATCAGCGGCGCGCGCATCGCCACGCTGGTTGTGCTCCCGATGGTGCTCACGTTCATGATCCGCGGCGACCGGTTCATCGACCTCTGGATGGGGCCCGCCTACGGCGAGTCAGGCGGGCGGGTGCTCTGGGTGCTTTCGATCGCGTTGTGGGCGGTGGCGGGATATCAGGTGGTGACGGTGACGATGCTCGGGATCAATCGCCACATGGGTCTGATCCCCGGATTCGTGGCCGAGGCGCTCGCCAATCTGGCCTTGAGCATCATCCTGATCCCGCGCATGGGCATCGTGGGCAGCGCGTGGGGCACCACGATTCCGCGACTCATCGCCTCGCTCTGGTTTGCTCCCTGGTTCGTGCAGCGCGTGCTCGGCATTCCCATGAAGGCATTGTGGCGCGACATCTGGATCAAGCCGACCCTCGCGATGCTGCCGTTCGCCGCCGCCACCTACGGGATCGAGCGGCTGTGGCCGGCGTCGAACCTCGCCGTGTATTTCGGCCAGGTCGGGCTCGTCCTTCCGGTCGCTCTCGCAGGCGCGTGGTTGTACTGTTTCACCCCAGAAGAGCGCCGCAGCTGGGTGAGACTGGTACGCCGGGTACCCGCATGAAGCACGCTGGCTCCGTCGTGCGGCATTCGCTCGGGCTGCTCAGGGAAAGAGCGCCCCGCGCCATGGTGCGGGCCGCGGGATGGCTGTCCCCGGCACAGCGGAGCGCGCTGCGCCGCCGCGAACGCGAAGCTCTGGGCGAGGGCCTCGGTTATTTCACGGCCCGTGAGGGCGCGCTGCTCTCGGCGGTCGCCGAATTGATCGTGCCCTCGGACGAAAGTGGACCAGGGATCCGCGACCTGTTGCGCGCCGGCCGTCCCATCGCGCCGGCGATCGAACGCCAACTGCGGAGCGCGCCGGCAGCCGGGGCGCTCTACACGCGCGGCCTCGCCGCGCTCGATCACCTCGCCCGCCGAACCTTCGGAGCCGAGTTTGTGAAGCTCTCGACCCAGCAGCAGATCATGCTTCTGGGCCAGGTCGATCACATGGGAAGAGCGTGGAGCGCGGATGCCGGGCTCGCCGCGAAACTCCGCAACCGCACCATTGCCCTGTACCACCAGTGGACCGGCGTGGCGCCGGCCGTCGAGCTGTTCCCCGTGCTGGTCCACGATGTCATGCGGACGTTTTACGTCGATCCTGCGAGCTGGGCCTGGCTGGCGTACGACGGACCGCCCCTGCCGCACGGGTATTACCCCGACCTGCGCGAGCGACCGGTGCGAGAGCAGGGCGGGCATCGGAGTGCCGTCGCCCGATGATCGACTCCGCGCGAAACGACATCGTCGACGTCGTGGTCATCGGCAGCGGCGCCGGCGGGGGAGTGATCGCCAAAGAGCTGGGCGAAGCAGGCGTCTCCGTCGTCGTCCTCGAAGCCGGGCGGCGGTTCGAGCCCCGGGTCGATTATCCCGGCGAAGCGACGCAATTTGAGCTGGGCGCAACGACGGTGTTCGCCGCGGACGATGCCCGACGAGATCGGTTCACGACGCCGCCCGGCACCTGGTACGCGCTCAACCGGGCCAAGGGAGTTGGCGGTTCGACGCTCCGGTATCTGGGCATCTCGCCGCGGCTCCACCAGTCGGATTTTCGCGTGCGCACCGAAGACGGCGTGGCGGACGACTGGCCCATCCGATACGAAGACCTCGAGCCGTACTACACGAAGGTCGAGTACGAGCTCGGCATGTCCGGGCCCGGCGGCGCGGAGGCGAATCCCTTCGAGCCGCCGCGCAGTCAGCCGTATCCCACGCCTCCGCATCCCTTCACGAAGGCCAGCCGCGCAATCAAGCGAGGTGCCGACCGCCTCGGCCTGCATCTGGTGCGCGAGCCTCTCGCTATTCCGACCCGCAACTGGAACGGGCGACCGGCGTGCGTGGGGGCGGGAGCGTGCCATCTGGGATGCTCGATCGGCGCGAAATCCAGCATCGATGTCACGTATGTCCCGCGCGCCCTGGCATCCGGCCGGGTCGAGATCCGTGCGCAATGCATGGCGCGCGAGATCACGCTCGACAAGAATGGCCGGGCCCGAAGCGTGGTGTATTTCGACCACGACGGGCGCGAGCACGAGATCGCCGCCCGCGCCATCGTCGTGGCCGGTGGCGCGGTCGAGACGCCACGCCTCTTGCTCATGAGCACATCGAGCCGGTTTCCCCGCGGGCTCGCCAATTCGAGCGGTCTCGTCGGCCGGTATTTCACGGAGCACCTCTCGGTGTTCACGTTCGGATTGTTCGCCGAGCGGCTCGATCCGTGGCGCGGCACGCCTTCCGGAGGAATCATCCAGGACTACTGCGCGACCAGCGCGCGCAA
This sequence comes from Gemmatimonadales bacterium, assembly GCA_035519195.1. Lineage (GTDB taxonomy): Bacteria > Gemmatimonadota > Gemmatimonadetes > Gemmatimonadales > GWC2-71-9 > AG25. The sequence continues at coordinate 13,272 of DATIWU010000055.1, forward strand.
CGATTTCGTCCGGGGGTGGGCCACGGTCGTGACGAGTGTTTCACACTGGCCCTGGCACGTCGCGCAGCGCATCTCGGGGTGGGGAGTCGAGCACAAGCGCCGCATGCAGCAGATCTTCGGCCATTTTGCCGTGGTCTGCTCGAACGGCGAACAGTTGCCCGATCTCGACAACCGGGTGACGCTCAACCCCGTCGTGAAGGACAACTTCGGCCTCCCCGTGCCCCATTTGGTCAACCGGCCGTCGGACAATGACCGGGCGATGCTGCAGGCGATCGTGGCCCGGCAAACGGAACTGCTCGAGGCCGCCGGGGCGACGGAGGTCTGGGGGAATACGCACCTCCCGGGAATGGCTTCCCATTACACGGCTACCTGCCGCATGGGCGTCGATCCCGGTACATCGGTCGTCGATCCCTCGTGCCGGACCCACGACGTTCCCAACCTCTTCATCGGCGACGGCAGCGTCTGGGTGACGTCGGGAACCGCCAATCCCGCCCTCACGATCTCGGCGCTGGCCGTGCGGACGGCCGAAGGCATCGTGGCGAGCTTCACGCGGCGAGAGCTGTGAGCGGGGGGACGGAGGCGACCGGGGGGGGTGCTGCGTCGACGCAACGCTCCCGTCCTCCTTCTCGGTGCGAGCGAGGCGGCACCTGACTTGCTCGTTCGCCCGGAGCCCACCCAATGAGCCATCCGACCAGAGGTTACATGGAGCGTACGACGTGATTTTCAGGGAAACCGAGATCGCCGGTGCCTACGTCATCGAGCCCGAGCGGCGCGAGGACGATCGCGGCTTCTTCGCCCGGGTGTGGTGCGCGCGGGAGCTCGAGGAACACCGGCTGAACCCGCGGGTGGCGCAGGTGAACATGCAGTTCACGCGGCGTGCCGGGAGCATTCGCGGCTTGCACTTCCAGCTCGCGCCGCATGCCGAAGTGAAGATTGTGCGCTGCACCGCGGGAGCGCTGTTCGACGTGATCGTCGATCTCCGGCCGGCCTCCGCCACCTTCGGCCGGTGGATCGGGGTCGAGCTGACCGCCGCTACGCGCCGCATGCTGTACGTCCCGGAGGGATGCGCCCACGGTTATCAGACGCTCGTGGACGACACCGAGACGTATTACCACACGTCCGACGTCTACGTCCCGGAGCTGTGCCGTGGCGTGCGCTATGACGATCCGGCATTTGGCGTTCGTTGGCCGCGTGCCGTCACCAGTATCTCCGAAGCCGACCGCTCGTGGCCGGACTATCGCCAATCGTTGCCGGATAACCGGCACATCGCAACGGGAGCGTACGCAAAGTGATCATCGTCGATTCCGCACTGGAGCAGCGGGAACGTGAAGGCAAGCCGGTCCGCGTAGCGCTGGTCGGCGCGGGGTACATGGGCCGTGGCATCGCGCTGGAGCTGTTTTCCCCGATCACCGGCATGCGGCTTGTGGCGATCGCGAACCGGACGATCGCGGGCGCCGAGCGGGCGTACCGCGAGGCCGGGGTCGAGCAGGTGACCAGGGTCGATACGGTCGAGCGGCTCGAGAGCGCCATCGCGGCGCGGCAGTACGCGATCACCGACGATGCGGCGCTCGTTTGCCAGGCGGATGGCATCGACGTCGTGATCGAGTGCACGGGGGCGATCGAGTTCGGCGCGAAAGTCGCCCTCGAGGCGATCGCCAACCGGAAGCATCTCGTGCTCATGGACTGCGAGCTCGACGCGACCGTGGGACCGCTCCTCAAGCACTATGCCGACAAGAACGGCGTCGTGATCACGAATACCGACGGCGATGAGCCGGGCGTCGCGATGAACCTGTTCCGGTTCGTGAAGATGATCGGGTACCGCCCGGTCGCGACCGGGAACCTGAAGGGCCTGATGGACCCGCACCGTACGCCCGACACGCAGCGTGCGTTCGCCGAAAAGGCGAAACAGAATGCGAACATGATCACGTCGTACGCCGACGGCACCAAGCTGTCGATGGAATCGACGGTGCTCGCCAACGCGACCGGTTTTCGGGTCGCCCGGCGCGGCATGTACGGCCATCGCTGCGCGCACGTCAAGGATTCCCTGTCGCTCTACAACGTGGACGAGCTCCTCGAGGGCGGCATCGTGGATTACCTGCTCGGCGCCGAGCCGCATACGGGGGCGTTCGTCCTGGGCTACAGCGATCACCCGGCCAAACAGCAGTACATGAGCACGTTCAAGATGGGCACCGGGCCGCTGTTCGCCTTCTACACACCGTACCACCTGCCGCATCTGCAAATCGTGGGCACGGTCGCGCGGGCGGCGCTGTTCCACGACGCCACGATCGCGCCGCGCGGCGAGCCGGTGTGCGACGTGCTGACCACCGCAAAACGCGACCTCCAGGCCGGTGAGGTGCTGGATGGTCTGGGCGGGTTCACGTGTTATGGCGTGATCGACAACGCGGAAACCGTACGGCAGGAGAACCTCCTGCCCATGGGTGTTGCCGAAGGATGTCGGATGGTCTGCGCCGTCCCGCAGGATCGCCCGATCACCTACGACGACGTCGAGCTGCCCGAAGGTCGCGTGATCGATCGCCTCCGCGCCGAACAGGCGGAGTACTTCTCGGTTTCGGAGGTGCGCTGATGAAGGTGCTGGTGACGGGCCACAACGGATACATCGGATCGGTCATGGTGCCGGCGCTCGTCCGTGCCGGCTTCGAGGTGGTCGGTCTCGATACCGATCTCTTCGCCGATTGCACGTTCGGCGAACGGCCGCCGGCGGTGCGGGCGCTCAAGATGGACGTCCGCGACGTGCCCGTGTCGCAGCTTCGGGGGTTCGATGCGATCGTCCACCTGGCGGCGCTCTCGAACGATCCCCTCGGCAACATCAACGCCGACTGCACCTACGAGATCAACCATCTGGCGTCGGTGCGCCTCGCCGAGCTGGCCAAGCAGGCGGGCGTCGGGCGTTTCGTGTTCGCCTCGTCGTGCAGCCTCTACGGAGTCGCCGGCGATCACATGCTGCAGGAAGACGCCGCCTTCAATCCCGTGACCCCGTACGGCGAATCCAAGGTCCGGTCCGAACGGGACATCGCGGTGCTCGCCGACGACTCCTTCAGCCCGACGTACCTGCGGAACGCTACCGCATATGGCGCCTCGCCCCGGCTGCGGCTCGACTTGGTTGTGAACAGCCTCGTCGGTTTCGCGCATACCTCGGGGAAGATCTACATCCAGAGCGACGGCACTCCCTGGCGTCCCCTGGTGCATGTCGAGGACATCAGCCGCGCCTTCATTGCCGTGCTGCGCGCTCCGCGGGACGTGGTGCACAACGAGGCGTTCAACGTCGGCCGGACCGAAGAGAATTATCAGATCAGCGCGCTGGCGGAGATGGTGCGCAACGTCCTTCCCGATTGCACGATCACGTACGCGCCGGACGGCGCCCCCGATCCGCGGTGCTATCGGGTGGACTGCGGCAAGATCGCGGCGACCTTGCCCGAGTTCCGCCCCCAGTGGACCGTGCAGCGCGGCGTGGCAGAGCTGGCCGCGGCCTACCGCGCTAACAATCTCACCGCGGAGCGGTTCACCGGCTCCCGGTACCTCCGCATCAAACGCATTCAGGAGCTGCAGGGTGAAGGACGCCTGGACGCCTCCATGCGCTGGCGCCAGATGGAGCTGGCGCGATGACCCTCTCCGTCAATCAGGTGCCTTCGCTCGCCGACCAGCGCTCCTATTGGGATGAACGCTGGGCCCGGCAGCGGCTACCCAACGACTATCAGCAACGCCGCGGCGCGGCAGTCCTCGCCCTGGTCAAGTCGTTGCGACTCGACAACCCGCGCATTCTGGATTTCGGGTGCGGCACGGGATGGTTCACCGGGCAGCTCTCGCACCTCGGGGAGGCCACGGGAATCGATCTGTCACCGGTAGCGATTGGGGTCGCGCGCGCGTCGTATCCCGAGACGCGCTTCGTCGCGGGCAATCTCTACGAGACCGAGCTCGCGAAGGAGCGCTTCGATGTGGTCGTCTCCCAGGAAGTGGTGGCCCACGTCGAAAATCCCGACGCGTACCTCGACCTCATCTCGCGCGTTCTCGTTCCGCGGGGATACGTCATCATCACCACCGCGAATCGCGTCGTAACCGACCGCTGGATTCGCGAGCCCAATCCCGATGGGCACATCGAACGGTATCCGAATCGACGCGAGTTCACCCGCATGCTGCAGCCGCGATTCGAGGTGCTCCGCACCACGAGCATCATGCCGATCGGCGACCAGGGGTTCCTGCGCCTGGTGAATTCCCACAAGCTGAACCGCCTCGCCTCCCGGGTCATTTCGCCGGAGCGCGTGGAACGGCTGAAGGAGTGGGCGGGCTGGGGCTACACGCTGATCGCCGTCGCGCGGAAGCGGTAATGGCCATCTCCGGCCTCGCGGCCAGGCCGGCTTCACGGGCCGCCGTGCGAGCGCGGGTGGATGCGATTCGGGTGGCGGTGCTGGGGCGCGCTGGGAAGGGGAATCTCGGCGAAGAGGCGCTCATTGCCTCCGTGTTCGATGGCGTGCGGCGCCGGTATCCGAACGCCACCCTTGCGGCGATTACCGCCGATCCGTCTGATACGGCCCGCCGCTACGGGATCACGACCCACGCCCTGGGCCGCCAGCGGACCACGGTACCATCCGCTGAACTGCAGGTTGCGCGTCAGGAAACCGCACGCGCGACGGCGACGCCGAATAACTGGGCGACGCGACTCAAGGCCGTCCCCCCTCTATATCGATTGGCGAAGGGTGTCCAGAAAGCCTGGCCGCTCCTGCGCCAGGCCTCGGGCGAGCTCCGGTTCCTGCGTTCGAGCTACCGCTTCGCTCGTCGCAGTGATCTCGTGATCGTCGCCGGCTCGCAGCAGCTGAATGACGATTGGGGGGGGCCGTGGTGGCACCCCTTCACCATGATGGGGTGGTCCCTCGCGGTTTGGGCCGCGCGCGTGCCGCTCGCGTTCTTGAGCGTCGGAGCCGGGCCGTTCCGATCGAGGCTGAGCGTGTGGTTCATGAAACTTTCCGTGCGACTTGCCGGGTATTGCTCCGTGCGCGATCAGGAATCGCGCATGTGCCTGCGCGCGCATGGGGTGAAGCACGATGTCCCCGTAGTTCCCGACCTGGTGTTTGGCCTTCGGGTGGCGCTCCCGCCCCACGCTTCGTGGCGCCCCGCGGGCGCGCGGCGGGTCGTTGGAATCAATACCATGCCCGCGTTCGACTCGGCGCGCTGGACCGACGCTGATCAGCCGGTCTACGACGCGTACGTGCGCACCATCGCCGAATTCGCCGACTGGCTGCTCCAGCGTGGCTACGACGTCGCGTTCTTTGCCACCCATGTCCGATCCGATCCAGATGTGGGGCGCGAGGTTCGATCCCACATGAGGCACCGCGAATCGACGCGAATCACGGAGCCACGGATCGATTCGCTCGAGGAATTGGTCGACACACTCGCGACTTTCGACGCGGTGCTCACCACGCGGTATCATGGCGCGCTGATATCGCTGCTCACCGGCAAGCCCGTCGTGGCGATCGCCTATCACCCCAAGACGCAGGATTTGATGGCAGCCGTTGGACTCTCGGCGCGTGTGGTGGACATTCGCGACCTGAGCCTCGCGGCGCTGCGGGACCGATTCATCACGCTTGAGCAGGAGGGCTGGCGCCTTCCGGAGGCGGTTCAGGAACGTCTGGCCGCGGCGCAGGCCGCGGTGGAGGCGCAGTACGACCGCCTGTTGGAGCTGGTGGACGAACCGCGCTAATTCAGTCGTGGCGTGCCCGCCACAGCCGTTTCGACGATTAGTGCAACCGCTTGCAAATAAATTAGTTATGCCTCTCTGCCGTGCGCACGCCTCTTGCCCGAGCGGCGGGAAGCGCCAGCGACTGGGAAGCGAGGAACAATCATGAAGGTGGTGCTCTTCTGCGGCGGGCTCGGCCTGCGGCTGCGCGAATACGACGAGAATCTCCCGAAACCCATGGTGCCGATCGGCTATCGACCGATTCTCTGGCACGTGATGAAGTATTACGCCCATTTCGGGCATCGCGACTTCATTCTGTGCCTCGGATATCGCGCCGACGTTGTCAAGAACTATTTCCGGAACTACGACGAGTGCGTATCGAACGATTTCGTGCTCTCCGGGGGGGGGAAGACTCTCGAACTGTTGCGCACCGACATAGAAGATTGGCGCATCACGTTCGTAGACACGGGGATCAATTCGACCATTGGTGAGCGGCTCAAGGCTGTCGAGCGGCACGTGCGCGATGAGCCGGTGTTCCTCGCGAACTACAGCGACGGCTTGACCGACCTGCCGCTCCCGGCGCAGCTCGAGCATTTCCATCGGCACGACGCGGTGGCGAGCTTCGTCTCGGTGAAGCCCGCGATCAGCTACCACTTCGTGACGGCGCGGAACGGCGGCGTCGTAACCGGGCTCGAAGACGTGGCGCGGACGGGGATGCGGATCAACGGCGGGTACTTCGTCCTGCGGCGGGAGATCTTCTCGTTACTGCACCGCGGCGAGGATCTCGTGACCGACGCCTTCCCCAGGCTGATCCCGGACGGGCGCCTGGTCGGGTACCGCTACGATGGCTTCTGGCAGTCCATGGACACCTTCAAAGACAAACAGCGCCTCGACGAACTGTACGCCCGGGGGGACGCGCCATGGGAGGTGGCGAAGCACGACGGGGGGGCGACCGGGAAGGATGCTCGCCCGCTCAGGCTACCCGCGTCCAGACGCCGAGCGCTGCACCGCTGAGATGCGCTCGCTCGAACTGAATGGCGCCGGTCGCCCACGCCGCGTACTGTGCCTGGGAGCACACGCAGACGATATCGAGATCGGCTGCGGCGGCACCGTGTTGCAGCTCGCCGATGCCGGTGCGGTGGAATTCACCTGGGTCGTGCTGAGCGGCGCTGGGGTGCGTGCCGACGAGGCGCGTTGTGCCGCATCCAAGTTCCTCGGTTCCGCGCCGGCAACCGTGATCGTCCAGACCTTCAGGGACGGGTTCTTCCCGTATGACGGCGGGGAGATCAAGGCGTTCTTCGAAGAGCTGAAGCAGCAGATCTCCCCGGACATGGTGTTCACGCACTATCGCGCGGATCGCCACCAGGATCATCGCGTGGTCTCGGACCTCACCTGGAACACATTCCGGGATCACCTGATTCTCGAATACGAAATCCCCAAGTGGGACGGCGATCTCGGCGCGCCCAATTGCTTCGTACCACTCGAGACCGACACGTGCCACCGCAAGGTCGAGCACCTGCTTACCGCATTTCGTTCTCAGACCAGCAAGCGCTGGTTCACGCCGGAGACGTTCCAGTCGCTGCTGCGGCTCCGAGGCATCGAGTCAGGCGCGCCGTCCGGTTATGCCGAAGCGTTCTACGCGCATAAGATCGTGTGTCGTGTCTAACTCACGCCGCGTCAGCATCGGTCTAGCCGTCTACAATGGTGAGGCCTTTCTGGCGCTCACTCTGGACTCACTCGTTGCGCAGACCTTCGAAGACTTCGAGCTGATTGTCTGCGATAACGCGTCGACCGACCGGAGCGGCGAGATTGCACAGGATTATGCACTGCGCGATCGCCGCATTCGTTACGTCCGCAATCCGGTCAACATCGGGGCAGGGGGCAACTACCGCCGGGCGTTCGCGGAAAGCCGCGCGCCGTACTTCCGCTGGTCGGCGGCAGACGATCTGTATGCGCCCGAATCGCTAGCGCGCTGCGTCGAAGTGCTCGACCGCGATTCCGCGGTCGTGCTCACCTATCCCAGGACCAAGTTCATCGACGAGCGTGGCGCGGTGCTGCGCGAGTACGACGATCGGTTGCACCTGATCTCGGCCCGCCCGAGCGAGCGCTTCATGCTCCTGATGGAGCGCCTGGGTTACTGCAACGCCCTATACGGGTTGATGCGGGCCGGCGCGATGCGGCGAACCCGCTTGACGGGCGATTACGTCGGGTCCGATATCGTGTTCCAGGCCGAGCTCGCGCTGTACGGGACGTTCTGGGAAATCCCCGAGCATCTCTTTTTCCGTCGTCTGCACGCCGCTGCGTCCTCGAGCATGAACGACGCGCAGATTCGCGCATTCTACGCCCCGGTTGCCACGCCCCGAAAATCCGCGCGGCATTGGCGTCATATGTGGGAGCACACCCGCTCGATCAGCCGGGCGCCGCTCCCGTTCACGGAGCGCGCCCGTCTCGCCGCGTATCTGATGGGCATGGCTATCGGTCAGCGCAGCGAGCTTTTCGCCGAGGCGCGCGGCGCGTTCCACCCATGATATCGCCGCTCGAAGCGCAGGCGTTCGAATCGACCCTCGCGCCCGATCGAACGGTGCGTCGCCGCCGCCTGGTCCTCGTCAGCTACCATCACTCGTCCGACGGAGCCATCGGAGGCATGCGTTGGTCGGGGTTGACCAAATATCTGGCGCGCCATGGCTGGACGAGCTGGATCGTCACCGCAGCGGCGGCCACAGGGCACCCAAACGTGATCTCGTGCCCGCGCCGGCCAACTTTGAACGACGCGTATCGCCGGCTGCGAGCCCGCAATGATTCAAGTGCGGGGAGTGACGCACCGGAAAGCGCCGGAGAGCTGGCCGGTGAGCCGCGGAGTGGGGTCGGGATCCTGGGCCGGCTGCGCCTCGAGGCCGCCGCGCTGCTCGCGATCCCCGACCAGGGGCGCGGCTGGATCCTGCGAGCGGCGCGAGCGGCCCGGAAGACCATCACGGAGGTGTGGCCTGACGCCGTGATCAGCACGGGTCCACCGCATTCGGCGCACGTGGCCGCGTGGCTCGCGACCCGGGGAACGGGCGTGCGTCGGTACGTGGATTTCCGCGACCCCTGGGCGGGTCCCACGACTGCCGCGTGGCTCAAGTTTCCGGAGCATCGCAGCCTGGTGTGGCGCGCCTGGACGGAGACGCTCGAACCAATGATTGTCCGCTCGGCCGCGGGCGTGCTGTGCAACACGCCTGAGTTTGCCGCTGCGCTCGGAGGGATCTATCCCGAGATCCCCGTGCACTGCGTGTCCAACGGCGTGGATCTCGACCTCTTGCCGCCCCGCGAAACCGAGCGGCTCCCGGGTCTCGCGCTTTCATATGTGGGAACGTTGTACGGTGGTCGTACCCTCCGCCCGATCCTCGCGGCGTTGCGCCTGTTTCTCGACCGCCATCCGAACGCGGATGCGAGTCTGCGCATTGCCGGTCACGTTGATGCGCAGAGCCTCGCGCGACTCGAGGCAGAGATCGGCGAGCTTCGACTCCGGGCCGTCGTTCACATCCTCGGTGTCTTGTCGCGCGCTGCGGCACTGTCGCTGGCAGGACGCTCTGGGCTCTCGATCGTGCTGGCGCAGGGGCAGGAGCTGCAGGTGCCGGCCAAACTGTACGAGCTGGTGGCGATGCAGGTACCGACGGTGGCGATCGCCGAGCCGGAAAGTGCCACGTTCAACGCGGCACAGCGCCTCGCGGCATGGGCCGTCGCTCCGGACGATATCCGCACGCTGGTGCGCGTCTTTGAGGGTGCAGCGGCACACGACATCGTGGCCAGCGCGCGACAGGCCGCTCGCACCGACGTCAGTTACGAGCGTCTGGCTGGAGAATTGAATGAGGTACTGCGCTGATGAGACTCCTCCACGTGCTCGCCCCCTCGCACGTCGGTGGCTTGGAGAGCGTGGTCCGGATGCTCGGACGCGGCCTCGTGCGCAATGGCCATGAGGTCCACGTTGCGGCAATACTCGACGCCGAGCCGGAGGCGCATCCCGTCATTGAGAACCTGCGGGCCGCGGGCGTCGACGTGCACCTGCTCGTACTTCCCGGCAAGGCGTACTTCCGCGAGCGTGCCGAGATCAGGGCACTGTGCCGCCGCCTCATGCCGGCCGCCGTGCACACGCACGGGTATCGCGCCGACGTGATTGCTGCGGCCGCTGCTCGCCGGTCAGGCGTACCGGTGGTAACCACGCTGCACGGGTTCACCGGCGGCGGGTGGCGCAATCGCTTGTACGAGCGCATCCAACGCCGCGCAGTACGCCGTCACGCTGCGGTCGTCGCCGTGTCACGGCCGCTAGCGGAGCGAATGCGGCACGGCGGCGTGCCGGCCGAGCGCCTCGTAGTGATTCCCAACGCTTGGGATCAGGCAGCGATGCCGGCGTCGCTGTCGCGCTCCACAGCCCGCGAGCTCCTCGGCGTTCGAGGCGACCGGGCGCACATTGGTTGGGTGGGGCGCCTCACGGCCGAAAAGGGAGCGGACGTGCTGGTCGAGGCTCTTGCGAATCTGCACGATCTGCCGGTCGTCGCGTCGTTCGTAGGTGACGGACCAGAGCGCGCCATGCTCGAGCGTCGCGCGGCGAGCCTCGGACTCAATGGAAAGGTCCGCTGGCACGGGCTGCTTCCGGAAATGGGCCGTTTGTTTGCGGCGCTCGATGTTTTCGTCCTCAGCTCCCGGACCGAAGGCACGCCCATCGTGCTGTTCGAGGCCATGGCGAACGGCGTGCCGGTTGTGACGACGGATGTTGGGGGCGTGCCGGATGTAGTCTCGCCCACTGAGGCGTTGCTCGTGCCGAGTGACGAACCGCGAGCGCTGGCGGCCGCGATTCGCGAGACGTTAGCCGATCGCGCTCGGGCGGCCGGCCGAGCCGGGGCAGCCGCACGGCGACTGCAGCACGACTTCGCCGTCGAGCCGTGGATCGCGAAATACGAGGCGGTTTACGATCGGGTACAGGCACGCGCCTCATGAGCCTTCCGGTATTGTTCCTTGTCACCGCCGCGTCCGTCGTGGCGTATGCGTACGCCGGTTATCCCGGTTTGGTGTTGCTCTTCACCGTGCGCCACCCGCGGGCGCGCCCCGCGCCGGAGCCGCCGCAGTGGCCCATGATCACAATCACGCTCCCGGTGCACAACGAGGCCCGCGTGATCGCCGCCACGCTGGAACAGATCCTCGCGGCCGACTATCCCACCGATCGACGTCAGCTCCTCGTAATCTCCGATGCCTCGACTGACGGAACGGACCAGATCGTCGCCGCGTTTGCCGGCCGCGGCGTCGAGTTGCTGCGGCTCGACGCACGCCGCGGCAAAACGGCGGCCGAAAACGCTGCGGGTCCGTATGTGCGCGGCTCGATCGTGGTCAACACCGATGCATCGGTCCGGATCCACCCCGGCGCCTTGAAGGCGCTGATCGCACCGTTTTCCGACCCCTCGGTCGGCGTCGCATCATGCGCCGACGTGAGCGTTGGATTGGATGAATCACGAGGCGATGCAAATCTTGCCGAGTCGCGGTACGTAGGCTATGAGATGTGGTTACGCGGCATCGAGACGCAGCTTGCGAGCATTGTCGGTGCTTCTGGCTGCCTCTACGCCATTCGGACCGCGCTGCACCGCGAGTACGTTCCCGAAGCGCTGAGTCGCGATTTCGCCGCCGCGCTCGTTGCCTGGGAGCGCGGGTACCGTGCCGTTTCGGTTTCCCAGGCCATCTGCTATGTGCCCCGCGCGCGCTCGCTGCACCGCGAATACCGGCGCAAGCTGCGCACCATGACGCGTGGGCTCGAGACCCTGTGGTTCAAACGCGGCCTGCTCAATCCGTTCCGCTACGGCGTTTTCTCGTGGATGCTCGCGAGCCATAAGCTCGCGCGCTGGATCGTTCCATGGGCCCTGGTTGTCATGCTGGGGGCGGGCATCACACTCGCCCGCGCGAGTCTTCTGGCGCAGTGGGGACTCGGCATGATCGGCCTGGCGATCGGCGCGGCCATCCTGGGGTGGTTCTGGCCGGGAGGAGTACGGATGCCGGGGCCCATCGGCGCGCTCGCGTACGGGCTCAGCGGTCAAGTCGCCGCACTACACGCCTGGGTCAACGTCCTGCGGGGCGAACTCAATCCGATCTGGGAGCCCACCCGCCGAGAACGTCCACCGGGCTAAATCACGCCCCCTGAATCACCAGGCGCCGCGTTTGAGCGCCACGACGGGGAGCGTGAGCAGCAAGATTCGCAGGTCCTCGAAGAACGATTGACGGCGGATGTATCGCAGGTCGAGGTCCAGCTTGGCGCGGACGGAGTCTACCGACGTGTCGTAGTCGTTGGTGATCTGCGCGAGGCCGGTGATGCCAGGGCGAACCAGCTGCCGATGACCATAGCCCTCGATCTGCAGCCGCAGGTCAGCGAAGATCCGCGGCTGCTCGGGGCGCGGACCCACCACGTTCATGTCCCCCCGCAGGACGTTGAACAGCTGGGGCAGCTCGTCGAGTCGATACTTGCGCAGCACTCGTCCCAGCGTGGTCACGCGGGGGTCGTCAGGACGGGCCCACACCTGTCGTTCGGCATCGCCGCCCACGCGCATCGTGCGAAACTTGTAAATCGTGAACGGCTTGCCGCCATGATCGACGAATCGCCGACCGTTGCCGGTCGGATCCCCCAACGCACGCCGATCCAGCCCCACCCGCGTCTGCGCGTAAAGAATCGGTCCGGGTGAGGTGAGTTTCAACAGCACCGCGATGCACGCCATCAGCGGAGCGGTCACGACGATACCAAGGAAGGCGACCGTGACGTTGAGTGGTCGCCGTGCGCCTTCAGGCAGGGGATGGGGATGACGCACCGTGCGCGGAGCAGCGCGGCCAGCGAGCACGCTGGTCCGCGCCCGGGTGATGCTGATTTCTTCGGTACTGGTCGGTGGCATGGCGTCCGACCAAGGCAAGCACTATGCGGGAGTAAATCCCCGGTGGGCGTTTTGCAACTACTTGAAATGCAGTATCTTAGCGCTTCATGGTTTGGCCGTGTCGGGATGTCGCGACGTAGCGTCCGGGCGGCTCCTGTTGAAGCGCGGCGACAGCTGAAGCCCGCTCACTCCGTTGCAGGAAGTTGGGGCGAATCGGACCCGTCGCCCTCGACCGGCCCGACGAGCAGCCGCCGGTGCAATCCTTGACGCTCCATCAGGCGGTACAGCGTCGTTCGGTCAACCCCGGCGATCCTCGCGGCGCGGGACATGTTCCCGTCCGCCAGATTCACGAGCTGTTCGAGGTAGGTGCGCTCGAACTGCGCGAGGAGGCGCTCGCGAGCGACGTGGTAGCTCTGGTCTATCGCGGCCTCGGACTCTGGCGCGGACTGCGCCCCGACGGCTGGTTCTGCCGGCAGATCTTCGTTCACGGCGCCCCCGAGCACCGGGATGTCGCTGGGCTGGATATCGCTCCCCGGTTCCACGAGCACGACCGTATGCTCGATCACGTTCTGTAACTCGCGCACATTCCCCTTCCAGGGTCGCCCGCAGATGGCGCGCATCGCTGCCGGGGAGATACGGGGAGGGGCATCGCTCGACTCGCGATGCTTACGCCAGTAATGGGTGAGGAAATGGTTTGCCAGAACGGGGATATCCTCGCGACGCTCGCGGAGCGGCGGCACGTGGATCGGGACGACGCGCAGCCTATAGTACAGGTCCTCGCGAAGTGTGCCTGCGGCGACTGCCTCCTCCGGGTTGCCGTTCGTACAGGCAATGAAGCGCACGTTGACGACTGCATCCGTCGTTTCGCTTCCGACGCGACGCACGACTCCGTCCTGGATCACGCGCAGGAGCTTCGCCTGGATCGGCTTGGACATCTCGACCAGCTCATCGAGCAGCAGCGTGCCGCCATTCGCCGCCTCGAGGAGCCCCGGTTTGTCGCGCACCGCGCCGGTGAAGGCCCCCCTGACGTGTCCGAACATCTCCGATTCGAGCAGCGCTTCGGGAAGCGCAGCGCAATTCACGGCAACGAGGCCACGACTCGAGCGGCGGCTGTGGGCGTGGATGAACTGGGCGATCAATTCCTTGCCCGACCCACTCTCGCCGGTGATGAACACGGAGGCGTCGGTGGCAGCCACGCGGCGGGCCAGCTCGATCGCGCGCCGGAATGCCGGGGCGGCTCCAAGGACCGATACCTTCTCGCTGTTCCCGTGGTGTTTCTCGAACTCCTCCTGCAACGATCGCGTTTCGCGGGCCACCATGACGGTGTGGGCCGCGCGGCCGAGCAGGATCTCGAGGTGCGTGGCGGAAAACGGCTTGGGCAGGTAGTCCCACGCGCCGGCACGCAGTGCCTCGATGCTCGAGGCCACGCTCGGCGTTCCGGTCATCACGATGACCAGCGCGTCCCGATTGGTCTCCAGGCACAAGCGGAGCAGCTCCATGCCTGGAACCTGCGTCATGTACAGATCGAGCAGCACGACGTCGAACCGGGTCCGCTTGAGGATTTCGAGCGCTTCCTGCCCGCGTCCGGAGGTCGTGACGTTGTAGCCGGCCAGTTTCAGGACATTGGCGCAGCTCTCCCGCAACGAGCGCTCATCGTCGGCAATGAAGATGCGCAGGCTGGAGCGGATTTCCGGGGAAAGCGGCAGCAGTGTCGCGACATCAGGCACATCGCCACGAGGCGAGGTGCCCGAATGCGCTTCAACTGCAGAAGGAATGTCGCGCTCTGCCTTCATGCCATGGCCCCTCGGCGTTCGTGCGAGTCCACACCCCCACACCCGGGCACACGATGTCTCGGTCCGCCTCGGCACACGCACGGACCGGGCCGACACCGTGTAGGGGCGATTGGCTTGGCTGTGAAGATACCCTGTGGCGTCCGTGCAACAAGAACCTGGATCACATGTGCGGCTGTGGATTGCGCACAACAGCGCTTGCCTCGCAGCCCAGTCGCCCGGGGAATCGTGGCTTGGCGCAGAACGTGCCACTCGAGGCCCGGCTACTCATCACAACCATTTTCGTGGAGCAGTCGTGCCGAATTTGGGAGCTGACGACCACCTCCCGCCAACGGGAGCCGCGGCAGTCGATTCGGCCATCGGCAAGCCGCTCGTCGGCACGATCGGCTCGGCCCCTGCGCCTATCCCCTCCGTCCCCTCCCTTGCGGGCGAGGAGGACGGCATCGATTGGAGCCGATACCTCGCGACTCTTTCACGCCACCGCTGGTGGATCGTGCTGGCGGTCGCTCTGGGGTCATTCGGCGGGTATGCGGCGACCCGCGTCATCAAGCCGGTGTACGTCGTACAGGCGACGGTTTGGGTCGATCAGCCCGATCGGGTGGAACAAGAGCAGGGGCCGATCCGCGAAGGGCATCTGCTGGAGGCAGTCGCTTGGGTGGATCTGCTTCGCTCGTTCGCGGTTCTGGACAGCGTCGTGCGAGAACGGCACCTCTACATCTCCACCGGAAGCACGCGCGATACGCTGGCGCTCGTCGGGTTCGATATCGCTGATCGGTTTCGTCCGGGGGCATATGGCGTTACCGTCGCTCCTGACGGCCGGAGTTACACCCTCACGAGCTTGAGCGACAAGATCGTCATCGAGCATGGGACGGTGGGCGATTCCATCGGCCGCCGGATCGGATTTCTCTGGGTGCCGCCCGCGGGCGCGCTCGCCGCCGGCCGGACCATGAAATTTCGGCTCGTGATGCCGCGCGATGCCTCGCGCCGCCTGTACGAGGAGTTGAGCGCGCATCTGGCGGAGAACGGGAGTTTCATGGCGCTGCAGCTCTCCGGGACGGACCCGGGCTCGATCGCCGCGACGATGAACACGCTGGTCGACCGGTATGTGCAGGTCGCTGCCGAGCTGAAGCGCGCCAAGCTTACCGAGCTCACGCACATTCTGAGTGATCAGCTCACCTCTGCGGCGTCGAATCTGCGCGATGCCGAATCGGCTCTCGAAGTATTCCGCGTGCACACAATCACCATGCCGTCCGAGCAGGCGACGCCCGTCGCGCCGGGATTGCAGGAAACGCGCGATCCGGTGTTCAGGAATTTCTTCGAGATGCGCATCGAACGGGAGCAGCTCAGCCGGGACCGCCTCGCGATTGAGCACGCGGTATCCGGAAGCGCGGATTCGGACGCCCTCGAACAGCTCGCGGTTGTTGGGGCGGTGCAACGTTCGTCGGAGCTGACGGAGGCGCTGCACGAACTGACCGCGAAACGCGCGGAGCTTCGGGCGCTACACTATCGGTACACGGATGAATTCCCGACCGTGCGCCACACGGAAGAGGCGATCGAAACCCTGCAGCACAAGACGATTCCCGCGCTCGCCCACACGCTGTTGGGGGAATTGCAGGCGCGCGAGCAGGTGCTCGACAGCCTGGTCGGGTCTGCGGGTTTCGAGCTGCGGCAGATCCCGCAGCGCGCGGTGGAAGAGGCACGGTTGCGGCGCGAAGTCGTCATCGCGGAGGCGATGTACACGACGCTGCAGCAGCGTTACGAGGAGGCCCGCCTCGCCGCCGCCAGCACCATCCCGGACATCCGGGTGCTCGACCCGGCCGTAGTGCCTCAGCGCCCGGTCAAGAACACGAAGACCCGCTTTCTCCTCATGGGTCTGATCGGTGGCTTGGGAATGGGCTTGGCAGGCGTCGTGCTCGCGGATCGGCTCGACACGCGGATCCGCTATCCGAAGCAGGTGACCCATGAAATGGGACTGGCGATTCTCGGTGCGATTCCGCGCCTTCCAAAGGAAGCGCGCGACGACGACATGGACCAGTCGTTCCAGGTGCTCGAGGCGTTGCGCACACTGCGGCTCAACATCGCACACGCGTACGGGACCGGGCCGATCCTCCTCACGATCACGAGCCCCGGCCCGGGAGATGGAAAGTCGTTCGTCGCGAGCAATCTCGCGCGCGCGTTTGCTGATGCGGGACAACGCACACTACTCATCGACGGGGACGCGCGCCGCGGCGTCGTGCATCGTGTGCTGGGCGGTAGTCGGAAACCCGGGCTCATCGATTGCCTGAGCGACCAGGTAGAGATTGATGCCATCCTCCAGCCGACCGATCACCCGCTGCTGCGGTTTGTCGCGAGTGGCACCCGACAGGGAGATGCACCGGAGCTCCTCGGATCTCCCGTCATGATTCGCGTCCTCACGTGGGCACGCGCGAACCACGAAGTCGTGATCGTCGACAGTCCTCCGCTCGGGGCTGGTGTCGACCCGTTTGTGCTCGGGACGTTGACTGGGAGTCTGGTGCTCGTGCTCCGTACCGGCTCCACCGACCGCGCCCTCGCGCAGTTCAAGCTCGAGGGAATCGATCGGCTGCCCATCCGGGTGCTCGGGGCCATACTCAACGATGTGCGGGCGAGCGGTGTGTACCGCTACTACGGCTACCTCTCGGGGTATAGGGCCGAAAGCGAGCCAAGGCGCGCCGCGCGGGCGTTGCCGTTCAGGGGGGGAAAAGCCGAGGGAGTGACGTCCTAACTACGTCGACGCTTGCCCGAAGGCCCGCAACCAGCCGCCGGCGGGGTCGATGCGCGCGGCCTTTAGGGCGCTCGTTGCGCGCAGGATCGTCTCGACCGCGTCAACCGATGTCTCGTGGAAGTCGCTCACGCCGTAATAGCCGGCGTGCACGGGCGGCGGCGTGGGGGCGCTTTGGACGGCGTTGGCCAGGCGCTCGGCGGTCTTCACGCACCCGGCGGGACTCGCGTCGATTGCCACCACCGCGAACTCCGTCGGCCCGAGACGGCCGATGGCGTCAGACCGCCGTCCCACCGTCTTGAAGACGTCGGCGACGACGCGGACGGCGTGCTCGACGTCGGCTTGCCGGGTTCCGTCGTCCGGGTCCACGTCGGGCGCGATCACGATACAACCGAAGGCGGCGTGCTTGCGGGCCGCCTGCGACCCGAGCTCCTGGGCGCGGCGGGCGAGTCCGCGCATGTTGTAAAACCCCGTATCGGGGTCGATCAATCCTTCTTCGCGGGCTCGATCCGAGTCTCGTTTTGCCTGGGTGAGCGCTTTGATGCGCAGCAGGAGTTCTTCGGCATCGAGGGGCTGCCCCAGATGATCCCAGGCGCCGGCCCGCAACGCGTCGATACGTCGCTGCCGGGTGGGCGGGTTGGCACTCACGATGAGAATCGGGGTGCTGGAGCGCAGCTGCGGGTCCTGGCGCAGCGCGCGGCACACGTCCAGGCCATCGCTCGACGTCAGGGTGCTGTCGATGATGATCAGGTCCGGCTGGGCGGTCCGCGCCTGCTCGAGCACACGCTCACGCGTGTTCACCCGCAGCACGTCGAAGCCGTTTGGTCCCAGGATACTTTCCAGAGAGCGACTCGACCATTCGTGCGTGCTGGCGATCAACACGAGCCGCGGTTTCCCTGCCACTGCCGTGTCTGGCATTTCCCAGCGTCGTCCTTTCGTGGACTGCGCCATTAATGTAGAGATGGCTCGGTCCCGTCGCGTTAGCAGGAGTCATGCGCTGTCGCGCACGGAGACGCAAGTTCTATTTCGTGAAGCGTTTATGAACTCGCGCCAGGCGTGTTGGCCGCGGGAAATCGCTGCGCCTGAACGACACTGCTCGGCTGATTGACGCGCCACCGCAACGGCAGAACGCGCGATTTCACTCGATTCCCCCAGATGAAAAAATGCTAAGTCGTGCTCGCACTAGACATTCTATCTGCATCCCCCACCCATTCGGCCAGCGGTCCCAAACTTGAAATCCCGCGCTCCCCGGCGACACCTAGATCTGCGCGAGGGAGATCGGCAAGTGTGCGGGATTGTCGGATACGTCGGTGAACGTGAAGCCGCGCCCATTCTGCTCGAAGGGCTCAGGCGGTTGGAGTATCGCGGATATGATTCGGCTGGTCTGGCCGTGCAGACCGGACGGGGGATTGTCACCCGGAAACTGGGAGGTCGGGTCGAGGGGCTTGCGACCCATCTCACCCGCCTCCCCGTTCACGGCACGGCCGGCATCGCGCACACGCGCTGGGCGACCCATGGGGCGCCCAACGAGCGGAACGCGCATCCGCACATCGATTGCCGGGGGCAGATCGCGCTGGTGCACAACGGCATCATCGAGAACGCGGAAGCCCTGCGCGCCGCGCTCGAGCGCAACGGTCACCGGTTCTACACGGAAACCGACACCGAAACCCTGGCCCACCTGATCGAAGAAGAACCGGGCGACACGCTCGAAGCGCGCGTCATTGCAGCGCTGCAGCACGTCGAAGGGACGTATGGACTGGCCGTGATCGCCGCCGACGAGCCGGAGAAGATCGTCGTGGCGCGGCGCGGTTCTCCGGTGCTGCTCGGCATCGGGAATCACGAATACTTCGTGGCCTCGGACGCGTCCGCGGTGCTTGAGCACACCCGCAAGGTCGTCTATCTCGACGACGGCGACGTCGCCGTGCTCACCCCGCGCGGGTACCAGGTGCTCGACCACTACTCCCAGATCCAGCCTCGCGAAATCGACGCGATCTCCTGGGACCTGGAGGCGCTCGAGCTGGGCGGCTACGCGCATTTCATGCTGAAGGAGATCTTCGAGCAGCCCGAGACGGTGCGCCAGACGCTGCGCGGCCGTCTGTTGGACGACGGACATTCCCGGTTGAACGGCCTGAACTTGTCGCTCGAGGAGTGCGCGGGCATTCGCCGGATCGTGATCGTGGCGTGCGGCACGTCGTGGCACGCGGCGCTGGTCGGCCGATATCTCATCGAGGAGCTGGCACGGATCCCCGTCGTGGTCGAATATGCCTCGGAGTACCGCCACCGCATCCAGCTGGAGATTCCCGGCACCCTGGCGATCGCCATCTCGCAGTCGGGCGAGACGGCCGACACGCTGGAGGCGATGCGCGTAGCCGCGCAGGCGGGGTCTCGCGTGCTCGGCATCGTGAATGTCGTCGGCAGCACCATCGCGCGCGAAGCGGATGGCGGGATTTACCTGCACGCGGGACCGGAAATCGGCGTCGCGTCAACGAAGGCGTTTACGTCGCAGATCGTCGCGCTGGCGTTGTTCGCGCTCTATCTCGGGCAGCAACGAGGGCTATCCGGTATCGCGGCGCGCGACGTCGCCTGCGGGCTCTCGCAGCTGCCGGATCTCGTGGCTTGCACACTCGAGCTTGAGCCCCAGATTCGAGCGATTGCGGAGGAATACGCCGGAGCGGCCAACGTACTGTATCTGGGCCGGGGAGTGAATTTTCCAGTGGCGCTCGAAGGTGCACTCAAGCTGAAGGAGATCAGCTATATCCACGCCGAGGGTTATCCGGCGGCGGAAATGAAGCACGGACCGATCGCGCTGATCAACCCCGACATGCCGGTTGTGTGCGTCGCGCCGAAGGACGATGTGTACCAAAAGGTCGTGTCGAACATGCAGGAAGTAAAAGCACGGGGGGGAAGGATCATCGCGGTGACCTCGGAGGGAAACGGCAACCTGGGTGGGCTGGTCGCGCATCAGTTGCGCGTGCCGTCCTCCCTGCCGCTGTTCTCGCCCGTCCTGACGGTCATCCCGCTTCAGCTGCTCGCCTACCACATTGCGGTGCTCCGCGGCTGTGATGTGGACCGCCCGCGCAACCTCGCGAAGAGCGTCACGGTGGAATGATGCGATCATTTTACCATGCGTTGGGCATCCTCGTGTTCCTCGCGGGCTCGGCCTTTGGTCAGGAATCGCAGGGCGCATGGGACACGCGACGCGACTACACCACACGCTCCCAGCTCGAAGCGCTGGTGTTGCGCCTCGACTCGACCTCGCGCCGGGGCAGGGACAATGAGTCGGTGAACGAACTCGCCCTCGTTCGCAAGCGCCTGGTCGACGGCGACTTCCAAAGCGGCGACCGGGTTTTTCTCATCGTCGAGGGCGAGCAGGTGCTCTCCGACACGTTCACCGTGGACGATGGGCGATCGATTACCCTGCCGAACCTCGGCGTCATCTCGCTGCACGGCGTGCTGCGCGCCGAGCTCGAAGACTCGATGCGCGCCAAGCTGTCGTTCTACATCCGCGACCCCGTTATCCATGCGCGGGCGCTGATTCGCATCGCGGTACTCGGCGAGGTGAATCGCCCGGGATACTATCTCGTTCCTCCGGGCAGTCAGATCGAGGACGTCCTGATGACGGCCGGCGGTCCGACGCGAGACTCCAATGTCAGGGGAATGACCATCCAGCGCACCGACGGCCAAAGCTGGAGCAGCGACGACATCCATCGCGCGATTGCCGACGGCCGGACCCTGGACCAACTCGGGATCCGCTCGGGCGACCAGTTGGTGATGCCCCGCCATCATGCCATGGGCCAGACCATCATGCTGTTCAGCGCGATCGTGACAACGGTTCTCGCGATCGCGACCCTGGCGCACATCCACCCCTGATGCCGCCGTACCGCCGCACCGTCCTCTCCGTCGTCGGCGCACGCCCCAACTTCATGAAGCTCGCGCCGCTCGTCTGGCAGCTCGAGCGCCGCCCCGATGTCCGACACGTCATCGTCCATACCGGCCAGCACTACGACGCCAACATGTCGGATGCGTTCTTCACGAATCTGGGCATCCCCGATCCCGACTGCACGCTCGGCGTGGGCTCGGGCTCGCATGCCGTGCAGACCGCGGCAATCATGCAGCGCTTCGAGACGATCTGCACCGAGACGCGCCCTGACTGCGTGGTGGTGTATGGAGATGTGAACTCGACGCTGGCGGCCGTCCTGGTGGCGGCGAAGCTCAGAACCCCGGTGGCGCACGTGGAAGCCGGATTACGGAGCCGCGACCGCACGATGCCCGAGGAGATCAATCGCGTCGTCACGGACCAGCTCTCGGACCTCCTCTTCACGCCGTCGCGCGACGCCGACGCGAATCTTCGCGCGGAGGGAATTCCCGCCGAGCGGATTCGGTTCGTCGGCAACATCATGATCGATTCGCTCGACCGCCTGCTTCCTGAAGCCCTGCGCGCGAATGCGGCCGCCCGGCGGGGTCTCGCGGCACACCAGTACGTCGTGGTGACCTTGCATCGGCCCTCGAACGTCGATGATCTGCCGACGCTCTGTGCATTGCTCCAGGCGCTGGCCCAGGTGAGCGAGGAAGTGCCCGTGTGCTTTGCCGTGCACCCGCGCACCCGCGTGCGGATCCGGAATGCGGGGCTCGAGTTGTCGCCGCGCCTCATGCTCGAGGATCCGCTCCCCTATCCGGAGATGCTGAGCCTCGTGCACTCCGCCGGCGTGGTGGTCACGGACTCAGGGGGGCTCCAGGAAGAGACGAGCTACCTGGGTGTTCCCTGTCTCACGGTACGGCCCAACACCGAGCGGCCGGTCACGCTCACGCTGGGCACGAACCGCCTCATCGCCCCTACCGGCGCAAGCGTGCTCCGAGGCGTGAGGGCGGCGCTCGATGCGCCGCGACCGCCACGGCCCGTCATTGAAGGGTGGGACGGCCGCACGGCGGAGCGGATCGCGGCTGTGCTCTGCGACACCGAAATCGCCCAGTCATAAATCACGTAAAACACATAAAACCAAAGTTTTCGGGCGCGTTTCGCCCGTAGCGCCGAGGCTCGAACAAGCGCATATTCCCGCGCTCCCTGTGACCCCGCGCACGCTGACTCGACGTCACTCGCCAAGAGTTCCCGGCCAGCCGGTCCACGGCGAGTCGGGGGCGGAGCTTGCGTCAGATCCGATTCTGTTCGGCGCCGCGCAGCGGGTCCTGGCCCACTGGCACGCCGAGTTTGGCGCCGAAGCGCCCGGGACGGGGGGCCCGAGCGTGGTCGACCTGCTCTCGGCCCTGACTCTCGCCATCCATCAGCGCGAGATCGATCCGCGATCGCCGGTCGACGAGGGGCTGCGTTCGCCGCTCGCATACCGTTTGCTCGAGCTGCTCAGAAAAGAGCTGGTGCTTGGTCCCGGCCGCGACGGCGCCACCGCGCGGCGTGCCCCTGAGCTGCTCGTGGCGATCGAGCTGATTCGCGAAGAAATCGAGCACGCGTCGCCGGCGGGCCTCCATCTATTGGTGGAGGTGGCGCACGATCTCCAGTCGCCGCTTACGTCGATTCTCTTCCTTACGGATACGCTGCAGCGCGGCCAGAGCGGGCCGCTCACTGAATTGCAGCGCTGGCAGCTCGGGTTGATCTACGGCGCGGCGCTGGGGTTGAGCGCTGTGACGAGCGACGTGGTCGAGTTGGCGCAGTCGGGCGGCCATCTGCTCGAGGCCGAGCCGGTACCACTCTCCGTGCACGCCATGTTCGAGTCGGTGCACGACATCGTGCGTCCCGTGGCGGAGGAGAAGCGGCTCGCGCTGCGCTTCCTGCCGCCGCCCACCGATCAGCGGTTGGGACATCCGCTCGCGCTCACGCGCGTGCTGCTCAACCTGACGACGAACGCCCTCAAGTTCACCGAGCACGGCTTCGTCGAGCTGCAGGCAAAGGAAACCGAGAGCGGCAACCTCGAGTTTTCCATCACGGACTCGGGGCGAGGACTCGATCCCGACGTGCTGGAGCGGCTGTACGCGCCCTTCAAACCCGATAAATCCCGGAAGGGCGGCCACGCGTTTTCGGGCACGGGGTTGGGGCTCGCGATCTGCCGCAAGCTGGTCGAGGCGCTGGGAGGGCAGCTCGGTGTGGAGACCGAAGCGGGCAAGGGTACGCGCTTCTTCTTCGAGCTCGAGCTGCCGCCGAGCGAGCTTCCGGCCCGCGTGCCGCAGTATGCCAAGTACCGGTTCCAGCGCCGCCAAACCGATCGGCGCACGGGCCGCGACCGCCGCAGCCAGGTGCAGTTGCCGCGCTCGCAGGAACGCCGGTCGGGAGTGGACCGGAGAGGAAGCGGGGGCTCGAACCTGACCAGCGCCTGACGCGAGTGCACTGGCGGCCGCCCGGCCGCCGTCGGTAATTTCCGCGCCGCAGCCTCGTTTTCCACCTTTCGAACGCCGTGTTCGCCGTCAGATCGGGAGCGACCCTGAAAAGTGTAACACAACCCGTCCCGTCTGAGTCCAGTGCCGC
Source organism: Gemmatimonadales bacterium (assembly GCA_035519195.1). Classification (GTDB taxonomy): domain Bacteria; phylum Gemmatimonadota; class Gemmatimonadetes; order Gemmatimonadales; family GWC2-71-9; genus AG25. Next base: position 36,844 of record DATIWU010000055.1, read on the forward strand.
ACGACATCTTCCTGTTCGAGACCGCCTGCGCCTGCAGCAGAGCGCGCCGGAAAATTTGCGTCGTCACCTGTTCCGGGATGTGCGGCGGTTCACCGTGCTGCTCGGAGCCGATTTCGGAGTGGTCGCGGCCCTCACGGGCGTGCTGGTTCCGCTCGGCTACCAGACGGTGCCCGGGATCGAGCATACCGGCCAGGGATTCACGAGCGCCTGGCATCTCGCGGTGGCCGTGATCGTCGCGCTCACCGTCACGGGCAACTACGGGCAGGGACATGAGCGGCGCAATCCGGCACGCCTGTTCGTGGGATGCGCCCTCGCGGCCGCGCTGCCGCTCTGGGGGGTGGTCTGGACCCGGCCGATCGATCTCGTGTTTGCGGAATATTCCTTCACCACGCTGCTGCTGTGGGTCTCGTTGCTGGCGGAACGCGTGCTGCTCGACCGGGTGGTGGCCCGCGTGGCGCGACCGGAGCAGAACGCGGCGCGTACGGTGTTCGTGGGCACGGCGCAGGAGTGCCGCGATGCCGCCCAGAACCCGGCGCTCGATCTCGCGAGCGGCCATCGCTCGGTGGGGTTCATCGATGTGCACCTCCCGCCGGCGTTCGATGCGCTGGGTCACATCGACCATTTCGAGGCGCTGCTGCGGTCGTCGCGGGCGGAGGCGGTGGTGCTGAGCAGCCACCTGCCGCCGCTCAGGATTCGTCAGGTTGCCGATGCGGCGCTCGCGGCCGGATGTGAGATGCTCGTCATACCGCGCGCCCTGGAAATGTCGGGCGTCGAGCCGGCGCTGGTGCGGCGCTCCGGACACACGCTGATCGAGCTGACCACGCCGCGGTTGCGCGCCCAGCAGCAGATCGTGAAGCGGCTGCTAGACGTTGCGGGCGCGGGCGTCGGCATCGTGCTGTTGAGTCCGTTGCTCTGCGCCATCGCCGCGTGGGTCAGGCTCGACTCGCCGGGGCCCGTGCTGTTTCGCCAGGCGCGCGTCGGCCGCGGCGGGCGGCTGTTCCGGATCATCAAGTTTCGCACGATGTATCACGGGGCGGAGGCACAGCGCGAGCGGCTCGAGGCGCGCAACATCTACGGCGACGGGCGGCTGTTCAAGATTCGCAGCGACCCGCGCGTGACCCGGGTAGGGCGGTTGCTCCGCACCCTGAGCTTGGACGAGCTGCCGCAGCTGTTCAACGTGCTGTGGGGCGACATGGCGCTGGTCGGCCCGCGCCCGCCGCTGCCGTCGGAAGTCGAGCGCTACGAGGCGCACCATTATGCGCGCTTCGACGTGAAGCCCGGGATCACCGGTCCGTGGCAGGTGTCGGGACGCAATGAAATCACGGAGTTCGAGCGGGTGCTGTCACTCGAGACGGCGTACATCCGGAACTGGTCCCTGGCGCGCGACGTGGCAATCCTGGCCAGGACAATTCCGGCGGTCCTCGCCAGACGCGGGGCACACTGAGTCGATCGTGCGCCAACGGAATTGCAGCGCGGAGCGCGGAACATCAATCCCAGCCTGAGGTGAAATGACCGATCATCTTATCGCCCCACACGGTGGCAAAGGCCTGATTAATCTCGTCGTGGGGGAGGGGCGACAAGCCGAGCTCAAGGAAGCTTCGCGCCTGTGGCCATCCTGGGACCTCACCGCGCGGCAGCTGTGCGATCTCGAGCTGCTCCTGAATGGCGGGTTCTCGCCGCTCGACGGCTTCATGCGGCGTGCGGACTATGACACCGTGCTCAAAGACATGCGGCTCGCGAACGGCGCGATCTGGCCGATGCCGATCACGCTCGACGTGACCGAAGCGTTTGCGGAACAGCTCAAGGCCGGAGCGACCATCGCCCTGCGCGATACCGAGGGCGTGATGCTCGCCGCGCTCCAGGTCGAAGACGTGTGGCGGCCGGACCGCGAGGCGGAAGCGAGCGCCGTATTCGGAACGACGAATCGCGAGCATCCCGGTGTGGCGTACCTGCTCGACAAGAGCAACCCCGTCTATGTGGGCGGCCGGCTCGAGGGCTTGCAGCTCCCGCTGTACTACGATTTCCGCGCGCTGCGCTGCACACCCGCGGAGATCCGGGCCGAGTTCTCGCGCCGCGCCTGGCGGCGCATCGTGGCGTTTCAGACGCGCAACCCCATGCATCGGGCACACCAGGAGCTGACGCTGCGCGCGGCGAAGCAGGCCAACGCCAACCTGCTGATTCACCCAGTGGTCGGAATGACCAAGCCGGGCGATGTCGATCACTACACCCGCGTGCGGGTGTATCAGGCCTTACTGCCGACCTATCCCCCGAATTCGGCGATGCTCTCGCTCCTGCCGCTGGCCATGCGCATGGGCGGACCACGCGAAGCCGTGTGGCACGCGATCATTCGGAAGAACTACGGCTGCACGCACTTCATCGTGGGCCGAGATCACGCGGGGCCAGGGAAGGACTCGAGCGGCAAGCCGTTCTACGGTCCCTACGACGCGCAGCAGCTGCTCTCGAAGCACGAACAGGAGCTGGGCATCGCGATGGTGCCGTTCCTGCAGATGCTCTACGTGCCCGAGCTGGACAGCTACTTCCCCGAGGATGCCGTGCCGGAAGGCGCGAAAACGATCGACATCTCTGGCACCGAGCAGCGCCGCCGCCTGCAGCGCGGCATCGAGCTGCCGGCATGGTTTACCTTCCCCGCGGTCGAGCGCGAGCTGCGGCGCAGCTCACCGCCGCGCGCGCGTCAGGGGTTCGTGGTGTTCTTTACGGGGCTCTCGGGGTCCGGGAAATCCACGATTGCCAACGTGCTGCTCGTGAAGCTGCTCGAAATGGGCGGCCGGCCCGTGACGCTGCTCGATGGCGACCTGGTGCGCAAGAATCTGTCCTCCGAGCTCGGGTTCTCGAAGGAGCATCGTGACATCAACATCCGGCGCATCGGGTACGTAGCATCGGAGATCGCGAAGCACCGGGGCATCGCCATCTGCGCGCCCATCGCGCCCTACGACAAGACGCGCAAAGACGTGCGCGCGCTCGTGTCCGAGCACGGCGCATTCATTCTCGTGCACGTGGCGACGCCGCTCGAGGTGTGCGAGGCCCGCGATCGCAAAGGCCTGTACGCCAAAGCGCGCGCGGGCATCGTGAAGGAGTTCACCGGGATCTCGGATCCCTACGAGGCGCCGGATGATGCCGAGCTGGTCATCGATACGACCGACATCTCGCCGGCGGAAGCGGCACAGCAGGTCCTGATGTACCTCGAAGGAGAGGGATTCATCAGCGCGAACCTGAACGGCGACGACTAGTGCTCGCAGTCGTCCTGGCTGGTGGCCTCGGCACCCGTCTTCGAAGCGCGATCCCGGATCTCCCCAAATGCCTGAG
>DATIWU010000056.1:0-41270 GCA_035519195.1 Gemmatimonadales bacterium
TGATCGACCTCGGCCGGAAATTCGATCCCGACAATCCCAACCTGTTTACCTGGTGGGCCCCGTGGCGCAATCTGCGCGCGCGCAATATCGGGTGGCGGCTCGACTATGTCCTGGCGTCACCGGCCATCGCGGAGCGGGCTACGAGCTGTGTTGTGGAGGCGGATGTCGGCACGAGCGATCACGCGCCCGTGGTGATGAGCTGGGAGTAAGAAGCGAATATCGGATGTCCAATATCGAACAGCGAATTTCGCAATTCACTATTGGGTATTGGACATACGATATTCGCCTGATGTTTACGGACGGGCCATCTTCTTCTGCGGATCGTCCGCCGGGTTGACATAGGTCAGCGCGAAGGGACCCATGCCGTGGACCTGCACGACCGTGTGTCCCTTGGCACGGGCGAAGTGATTCTCCTTGGCGGGCGCCGTAATGAACCCACCCTGCGCCAGCGTGACAGGCTTCGTGAAGTCGGCCTTGTCGCCCATCCCGACCAGGAACGTGCCCTCGATCACGGTGATGTTCTCGTCGGTGGGATGCCAGTGGGCCGCAATCGTATAGCCGTCCGGCATGTCGAGCCGCACGGTGTACTCACCCGTTTGGAAGGGATCACCCGCGAGCACCGCGAGCTTGGCGCCAGCCGGGAAGACGGCGGGAGCCGGCCCCCAATTGACGGCAGGCGCCTGTGCAACGCCGGATGAGGCCGCGACGAGCGAGCTGAGAGCGAGGGCAAGAATCGCGCGCATGCAAAACCTCACTGAAGAAGTTGACGTGATGAACGATGAATTCTTGGAGTCGAGAATAGCGCGAGGCGGGGAACGCGGCTTCGCCTGAACGGGCCAGACGCGTGCGCGGGGGCGCATGGCCCGATCGGGCCATGCCGAACGGGTTAGAGCAGGCCTGCACGGGCCGCGTAAGCAGCTGCCGCGGCGCGAGATGAAAGGCCAAGCCGGGTGAGGAGATTGGCCACATGCCGCTTGACCGTGTGGTCCGACAGCTGCAAACGAGCCGCGATCTCGGGATTACTCAGTCCGTGGGCCACGAGGCGCAGAATCTGGACCTGGCGCGCGGTCAAGGGCGGGGTCTCCGCATCCCGGGCGTTGCCGGCGATCTCATGAAACAACTCCGCGGCGCGAACCGCGTCGCGAGCGGCGCCGAGTTTTTTCAGACTCTCGCCGGCGAGCCGCGCCTCCCGCTCCGCGGCGTCGCGTCGCTCGAGTGCGAGGAGCGAGGCGGCGAGCTCGAGCCGCGCTCGTGCGGCTTCGAACGGCGCACCGCTCTCTTCATAGCGGTTCACTGCCTCATCGAACTCCGTGACCGCGCGCGCGTGACTCCCCCTGAGCCGCGCCAGGATTCCGCGTGCCGCCGCCGCTGCCGCGGCGAGCGGAACGGTGCCGAGACTTCCGGCCACCCGCTCGAGCTCCGCTACGGCGCGCGCCGTACGCGCGACATCGCCGCGGGCGGCGTACGCCCGCACCGCCAGCTCCAGTGCGCCGGCGCGCACAGTGTGCTCGCCGGCGGCGATCTTCGCGAGAAACTGCTCGATGAGTGTGGCGCTCTCGGCGGCATCGCCGCGTTCGAGCGCCACCGCCGCGAGCCCCTGACGAGCGAGGGGCTGGGCGCCTGAGCGCGCGAACAGCTGCGCGGCTTCGTCGAGATGTCCCTGCTTCAGTCGCAGATCGCCGAGCCGCGCGAGCGCCTGGGTCACGGTGGCCGGCCGGGCGGCTTCGAGCTCGCGCGTAGCGGTCGCGAGCTCCGTCTCCGCTTCGTCCCACGCCCCGCGCCAGATCAGGATCCCGGCGTACTGCGTGCGGCAGATCGCGGAGAGCGGGCTCACGCGCCAGCGGCGCGCGAACTCCTGCACCCGCGCGCACCATTGCGCGGCGCGATCGTAGTCCCGCACGCGCTCGCACGCGAAAATCTGCCAACAGCACACCACGCTGACCGAATGCAGCTCCTTCAGCTCTCCCGCGGTCGCGGCGGTGCTGGCCTCGTCGAGCCGGCGCATGCCGTCCGCGACGCTTCCCGCCGAGACGAGCGCCAGGCCTTCGAGCGCGAGCGCCGTGAATTCGAGACTCAGGTCGCCGCTCGCGCGGCCCAGCTCGGCTGCCCGTACGGCTCGCTCGCGCGCGGTGGCGGGGTCGTGGCTCCGGAACAGCGCCATCTCGCCTTCGCGCAGCAGCAGAAATCCGTATTCCGGCGTCGATTCATGCCCCGCGAGAATGCGACGGGCCCGCTCGAGCCATCCCGACGCGACCGCGGTGTCGCCCCGGAACGCGAGATAATCCCACACGAGCCACAGCGCCACACGGGCCGCGCCACGGGCATCACCAACCTCGCGGTACAGGGTGTAGGCGCGCTCGCGCGCTTCGAGTGTGAGGGTCGCGTCGTCCAGCCACCATGCGGCGAGGCCGAGCTGTTCCTGGGCCTCCGCGGTTTCGCCCGCCATGAGGCTCGCACCGAACGCCGCGCGCGCGTCCTCCCACGCACCGCGGCGCAAGGCATCCTTGCCGGAGCGTAGGGCGGCGGCGGCGTCAGGCGGCTGGGATCGGCTCGCGGAGGCGCGGCTCATGACCCTGTATCATCAGCGAAACACGTCGATCCCGGTAGCCTTGAATGTGGCGTAGACGGCGACCCCTTCCCTGAGCGAGAGCTGCTCCGCGGCTCGATCCGTAACCTCGGCTACGAGCGGTGGATGCGTGGCGAGCACGACGCGGACCCGTTCTCCGTGAGGGGGTTCGGGAGAGAGCTCCACGACCGTACCGGCGAAGTAGTTCTGTGCACTTCCCTCCGGCAGGCGACTCTCGCGATGCAGGGTGATCTCCGTCGGCCGCACGACGAGAAACACGTCTTCGGTCCCGCCGGGATCGACGGCGAAGAGATCACCCAGCGCCGTGTGCACCCGTGCCACTCCCCGCTCGCGCCCCACAATCGACCCCCGAAACAGATTCAGGCCAAGGAACGCCGCGACGTAGCTCGATCGGGGCCGCCGCAGCAGCTCTTCACGCGTGCCCATCTGGGTGATCCGCCCCCGCTCGAGTGCCGCGATACGACTCCCCAGCATCATGGCTTCGCGCGGTTGGTGTGTCACATAGATCGTGATTCCCGGCAGGTCCGCGAGCAGCCGGCGCAGCTCGGCACCAACCGCCTGCTTGGTGCCGAGATCGAGGGCCGAGAGCGGCTCGTCGAGCAGCAGGATCTCGGGCTCCATGACCAGAGCGCGGGCGAGGGCGACGCGCTGTGCCTGACCACCGGAGATCTCGCGCGGATGCCGGGCCTCGAGATCGGCGATGCCGACCCGCGCGAGGATCTCCCGAACGGCAGCCGCGATCGTCGCCCGTGGCCGGCCCAGGGCCCGCAGGCCGAACGCGACGTTCTCGTAGACCGTGAGGTGCGGAAACAGCGCGTAGTCCTGCGGGACGTAGCCAATCGGCCGCAGCCAGGCGGGAATGTTCGTACGGGCTTGATCGTCGAAGTAGACTGTCTCCCCCGACACGATGCATCCCCGGTCCGGTGGCACCAGGCCGGCCAGCATTCGCAACAGCGTTGATTTCCCCGCACCGCTCTCGCCCACGATCACGAGGGTCTCGCCGGGTACCGCGTTGACCGCGAGCTCGAGAGAGAATTCACGGAGCTGTTTAGCGACCTGGACCGTAAGCACGGCTCCCCTTTCGATTCCCGCCCCCGACTCCTCCCGCCCACGGGGCGTAGCGCAAGCAGGCCAGCACGCCGAACGACACCACCACGAGCAGAATCGACAGCGCAACCGCCGTGTCGATATTGGTCTCGAGTGCGGCATAGACGGCGAGCGGCATTGTTTCCGTGCGCCCCGCAAGACTGCCGGCGAACGTGATCGTGGCGCCGAACTCGCCCAGCGCCCGCGCCCAGGACATGGCGGCCCCGGCGAGGATGGATGGCAACGCGAGCGGGAGCATGACATTGAAGAAGCGATACACCGGTCCGGCACGGAGCGTCGCCGCGACGTCGAGATAGCGCGATTCGACGGCCGCGAGACCGGCCACGCCGGCGGCGATGAAAAAGGGTGTCGCGACGAACGATTGCGCCACGACGACGGCCAGCGTCGTGAACGGCAGGGTGATGCCAACGGCGTGCAATGCCCCTCCGACCAACCCGACGCGTCCGAACGCGAGCAGCAAACCCACGCCGGCGACGGTGGGGGGCAGGACGATCGGCAGCTCGACGATCGCCTGCACGAGTCGCTTGCCGGGGAAGTCACGCGTGGCGAGGAGATAGGCGACTGGCAGACCGAGCACCACAACCGCGAGGGCCGCTGCCGCGCTCGTGATGAGACTCAACCGCAGCGCGGCAAGCGCATCGGGCTGCCCCAGCCGGTGCCAGACCGCCGCCGGCGAGAGCCGGACGACGAGGGCCACGAGCGGGAGCGCCAGGAGACAGAGCAGCACCGCCACGGCAATGCTCGTGAAGACCCGAAGCGCGACGTCGCGCAGGGTTAGTCGCGTGGGAGGAACCCGTTGCGCTCGAGCACGCGCTGGCCTTCGGGGGCGAGGGCGGAGGCGATGAAGGCCCGCCCCGCCTCGAGGTGCGGCGCCCGGCGCAGCAGCGCGATCGGATAGGGTGCGATCACATTCTCGGCATCGGGGATATCGATGCGCCGTACTCGCGCCGCGATCGCGGGAGTGACGTCCGAGACGTAGACGATCCCCGCATCGGCCTCGCCCAGCTGCACTTTGGTCGCCACGCTGCGCACGTTGCTCTCGTTCGAGACCACGTTGGCGAGGACACGCGGCGCGAAATCCGGCCCGAACCCGTCCTTGTGTGAAAGATTGAGCAGGACCTGGCGTGCGTAGCGGCCCGCGGGCACCTGATCGGCCGCGAGGACCAGTCGTATGCCCTGACGTGCCAGATCTTCGAGGTTTTCGACATGGGCGCGATTGCGCTCGGGGACGATCACCACCAGCCGATTCCTGACGAGCGTGCTGGGCGTATCGGCGACGTACCCGGAGTCCCGCACGATCGCCATCCAGCGCTCGTCGGCGGACGCGAACACGTCCGCCGCCGCTCCCTGCTCGATTTGAAAGGCGAGCGTCTGGGATCCCGCGAAATTGAATTGGATGCGCAGACCGGGGTCGCGACGGCGCAATGAGTCCCCGAGCTCATTGAACGCATCGGTGAGCGATGCGGCGGCGAATACCACGAGACCTGGTCGGGACGTGCATGCGGTGAAGAGGGACGTCGCAAGCATGCCACCGAGGTGCATTCGACACGCCCATCGCTTCACTCTGGTCTCGCCACGATATTGGTGGACATGATCTCGCGTGCGAACAATCTATTCGCGACGACCCCCCTGATGCCGCCTCGATCATGATCGAGCTGCTGGCCCTGCATCACGTCAGCCTTCCCGTAACGGATCTCGCGCGTTCGCGACGGTTTTACCGGGAAGTCTTGGGCCTGGAAGAGATGCCGCGGCCCCCCTTCGATTTTCCCGGAGCCTGGTACCGCGTGGGGAGCGGGCAGCTGCATTTGATCGTGCACGACCGGCCCACGCTCCGAGCACGGGGGGTGGATTCGCACGACGTGCACTTCGCGATCCGCGTCCGGGGGTACCGCGACACGCTCGCGGCGCTGCGCGTCCATGGATATACGAGCGACGCGACGGACGAGCTGCTGCGGATCCGCGAGCAGCCGGCGGGGCGCGCCGGGTTTCCGCAGATCTTTCTACTCGATCCCGACCGGCATGTGATCGAGCTGAACGCGGAATCCCTTGCCGCGTCGTGAGTCGCGCGTCATGTTGCTCGCTCCCTTTCTCCGGACTCCCGGCTCACATGCGTCGCGCTCATCTCGGTAGCGTTCTTGGCGTTATTGCTCCGGTGTTCATGGTCGCGTCACACTCGCTGCGACGGGACCATCCGGTCAGCCACACCCACACCTATTACATCGCGGCCGACGAAGTCACATGGAAATATGTGCCGACCGGGACGAACCAGGTTGCGGGGCGGCCGTTCGACGCGGTCGAGCGGCGCTTCGTGGAAGCCGGCCCCAGTTCAGTCGGCGGAACCGCGCTGAAAGCCGTTTACCGTGAGTACACAGATTCCAGCTTTGCCGTATTGCGGCCGCGACCCCAGGCGTGGGAGCACCTGGGCCTGTTGGGTCCGGTGCTGCGCGCGCAGGTCGGCGACACGATCCGCGTGGTGTTCCGGAACAACGTGCGGTTTCCGGTCTCGATGCACCCGCATGGCGTGTTCTACGACAAGGACTCCGAGGGCGCGCCGTACGCTGGGAAGACCGGAGCCGCCGACACGGCGCGCGGCGTTGTCGCGACCGGCAGGACCCATGTGTACCTCTGGCCGGTTCCGGAGCGCGCCGGGCCCGGTGCGGGAGACCCAAGCTCCATCATCTGGATGTACCACTCTCACGTCCACGAAGAGCAGGACCTGAGCTCGGGATTGTTGGGCCCGATCATCGTAACGGCGCGAGGCAAGGTGAAGCCCGACGGAACGCCGGTCGGAGTTGATCGGGAGTTCATCGTGGCGTTCGACGAGATCGACGAAAATTCCAGCCGCCTGCTGACGCAGAACATCGCCATGTACATGCAACGGCCGGACAGCGTGCGCGTGGATACCTCCTTTGGCATCCCCAGCGTCCGCGGTCAGGGCAATCAATACAACTTCAAAGAAACGCTGAACGGCTACCTGTATGGCAACGGCCCGATGCCGACCATGCGAGTGGGAGAACATGTGCGCTGGTATCTCATGTCCGGCACGGGATTCGAATTTCACTCCCCACATTGGCACGGCAACACCGTACAAATCGGCGGCATGCGCACCGACGTTGCGGCGCTGCTCCCCATGGGCATGGTCGTCGCCGACATGGTCCCGGACAATCCCGGCGTCTGGCTATTCCATTGTCACGTGTCGAATCATCTGCGGATGGGGATGCAGATGCGGTACGAGGTCCTGCCGTAGCCGGGCGATGGCGGCGCGACCGCCTGACCTTCCCGCGAACGAGCGGGATCCGCGCGCGCATGCCGCTCGGCGGACCTAGTGCGATCGCACTTTCGCGAGGTCCGGCAGTCTCCACGTTTTCGTGAGCAGGGCGCGTTCCGGGCCGTAGAATCGAAACACCACCTCGAACGCACTCCCCGCCTTGGTCGGCAGCCAGTTGGCCTCGGCACCGGCCGGCTGGCTCGAACTGAAAGCGAACGTCAGTGAGCTGTCGGCGTTTCGCACCAGCCCCGCGGTGTGGGACGAGCGCCCCGACCAGGGGACGTCGCGAAACGCCGTGTGCGTCGCGCGGTCGTACACGGTCACCGACCAGTATCCCTTCACCGGGACGGTGCGCGGTACCGTCAGGCGATAGGTCGCCGAGCCATCGAACGGCACGCCCGCGGAGTCCTGGATCGCCATGAGGGCGAGCTCACCCTTTCCTTCGCCCGTCGGACTCGCGAACGCGACCGAAACCGTGGCGCTCTTCGCCGAATCCGGTGCCGCCCAGTGCAGCGCTCCGCCGCCTCCCCCGCCTCCCACTCCCGCCGCCCAGAACGCACGGGAGAGCGCCGCCTGGTAGCGCTCCTCGATGGCGCCGTGTGCCACAGCAGCGGCCCGGTTGAGCAACGCCTCCATCGCGCTGTCGGGTGCGAACGGACGGCCGGGCGCGATTCCGAGAGTGGCGAGCCGGCCGGCGACCGCCGTATCGCCTGTCAGCCAGGGCTCGCGGTCCACCAGCCCATCGAGCGAGCGAAAGAAACGCACGTCGTAGGGGATCGTCGCGTCGAAGACGACGTCGCTCGCGTCGATGAAGCGCATCGGTGGGGATCTCATGACCCGGTTCAACGGGTAGAACTTGAGCTGCCGCACATAGTCGCCCGCGCGAGCCACGTCCGCGGCGGTCGAGCCCAGAACCAGGGAGTGTCCCGCGATGATGACCTGGAAGGTCTTGGGCCGCAGGATGTAGTAGCCCTGGACGTCGCCTCCCTTGTAGTTGGGAGGCAGCACGAGATAGCGCGCGAATTTGCCTTTGTCTTTTCCGGCGGGCCCGATGACGTCGAGGGTGCGCAACGTCGCGTCGGCGATGGTTCCCGTGATCGCGCCGGAGTCGGCCCACGGCACCTCGACGACCATGGGGCCCACGTCCTTCGTGTCGATGAACGCCAGCAGATTGACGGCATCCGAATGCGCCCACAGCGTCTGATTCTTCCAGTCCGACAGGTGCGACCAGTACACGACCTGATTGGGACCGCCGTTCGCGGTTCGCAGCGCCTGGTACATGCGCTCGTAGCTCACGGCGGGCAGGCCCCAGATCACGGCCTCGACGGCGTTGCGCTCGATCGTTCGTTGCGCGATCTGCTGCGCTCGCGCGCCCCGAGCGCTTGCGGCGGTCGCGGCAGCGACGATACTGAGCACGGCGAAATTCATGCGGGTCATCGGGCACTCCCCGTTCCGGCGGCGGCAGGAGAAGAAGGAGTAGCGTCGGCGGTTTCTCGGGAGAATACGCCTTTGGGGCAGCGCGCGAGCCCAGCGCATCACCGACGGTAGATCGCGGTGAGCCTGCCCTTGGTGACCGTGTGGAAATGCATATTGAATCCGACGATGGCGGCCGTCGCTCCCGGCTGGACATCGAGCGTGTCGACATCGAGCGCGAAGACGGTTATTTGATAGTGGTGCGTCTCGCCTTGCGGCGGGCATGGACCGACGTATCCCGGCTTGCCGATATCGGTATTCCCCTGAACCGCGCCCTGGGGCAGGAGGTTCTTGCCGGGATCGCCCGCCCCCGCTTCCAGTTTCGTGATATTCGCCGGAATGTTATAGACGATCCAGTGCCAGAAGCCGCTGCCCGTGGGAGCGTCGGGGTCGTACATTGTCAGCGCGAAGCTCTTGGTTTTGGGAGGCGCCCCCTTCCACTCGACGGCGGGGGAGATGTTCTGGCCGTTGCAGCCCATCGCGTTGAATGCGTGCTCCTCGGGAATCTTGGCGCCGGATTTTACGTCCGGACTGGTGACCACGAGAGCGGGTTGCTTGCTCGGGGGGTGCGGCGTTTGAGCCACAGCGGGGACAGGCAGCGCGATCAGCACAGCGTACAGGATTCGGGGCATATGCTCCTCACGGTTCGAAAATGCCGAGTCGACGACGTACGTTTGTCAGGTAACATAGTGCCCGGGAACCAGACACGTGGCTCGCGGGTTACTACAACACTCGAGTTGCACATGAATGGAGCAGCGCTCGCGCAAGGGCCAAGATGATCGAACCTCGACATCTGTTTTTCGTCCTCATCAAGCTGCGCTGCTTTTCCTGTCAGGAAGATTTCGACGGAGATCAGATGCAGTTCACCATCCGGGACAATCACGTCTATTGTGCGGAGTGCGCTCCGGCGGGAGCCGTCGGCGTGGCGCAACCGCAGGGATGATCGTAGCTCCTTAGGACAATTGCCGTTCGCCGCAGATCAGCCAATTGTCGATGGCTAGTGCTCTAGCATCGACTTTTTTATTGGCGCGAATGCCCATCGACGGAACGCTCGTAGCGACGCTGCCGGAAACCGAGGTCAAGCTTCCTCCGCTCGCGCGCAGGTTGCTCGTCTTCGCTCCGCTCGTCTTTCTTGGCAACGCATTCGCAGCGCTGGTGCGCCTGCCCGCGAGCGGGGCGGCCGTGCTCTTCTTTCCCTACGCGGTTCTCACCGCGTTCCTGATTCTCGCGCCGGCGCGCGATTGGGTCTGGTACATCCTTGTGGCCGCCATCGGCCACTTCCTCACACACTGGCCACGCTGGAGCCTCTCGTGGGTGCTATTCGCCGACCTCGCGAATATCGCCCGGGCACTCACCGCCGTCGTGGCGCTGCGGCTCGTGTTCCGAGGGGAGCCGCGCCTCGACACCATTCGCTCGTTGCTCCTCTTTGTCGCCTGCGCGGTGTTCCTCGCGCCGGCGGTCGGCGCGACGATCGGGGCCGGCAACGTGGCGCTCCAAGGCGGTTCGCCCTACGGCGCGGCCTGGAAGGCATGGTTTCTGTCGAACGCGCTGACCGGCCTGACCGTCCTCCCGGCGTTGCTGCGTATCCTCACGGGGGAAAATCGCCGCACGATCATCGAGGGGCGGCGCGCACTGGAGATCGCGGTCGTCGCCGCCGGGCTTGCCGCGACGTGTGCGATCGCGTTTTTCCTGCCGATCGCCAGCCGGTGGCACGAGGCCGTCCTCTATGCCCCGCTACCGGTTCTGATCTGGGTGGGGCTGCGGTTCGGGACCGGGGGCGCGAGTGTCGCGCTCTCCGGGACTACGATCGCCGCGATCTGGGGCAGTGCCCGCGGAAACAGTCCCTTCGGCATCACCGGTGAAGCAGACGCACTGGTGTTGCAGCTGTTCGTCATCCTGACCTCGCTTCCCGTCCTCTGTATCGCGGCGGTGTCGAGCGCGCGCAAGGATGCCGTGCAGCTCTACAGCGCGCTGCTCGATTCGCTTTCGGACCACGTGGCGATTCTCGATGCTCGGGGAGTCATCCTCGAGGTCAATGACTCGTGGCGCCACTTCGGCAATGATCCCCGCACCGACCTCCGGCATCGGGTGTTCGAGGGTGACAACTATCTCGCGGCCTGCCAGCGGTCGGCCGGACGCGGCAATGTCGCAGCCGCCGGGGTCATGTGCGGTCTGACGCGAGTGCTGGAACGGAAACAGCGCCGCTTCGAGATCGAGTACGACGAAGAGCATGGCGGCCTGCCGCGCCGGTTCGCGCTGCGCATCGAGGCCCTGGAGCGCGCCGACGGCGGAGCCGTGGTCACGCAAGCCGATGTGACCGCCCGGCGACAGACCCAGCTCGAGATCGAGGAACAGCAGCGCGAGCTCACCCACCTCGCGCGGGTCAGCGTGCTCGGCCAGCTCTCGGGGGCGCTCGCGCACGAGCTGAACCAGCCGCTCTCCGCGATTCATGCGAACGCCGAGGCCGCGCTGCTGATCCTGGAACGACAACCGGTCGAGCTGGCGCCCGAGATCCGCGAAATCCTGGACGACATCGTGGCGGCCGATCAGCGCGCCGCGCTCGTGATTCGTCGTCTCGCAGCACTGCTCAAACGCGGCGAAGCGCGTCTGCAGGCGCTCGAGACCCGGGAGCTGGTGGACGACGTGCTCGATTTGGCACATGGCGAGCTGGTCACCCGGCGGGTGATCGTCACGGCGAATGTGCCGGTTCACGCACCGGCCGTTCGCGGCGATCGCATACAACTGCAGCAGGTGTTCTTGAATCTGATCCTGAACGGCTGCGAGGCCATGGCGGACGTGCCGGCCGCCGAGCGTCGCCTCCTCCTGACCGTCGAGGCCGAGGGACGCAACGATGTGCATTTCGCGATTCGAGACCGCGGCACAGGTATACCGGCGAGCCTGATCGATCGGGTGTTCGAGCCGTTCGTGACCACCAAGGCCGAGGGCCTGGGTCTTGGCCTCTCGATCAGCCGGACGATCGTCGTGGCCCACGGGGGGCGGCTCTGGGCCGAGAACAACCCGGATCGGGGCGTGACGATGCACTGCGTCCTCGCCACAGCCGCCGCATGAGCGATATCCCGACGCCTGCGTCGCGGCCCATCGCCGTCGCGATCGTCGACGACGAAGCGTCGGTGCGCACCAGCCTGCGGCGGCTCTGCCAGGCGCTGGGCTTTCAGCCTACCGTCTTCGCGTCCGGCCGACAGTTCCTCGAATCGCTTGCGGTCGCCGGCACTGCTCCCGATTGCCTCGTGCTCGACGCGCGGATGCTCGAGATGACGGGCCTCGAGGTGCACGAGCAGATGTCGCGCAGCGGCATGCACGTGCCCACGATCGTCCTGACCGCCGATGACGCCCCGGAGGTCAAGTCGCGCTACACGGCCGCGGGGGTGAAAGCGTATCTCAGAAAACCGGTAGGTGGAGAAGAGCTGTACAACGCCATCGTCCACGCGGTCGGATTGACCGAACGGAGGAATTGAGTGCATGAGGATTCCGGCGACGCTCCTCACGGCTTGCGCGGTCCTGTTCTTCGCCGCCAACGTGCAGCAGGCCCACCATTCCCACTGGTCGTACAGCGGCGCCGAAGGACCGACACACTGGGCTCAGCTCGATCATTCGTATGCCATTTGTTCCGCCGGCCATGCCCAGTCGCCGGTCGACATCAAGGACGCGAAGATCGCAGCGCTTCCCGCACTGCAATTTGACTACCGCGCCGCGCCGCAGAACATCGTCAACAACGGCCACACGATCCAGGTGAGCTACGCGCCGGGGAATACGCTGCGCGTGGGCGACAAGACCTACACACTCAAGCAGTTCCATTTCCATCACCCGAGCGAAGAAGCTATCGCGGGCCGTCATTTCGATCTCGTGGCGCACCTGGTGCACGATGACGGCAGCGGGCATCTGGCCGTGGTCGCGGTGCTGTTCACGACCGGTGCGGCGAACCCGGTGCTCGAGACGGTCTGGAAGAACATGCCGCGCGAATCCGGCAAGACGGTCGATCTCGCGGGGACCACGTTGCAGCTCGCGGACCTGCTGCCGTCTGATCGTGGCTATTACACCTATTCCGGATCGCTTACGACGCCGCCGTGCTCCGAAGGGGTCACCTGGTATGTCCTGAAGACCCCGGTGACGCTCTCCTCCGAGCAGCTCGCGGCATTCGCGAAACTGTACCCGCACAATGCGCGGCCGACCCAGCCGCTCTCCGGCCGGGTGGTGCAGCAGACGAACTAAACGGGGTTCGCGGCCGTGCGGCGCCGCGCCACATCGGAAGTCGTTATCGGGCAACGTTATGAGAACCATGACCGGCGCCCGGCTGCTCCGCAATCCCTCCGAGGAGCGAGCCGATCGCGAACCGTTCACGCGCCATTCACGCTGCTCTCATGCTTCCCCCCCTACTGTTTTTGGGAGGTCTCAAGGGAGGGCCCGGGCAATGGTCAAGCAACGACTCGCGGACAGGCTCCCGATTCGCGACGTGTCACTGTTCGTGAAAGTGCTGGGATCGGGGTACCCGGTAGTGCTGATGCATGGCGGTCCGGGGTTGGATCACTCGACCCTCTCTGTCTTTGAGGAGCTGGCGGATCGGTTCACGCTGGTGTTCTACGATCATCGCGCCAACGGCCGCTCGAGTGGCGCCACGGAATCGATGACGTGGGACAACTTGACCGCCGACGCGGACGCCCTGCGCGAGGCGCTGGGCTTCGATGAATGGGCCGTGCTGGGCCACTCGTTTGGCGGCCACGTCGCGCTCGAGTACGCGCTGCGGTATCGCGAGCGGATCTCGCAGCTGCTGCTGCTCGATACGGGCGCCGACGCGTGGTGGATCCAGCACAATGCCGCCAATATCCTCGCCAAACGCGGAGCCAGCGCCGCGGTCGTGCACGCCGCCCACCGCGTCTACAACGGGCGATTGCTGCCGGCCGAGGTCGCTCCCCTGGTCCGGCGCTTTGGCGGCGCGTACTTCTATCACGGTGGTTTATGGACGCCACGCCGTCTGCTCCGCGTACTGCGGATCCAGCGACGGCCCGAGGCTCACGTATTCGCGTTCCGCCGGTTACTGACCGGTTGGAACGTGATGGATCGGCTGCGCGAAATTGACGTGCCGGCCCTCGTGCTCGCGGGCCGTCACGACTTCCTGTTTCCCCCAGAACATCAGGCGATCATCGCCGATCGCCTGCCGTACGCGCGGCTCGAGATCGTCGAGCTGGCCGGGCACAATGCTCACGACGAGCAGCCCCGGGCGGTGCTCGCGATCCTGCGCCGCTTCCTGGCGGACGCGCTGCGCGGCGCGCTCGCAACGAGGTCCTGACCATGGATCGAACACCAGAGGCACGGATCGAGGGTCGCGTCAGTCCGGGGTTTGAAGCCGTGCGCGATGCCTTTGCCGAAAATTTCGCGCGGCGTCACGAGCTGGGCGGCGCCTGCGCCGTGTTTTGTCACGGCGAGAACGTCGTGGATCTCTGGGGCGGCATGCGCAACAAGAGCACCCGCGAGCCCTGGGAAGAGGACACGATGGTCGTCGTGCACTCGGCGACCAAGGGTCTCGCGGCGATGACGCTGGCGATCGCGCATTCCCGCGGCTGGCTCGATTACGAGGAGCGGGTGGCGAGCTACTGGCCGGCGTTCGCACAGAACGGGAAGGGAGCCGTCACCGTCCGCCAGCTGCTGGCGCATCAGGCGGGCCTGTACGCCATCAACGAGCCCGTGGATCGCCAGGTGGTGGCGGATCTCGACCGTCTCGCGGTCATCCTCGCGCGCCAGAAGCCCGAGTGGCCGCCCGGGACGCGGCAGGCGTATCACGGGCTCACGCTGGGCTTCTACGAAAACGAGCTGTTGCGTCGAGTCGACCCCCAGCATCGCAGTCTGGGGCAGTGCTTCCACGAGGAGATCGCGCGGCCACTCGGCATCGACTTCTACATCGGGCTGCCCGATTCGATTCCCAACTCGCGACTGGCAACGCTCGCCGCGTCCAGCCCGCTCGCGATGCTGGTGGGATTTCCGTTCCGGCTCGCGGTCGCGGCGTTCAATCACGGGTCGAGGATTTACCGGGCCCTGAACGTCAATCCGGGCACGAACGTGTATCTGGACCCGGAGCGCATTTACGCCCGTGCGCTCGAGGTGCCATCAGGCGGCGGCGTGGGCACCGCACGCGCGATCGCGCACGCCTATGGCGTGTTCGCCAATGGAGGGGAAGCGCTCGGGCTCACGCAGGAGACCTTGCGCGCGCTCCAGGCGCCCGCGCGACCTTCGAGCCACGGCTTCCATGACGAATGCTTGAAGGCCGACGTCAGGTTCTCACTCGGTTTCATGAAGCCGTCTCCCGTCTGGGCGTTTGGGAGTGAGACGGCGTTTGGCGCCCCGGGGGCGGGCGGAGCGATGGGCTTCGCCGATCCGGACGCCGGTATCGGATACGGATACGTGACCGCTCAGATGGGCGCGGTCCTGACCGGCGATCCCCGGGATGTCGCGTTGCGGACCGCGTTGTACCGCGCGCTTCCTCAATTCAGCGCGAAGCTCGGAGCGGCCGCGTGAACGGAGGGTCTATGAAACGCTGCTCGTGGATGCTGCTCGTCGTGCCGCTTGGCCTTGCCGGGTGCATCGGGAACGCGGCACCAATCGCCCAGCCGTGCTTCACGGCTGTGACGCCCGCTCGCGTCTCTGCGGCACGCCTGTGCGATCCGGACCCCGTATTCGGCCCGAGCGAGCGGGCTGAGCAAGCCCCTCAGTCGCAGTAGCCGCTCGCGAACTCCAGCAGCTCGGCGGGCTCGACCGGTTTGCGGATCGAGCCCTTCCACCCCGTTCTCCGCCATCGTGGTGGTTGCATTATTCGCTGAGCGAGCCGTTCTCCAATAGTTTCCATCCTTCGGGCACTACGACTACAGCTGCACCATTGCAACGAGGGGCGATGCGCGTCGGCATTCTCGGCTCGGGATTGATGGGCGGGAAACTCGGGACGATTCTCGCGCGGGCGGGGCACGCCGTCGTTTTCAGCTATGCGCGCAACAGCAAGAAGCTCGAGGGCCTCGCCCGCGGAGCGGGCCAAACCGCGCGCGCGGGCACGCCGGCGGACGCGGCGGCGCAGGCCGATGCCCTGCTGCTCGCGGTACACTGGCTGCGCTTCGACGACGTGCTGCACCAGGCAGGCGACCTGTCGGGAAAAGTCCTGCTCACGTGTTCTCTTCCGATGAACGAGGAGGACACGGATCTCGTGGTCGGCCGCACGTCGTCGGGGGCGGAAGAGCTGGCCAAGCGCCTTCCCGAAACCCGCATCGTGTCCGCCTTCAACACGGTGCCGAGCGAAGTCCTGTTCGGGGTGTACGAGGCGCGGCGCAGGAAGACGAAACCGAGCCTCGCCTATTGCGGGGACGATGCCCGCAGCAAGAAAATCGCCGCGCGCTTGATCGGCGACGTGGGATTCGAGCCAGTGGATGCAGGCCCCCTCCGCGTGGCCCGCTATACCGAGCCATTCGCCCTGCTCGTTGCGCAGCTCGCGTACCAGGGAGCCAAAGGACCGGAGCTGGCGTATCGGTTCGAGTGGTACACATAGACAAGCCTAGAGAACACAACGGAGACAAGACCATGGCCACACCGCAGCGCATCACACCATTCCTGTGGTTTGCGAACGAAGCCGAAGACGCCGCCCGGTTCTACACGAGCATCTTCAAGAATTCCCGCATCGCCGCGATCAGCCGCTACTCGGACGCTGGCAAGGAAGTGCACGGACGTCCGGCGGGATCGGTCATGACCGTGGCATTCGAGCTCGACGGCCACCCGTTCACGGCCTTGAACGGCGGGCCGATGTTCCAGTTCACCGAGGCCGTCTCGTTCCAGATCCAGTGTGAGAACCAGGAGGAGATCGATTACTACTGGGACAGGCTCAGCGCGGGCGGCGATCCCACCGCGCAGCAGTGCGGCTGGCTCAAGGACCGCTACGGGCTCTCCTGGCAGGTCACGCCCCGCATGGAGCAGTTCTTCGCCCAGGACGAGAAGTCGCCGGGCGCCAAGCGGGCCATGGAGGCCATGCTGAAAATGAAGAAGATCAACATCGCGGAGCTCGAGCGCGCGGCGCGGGGAGACGGCGGCGCGGCGGGCGCGGGCGCCCGGTCCACGGCCAAGGTGTAGTTACTCGAGATAGCGCTCGGCCCAGCCGATCGGGAAGATATGGTTGCAGCGGGGGCAGAGCTGCTCCTGCACGTGCGATTGGGGAAGCGGCACGCGCTCGCTGCAACCGGGGCACACGAGGTACCCGCGCCGGAAGGCGAACGGCGTGCGGGCCGCCACCGCGGGATTCCGAAGCACGGTCCATTCCGCCGGGCGCTGCGTGCGAATATCGAGGTAGGGGCGTGGCACACCCACCGGCGTGCCCCCCTCGATCTGGACGACCGCCTCGAGCGTCGTGTGGGAGATGACCCGGTACCACCCTCCACGCCGCAACGGCACATTTGCGCTCGTCTTCAAACGTGCCCAGCATTCGATGGTCTCCACGCCTCCACCGGATTCGCGCGGCAGGATGATGTGGGCCGGATGTATGTGTGTCAATCGGCTGGAAGGATACGAAGAACACTGATCATTATGAACAGGTCTGCCGAGTCCGCGTGAACGTCCTGCTGCTCGGCGCGTCCGGGATGGTGGGAGACGGGGTGCTCCACGAGTGCCTGGCCGACGCGCGCGTCAGCTCGGTACTCGCCATCGTCCGCTCGCCGCTCGCGGTGCGTGACCCAAAGCTGCGTGAGCGACAGCACGTGAACTTCCTGGACTTTAGCGGCCTGGCCGCGGAGCTCGCGCCCGTGGACGCGTGCTTTTTCTGTCTTGGCGTCTCGTCGGTCGGCCTGAGCGAGGCGGATTACCGGCGCCAGACCTACGATCTCACCCTCGCACTGGCGCGGGCGCTCGCCTCCGCCCACCCGCGTGCCGTGTTCTGCTACGTCACCGGGGAGGGCACGGACAGCTCGGGCCGCAGCCGGCAAATGTGGGCCCGCGTCAAGGGTGAGACGGAGAACGCGATTCTCGCGCTCCCGCTCGAGGGCTACATGTTCCGGCCCGGCTTCATCCGGCCGCGCCCGGGTGCGCGCATCAAGTCGCGCGTCAATCGCGCCCTCTACGCGGTGCTGGGACCATTCTATCCCCTGATCCGCCGGCTGGCGCCGACTCATGTGACGACAGCGGAGAACATGGGCCGCGCGATGATTGCCGTGGCCGCCGGTGGCTACGCAACCCGGATTCTGGAGAACGTCGATATCAACCGGCTTGGCTCAACGCACGCCGGTCCGGTCAGACCGGTTGATCGTCGTTGACGCGTCTCCGGTCTTCGAACAACCGCACCGTGGCGGCTCCGTAGATGAAGCCCCCGACGTGAGCCAGGTACGCGACGCCCCCGGGCTGCGGTGAGGCGCTCACCTTTCCGAGGCTCACGAACTGCAGCACGAACCACACCCCGATCAGCAGTGCGGCGGGAATGAACGTGATGCGCGCGGTGAATATGAGTATCACCACCGAGCGAATCTGATCGCGCGGATAGGTCACGATGAAGCCGCCCATGACG
Organism: Gemmatimonadales bacterium; assembly: GCA_035519195.1. Taxonomy (GTDB): domain Bacteria; phylum Gemmatimonadota; class Gemmatimonadetes; order Gemmatimonadales; family GWC2-71-9; genus AG25. Next base: position 17,974 of record DATIWU010000056.1, read on the forward strand.
GCCGCGATCGCGCCGCTCGCCCCGAGATTGGGGACGGTCGAGCTGGGGTCGCCGGCGATCTGCGCCAGGAACGCGATCACTCCACCGAGCAGATAGAAGATCAGGTACCGCACGGGATTCATCGCGTCTTCGATCTCGGGGCCGAACGCCCAGAGGAAGACCATGTTGCCGATGATATGTGACCAGCTTCCGTGCATGAACATCGCCGTCACGATCGTGATCCAGTCGTGCCCGGCCACGATGTTGGCCGGGACCACCGACCACCGACTCACGAATGCGTCGCCACCGTTCAGCTCGAGGATGAACACGAACGCGTTGAGCGCGATGATCGTCACCGTGACGATCGGAAAGCGACGCGGTGCGCGAGAAGCATCACTCAGCGGGATGACGCCCATCCTCACCTCCTCGGCGCGGCGAACACGATGGCGCTGCGCTCGGGGGTAAACAGTGTATCGCCGCCACTGGTTTCGCCAGCTTCTCCCCCGTGCCTGGCAGCCGCTAATACGCAACATACCAGTTGCGCATTGCCGGTTCGGCGCGTAGAATATGCAACACACTGGTTGCATGATTACGGGTGCCATCTCCCATTTCACCGGATCCGCTGAAAGGAAGACCCGCACATGACCACCAAAACCGAGCCGACCATGAGCGCCGCCAGCACCGATCGCATCGAAAAGCACGTTGTGCTGCGCGCGCCGCGCTCCCGTGTCTGGCAGGCGATCTCCGACGCCAAGCAGTTCTCCGCCTGGTTTCAGATGGACCTGGATAGTGCGTTCGTCGAGGGCAAAACCACGAGGGGACGGATTACGAAGCCGGGATACGAGCAGCTCAAGATCGAGATGCAGGTCCAGCGCATCGAGCCCGAGCGCTACTTCGCGTATCGCTGGCATCCCTACGCCATCGACCCGAAGGTAGACTACTCCGCCGAGCCGACCACGCTCGTCGAGTTCCGGCTCGAGGACGCCGCCGACGGCACGACGGTCACGATCGTCGAATCCGGTTTCGACCGAATCCCGCATGCGCGCCGGGCCGAGGCCTTCCGGATGAACGACGGTGGGTGGACCGGAAAGATCCGCGATCTCGAACGCTATGTCGCGTAGCCGGGGCTCCGCGGTTCCCCGGGAGCGGGATGCCGTCCCCGTGTTCAGTGCCCTCGGCGACGTCACGCGGCTCAGGTTGCTGCGGCGGCTCTCCGCCGAGGGCCCGCTCTCGATTACCCGCTTGAGCGAAGGGACCGGCGTCACCCGGCAGGCGATCACGCGGCATCTCTACGCGCTGGACGCGGCGGGGCTGGTGCGTCACGCGCGTCAGGGACGGGAGCAGATCTGGGACCTCAACGCAAAGCGACTCGAGGTCGCGAGACAGTTTCTCGATCACGTCGCGGCGCAATGGGATGGCGCGGCCGCACGGCTCAAAGCATTTGTCGAAACGGCGCCGCTCTGAACGCGCTATGCGGCCGGTCCATGAAACTGGACCGGCTTGCCGCGCGGCTCGGGCGCGAGATCGGGTTGACTCGAGTCCGTGAAGACCTCGTGCAGCTCGAGCTGACTGGGCCTCTGGAAGGCTGCCTTCGGGAGCGTGCCCGAGCGGGCGTGCCCCTGCGTGAACGCATCCGATCTGACCCACGCGTCGAACGCGGCACGCGACTCCCAGAGCGTCATGACCACGTAGGGGTCCCCGGGATTTACGGGACGCAGCACCTTGTTCCAGACGAACCCGGGCATTCCATCCACCAGACCGGCGCGCGTCCGGAAGCGCGCTTCGAACTGCTCGGCGTATTCCGGTGCCACGTAGATCCGATTCATTGCGGTGATCATGTGCAGCTCTCCGGTTGTCCGCGGACCATACCGGGAACGTATGCCAGCTCGGCGGGCATCGCAACGAACGGTGCGGTGATTCGTCAACGTACGATCACCCCGCCATCACGTGGACCCCGGCGGTTGCCAACTCGGGCCGCGCGGCAAAGCGGCGCCGCTCGGCGCGATGCGCCCGCATATCGGCCACGGTCTTGATCACCACCAAGAGCACCAGCGCGTAGATCGGTGAGCCGAGCGCCATCACGATCCACCCACCGAATAAGACGGTGAGGTGCAGCACCACGATGCGACTGTACGGCTGCGTCATGAGCACGCTCAAGCTCGCGCGACGGTATTCGCCGTTCCTGAGATAATTCGAGTAGAACGAGAATCCGTGGCTCAGGACCAGGCTCGCGGTGGCCCATCCGAGATTGTTGTCGCGAATCACGCTCGGCACGCTCGCCCACAAGTCGAACGAGTGTCCGATTTTCGGCCCGAACAAACTCAACACAAACACGCCGTGGCCGTACGTGAACATGCCGAAGTGAAAGATGAAGAACGGCACCAGGAAGATCTTCGCCAGCCAGTCCACCGGCTGGTCCGGCTGCGCCGTGAGCAGCTTGGCGACGGTATACCCGCCCACGACGACGTTCTCGAGCCAGTACAACAGCACGAGCGGGAACACCTTCCAGCCGAGCAGCAGCACGCCCGCGATGGGAAGCGCATTCGATGCGAGGAGCGCGATCAGTGCCGGCGTCATCCGATGGTCCCGGTCAGAGCCGCGCGACTATAGGAAACTCACTCCGCAGAGGCAAGGACGTAGCCCACACCGCCCGGAGTGTGAGCCAGCGCATAGCGGCGTGCGCGAGCTCTTACGCCGCTCCGCTGTTGCGTCCGAGATAGCGCTCCTCCCAGCCCACCACGAACGTCAACCCGCACCCCGGACACTGCAGCACGGCCGGGGCACCGAACAGCGGCGCGCGGTAGGCGCAGTGCGGGCACACGCCGTAGTGATCTCCCCAGCTCGCCGGGATCATGAAGGAGGCGTTGCGAGGCCGCGGCACGACAGCCCATTGAAAGGGCAGCGAATCCACCACCTCGATTGCCACTCGAGGGGCCTCGATGGCCTGGCCGTGCACGTCGAGCACTACGGTTTCAGGCGTCATGGCCACCACGCGATACCACGCCCCGCGCCGCAGTCCGAAGTCGACGTCGACACTGACGCGAGCCCAAAAGGACGCGGGGCTCAGTGGCGCGCGACGGTCATCCATGCGGGCTTCCCCATCAACCGAAGCGCTTCACAGCACGTTCGTGGGCTTTGCGCGCCTCCTGCTCGCGATTCCGGGGCGGGGCGCTCGTGGTCAGCGAGTCGATCAGGCGCCGCGCGATGGCCGCCACTTCATCGACCGCGGCGTCGAACACGGCGCTGTTGGCGCGCGACGGTTGCGTCGTGCCGCTGAGTTTCCGGACGAACTGCAACGCCGAGGCACGAATCTCGTCGTCCGTCGCGGGCGGTTGAAAGTTGGCGAGCGTCTTGATGTTGCGGCACATGATGGCTCCCTCCTCGGGCTCCGGCTCAATCCCTGAGATAGCCCCAGGTATGCAGGCGGTCGAAGTCCTCGTACCAGCGATCGCCGATGTCGGTGCGATAGTACATGTTGGGGATCAGGATGTTGTCGATGCGACCATAGGCTTGCCGCTGTGCCGCCTTCATGGTCGTGCCGAGCCCCACGACGATCAGAACCACGCCCGACGTCCCCGACACCAGCCATTCGTCGTTCACGGTCCTCACGTCCTCGATGTGGACGCCCTCCCGGCCGGGCTTCTTGAAGATAATCACCGCATCCTTCGAGTTCTTCTCAAACGTCTCGGCGTCGCTGAACGGAAAGGGCGGGACCACGATGCGGACGCCGGCCTGAAATCCGCTGCGGGCGCGAAACGTCGTGATGGAGCCTTCGGCCAGGCGGTAGAGGAATTCCCCGATCGGGGTGAGCATGCCCTCCTGCTGGATGCTGATGGTGGGATATCCGAACCGCGCCGTGAACTCGAGGGGGAAGATGCCGTTCGAGTTGACGATGCAATTCACGTCGATGTAGCCGACGTAGCGCTCGTAGCGCAACTTGTGCTCCATCTTCTTGAGCGTCGCATTGAAGATCCGCGTCGGCTCGCTCCAATACATGGTCGTGCCCATTTCCCCGGTGGAAGGCCCGATGTCTCCAGGGAAGAGCTTCTTGTGCTCGAAGTTCATGCACATGGGAAGCACGAACTCGGTGCCGTTGAAGAATGCGCCGGCCGCGACTTCGACGCCAACGATGCGCCGTTGCAGCTGGAACTCCTTGATGCGGTCGGCCCAGGCGCGACGATAGTCGTCGAGTACCTGGATGACGTCCTTGCCGTCCTCGTCTTCCCCGACGAACAGCAGCTGTTTGAGATTCTGGGCGGCGCCGCTCGGCTTGATGACGTAACGATTTGGATTCGCCTCGACGAACGCGATGGCCTCGGCGAACGACGTGAAGTTGTCCTGCGGGATGATCGACACGCCCGCGGCCTTGAGCTCCTGCTGGCCGAACGCCCGGTCATCCTCCAACCGGTCGGTGTACGGCGTGCCGCCCACCACGAGCTTCCCCGCGGCTCGCAACCGGGCCGCCTTTGTGCCCTGGCCCAGCACGTCGTCGAACACGATCACGTCGGCCCAGCTCACGTCCCGCTCCCAGTCGTCGGTCTTCGGGACGAAGCCATCGCCGATCTCACGCTCGGCCGGGGATTCGATGAACAGCTTGACGGCGTGGCCTTCCTTCACCACCTGCCACGCGATGTCCGCGATCAGGCCGTCGAGCGAGACGAACAGGAACTTCTTGTCGGGCATGGTTGGCGCCGCGTTTGGGGGCTCGGTCGCCATTCTAGCGCGGTGTCGTCTGATCTCACAGGCCCGGCGTCTCGAGCGGCACGGTCTCCCACTGCTCATCGCCGTGAGCTGCCACGCCGATCGCCGCTCCGACCAGAGGCGAACGAAACGACCCGCGAACACCAACCGCCAGAGAGTGAAGAGAGCCACACGCCGGCTTGCGAGTCGCTTCACAACATCCTGCTGACCTTTCACTCGGCTGGCGTGAAGCGTACGCGTGCGTTGTGAAAACCCGGTTCCGCCGCGCCACGCGCGGCAGGAGGCTTCCTATGGCAACCGACATCATCCAATCCGCATACCGGCGCACCTCGTGGGCGCTGGTGCTGCGGGGGCTGTTCGGAATCGCGATCGGCGCGCTGATTGTGTGGCGTCCGCTGGAGTCGGTCGCGGTGTTTGCATTCGTGATCGCATTCTGGGCGATCGCGAACGGGATTACCCAGCTCGTGCACGGCTTCGAGCTACGTCCGATCTTCAAGCGTTGGTGGGTACTGAGCGTGAGCGGACTGATCGGTGTGGCATTCGGGGTGGCGGCACTGTACTACTATCCCGGCTTGTCCCTCACGTTCGCGGTGGTCTGGGCCGCCTGGTGGCTGTTCTTCACGGGCGCGCTTGCCATCTATGGCTCCATTGTGGAGCGCGACATCGGCGCCCCGTGGGGATGGACGCTCGCATTCGGGATTCTCTCGACGGTATGCGGCGTGTTCGCACTTGTGAAACCCCCGATCACACTGGCGGCGCTCATGGGACTGATTGCCGGCTTCGCACTTGCCGGTGGCGTGCTGCTCCTGATCGCCGCCTACAAACTCTCGGCGGCGAAGACGGCGGTCGTCAGCCATCTCGGAGAGGCGGTAGCGCACTGAAGTTTGTGAGCTAGTCGCGAAGCAACGGTCGGAAGCCGGGCGGCGAGCCCTAGCGCGCTGCCCGGCAGTTTTGTCTTAGAAATACTCATGACCAACTCACGATCAATTCACGCTCGCGAGACTACTGTCCCGAGATTGGGCTCGCCGCAAAGAAAAAGGAACGCATGTAACCATCGAAACAATGATGAAGCACCGGGAGGTGGAGCATGACGACTGCACGAGCAGAACCGAACAAGGACCTCGCCGTCGAAAAGTTCGAGGCCGAACTAAGGGAGTCGGAAGCCAAGCTGAACGTGCTGAAGGCCGATGCAAGGGCGCGGCAGGCGCACGCGGACATGAACACGATCTCCGGCCTGACGGCCACCCAGGCAAAGATCAAGCAACAGATTGCCGAGCTCAAACGCGCGGCCGCGGCGGATTATGCCGCCACCAAGGCCGACGTGGCGACCGCGATTGACAACCTCAAAGCGGGGGTCGAGCGGCTGGATGCGCGCCTCGCAGCCTGGGACGACGCTACCAACAATGAATTCAGCGCGCGCCTCGATAAGGCTGAAGCCAAGCTCACGCTGTGGAAGGCGCGGTCCGATAAGGTCGAAGCCGAGCGGGGGATGAAGCGTCACGACCAGTGGGCAAAGCTACAGGAGTCGATCGCCCTCGCACGGGCGCGCTCCGCGGAAGCGAAGCAAGCGAAATACAGCGCGAAATCACAAGCGGCCATGGAAGAGGCGGCTCGCCACTTCAACGAGGCATTCGATGCCGCGGCAACACGCTACGAGAAGTGAGCCATCTACGGACGTCAACAGGAGGTTAACATGCGGGACCTCATAGCAGTTGGTTTTGCAGGCAAGCACCGCGCTGCTGAGGTGCTGGGGCAGCTCGAGGAACTCAACTGGCAAGGCAAGGTGGATCTGCACGACGCCGTCGCGATCTACCGGACTGAGAGCGGCAAACTGCGTGTCGATGAAAGCGTGCAGCCGACGCCGAGGCAGGGCGCCGCGTATGGCGGGCTGCTCGGCGCCATGCTGGGTGGCATCCTCGCGGCGCCGTTCACGGCGGGCGTCAGCGCCGCGACCGCGGCGGCGGCGATGGGTGTCGGTGCGGCTAGTGTCGGCAGCGTGGGGGCCGTCATCGGGGCGACCGACGCCGATGACTGGAAAGCGGCGTACGGCGTGCCGGAAGATTACGTGAAACAGGTCGGGGGGATGGTGCAGCCGGGCACCTCGGCCGTTCTGGCACTCGTTTCGGTGAACGACCCGTACGGCGTCGCCGATCGCTTCCGGGGATACGGTGGCACGGTGCTCAAGACCACGCTGAGCCCACGAGAAGCAGCGAAGGTGCAGCAGACGTTCAAGCCCAAGATCGGCGTCTAAAGGTCAGATCGACAGTACGCCCGGCCAGCGCCGCAGCCACTTGCGGCGCTTGGCCGTGCGCTGCCATTCCGGATCGTTGCGATTGACCGGCTCGGACCCCGCAAGCAGCTGGTCGATACGCGCCTCCACGCCGGCGACGACGCCCGCGTCTTCCACCACGAGCATGACCTCGTCCTCCCAATATCCGGCGGTGAAATCCATATTCGCGCTGCCCACAGTGCACACCCGTCCGTCCACGGTCATCAGCTTGGCGTGCACGTGCGGATGGATCACGCCGAGTCCCCGCGCCCACTGCGGCTGCTCCGGGACGGCGAACACGTAGCCTTCGCCGCCCGCCGCCACGATGCCATCGAGGCGCGAATGGACGAACTCGGTCGCGGCGGCGCGGGCGCTGCTCCAGGGTCCCTTGAACAGCGTGCCGTTGTGAGTGGGCGTGAGATTCCCGACGAGCGAGCGCACGCGCACCCCGCGCCCGATCGCGCGGATCAGCGCGTGCTCGATCTCGAGCATCAACGGGAAGCCGTTCACGGTGTTGATGTGTGACAGGGCGCCGTCCACGAGCGCCAGGTACGCTTCGAGCGTGTGCGCGTCGCGCAAGCCATGATGGACCACGACGCGCGCCGCCGATGACCCGGCCGCCGGCGGTGCCGTGACTTCGAATGGCGCGCCACCGGCTTCGAGCCACGCTCCAAGGAACGAACGATCCAGCTCCGCCACCGCCGGTCCCATCACGCGCGCGCCGGCATCGAGCCAGGGGACCTCGCGCCACCGCGACTCTGGTGTGAGCCGCACCTCGTCGAATCCGCTGTAGTACTCGTGCGACAGATTGCGGCCGCCCAGGAGCGCGACGGCGCTGTCCACGACGATGATCTTGCGATGATCGCGCTGCTTGAGCGCTTCGAGCGAGGCCGGGCCCGTGATCGGCCGCAAGACACGCAGGTCCACGCCGGGCCGGAGCTTGAGCCGGTCGAGCAAGGGATTGTGCGCGCCGAAGGAGCCCGAGAAACCGTGCAGCGAATCGACGACGACCCGAACGGCCACGCCGCGCGCCCCCGCCTGGGCGAGCGCCGCTTCGATCTGGCTGCCGACGTCGTCGTCCGCCGCCATGTACACCTGGAAATGGATGCGCTGCTTCGCGCCCGCGATGGCGTCCTGCACCCAGCGACGCGCGGTGGCGTTGTCCAACTCGACCTCGATGCGGTTGCCGGCGATCAACCCCGCCCCTGTTACCGACTCGAGCCTGTTGCGCGCGGGACGCGTCTCCACACGCTCCTCGATCGGCCAGGTGCCGGTCCTGGCGAGCTGCTCCGCCGTAACCGCCGCGAAGCCGATCGTCGTGGGCGCGCGCGGGCCGCGATGCACGATCGCAGCGACGGGAAACCCGGCCGCGCCGCGGAGCCGCGCCGCGACGCGCGCCAACCGCACCGCATCGAGTTCTTCGCCCACGTCCAGCGCGGCTCCTTCGTCGAGGATCGCGCTGCCGTCCACCACCTGCGGCAGGATGCCCGCCGCGGCGAGGCGCGCGCGAATCGCGCGGCAGCTGCGCGTGGCACGCATGCGCACGGCGAGCAGGTCGGGAGCCCCTGGGCCGCCGATCGATGCGATCGCGGAGAGCTCCGCGTCGCTGAGCTCGGCGTCGAACAGGACCAGCGGCCGGGTGCCCGGACGGATCAATTGCACTTCCTGCTCCATCGCTTGCAACGGATCGCGATCCTGCCGCTCTGAGACGCGCAGCAGTCCCAGACTGCTCGCGCCTTGGGCGGCGGGGATCTCGACGTCGCCGTCCCGGGTCGTCACCACGGTTGCTACGCGGCCCTTCATCACGACCGCGACATCCTGATCCGGAATCGGCTCGTGGCGTCCGACGTCTTGCGCGTACAGGATGCGGGCGCGGAGTGTCCCGGCCACGTCTACGAGATCCGGCACGTCGATCAAGCGCCGCAGTGGCTCGGCCGAGAGCGCGCGGGGGAGCGGCAGGGGTGGGAGGATCAGGATTGGCGCAGCTGGTGCGTGCAATGCGAGCAACGCGCCCGGGAACCGCGGCAACACCAGCAAGTCGGCGGGTGGCTGTGGCGCTGGTCCCTGGCGCGCGACGCTGACTCGCGCCTCCACCCCGGCGACCTCGAGTGCGACCTTCAAGTCCCGGGAGTCCCGCGACGCCGGAACGACCACCGTCGCGTGGAGATCGGGAGTGCCGTGATCGCGCAGGAACGCGCCGATCGCGCGCCGCGCGCGCGAGCCGACGGCCATACAGCGGATCTCGGTGATCGCGCCGTCGTGCCCGGCCGCTGATGGCGCATACAGCACCGGTAGCGCCAATCCTTTGCGGACTTGGGCGGCGAGCGCGATCAAGCGGCCGCTCGCCTTGCCGAGGGCCAGGAGATCCACTCCCGCGTCACGGGCCAGGCCCGCGAGGGTGTCGGCATTGAGGTCGAGAAGCAGCGTCACTTCGACGTCAGGAGCGGCTTGAGCTCCAGCGTTGCGGATTCGATCGAGCAGCGGTTCGGCGTCGTCCCCGCCCTCCCCACCCGTTACCCAGGGCAGCTCGCGTTGGGGCACATGGGCAACGATGAGCAACCGCTCGGCGTCCGGGGCCAACCGCTTGATGACGGCGATGGCGTCGGCGGCATCGGCCTCGAGCTCGACGAGCAGCAGCACGCGCCGGTATTTCACGTGCAGTCCGGCCGCCTGGCGATGGGAGTGCGTTCAAATGAACGGCCGGCAGGGTCGAGAACGAACGCTTCGATCGTGCGAATGGACCCGTCGTCGTCAATCTCGTAGCGATTGAAGCCGGCCCGGACGGATGGGTCGGGATGATCGAGCGCCGCGCCGCTCGCAGCGACGACCTCGAGCAAGCCCGCCGGCGTACGCAGCGAGCAGCGCACGCGCCGGTGAAGATGTCCGAAGAGCACGAGTCCACGTGGCACCGGCGCAAGAACGCTCCGGAACGCGGCGCCGTCCACCAGTCCGTCGCGCAGCTGGGTCAGCCGGCTGCGCCCGTCTACGGGTGGGTGATGGATGAGGATCACGGACGTTCGCCGGCGGACCTCAGCGTGCGCCAGCACCGCGGCGAGGGCCGTGCGCTCTTCTTCGCCCACGCGACCGGCCGCGACAAAGGGCGGCCGCGGCACGGCGCTCGACACGGCGATGATCGCCACCGGGCCCCGCAATTTGACGCAGGGGTAAGGCCCCGCAGGCAGATGACAGGCCAGCTCCGGGATGTCGCTCTCGAGGAACTGGCCGAAGCAGCGCGGGAAACGCCCCTCGCGAGAGATTGACGGTATGTAGATGTCGTGGTTCCCCGGAACGACGGTGACTTCGACGGACCGGGCGACTCGGTTGAGCAGCGACACCGCTTCATCGTACTCGCCCGGCAAGGCGAGGTTCGTGATGTCGCCCGTGACCACGCAGTGGTCCACGTCCTGCGTGACGGCCTCGAGCACTTTCTCGAGAAACTGACGGCGATGGACCCTGCCCCGATGCAGCAGGAGATTGGCGTATCCGGTGATGCGCTTGGTGAAGAGTATCGAGCGCCAATGGGCTCTCGTTGGGGACAGCACATGAAGATCCGAGATGTGCGCAACGCGGATCACTCGTAGTCGCCGAACTCAGTGACCAGCCCCCTCGGGCGGAGCGCCGCGATGTAATGGTGTGGCCCGTGATCGCGCGCGGCGAAGCGCGCGGCATCGCGGCGCTTTCCGGTGGCGAATGATCCCAGCAGAGCCTGGGGGATCTCGCGGATGTGCTCTAGCTGTGTCACCGGAGTCTCCGCGCGGTGCCAGGCGCCGTCGGTGTAGCGGTACTCGTGCCCCACGTGCGCGAAGTGCCCCCAGTGTGCCGGCGGCAGCGTGGGGACGACGTCCCGGAACAGCATGTGGCGGAATACTCTCGTACCGAACCGCCGCGCCGCCTCGGGAATCGGCTCGACCAGCGTCATGGGCTGGCCGTAGGTGTAGACGGCCTGCAGCCGGGCGGCAATCGCGCGATGGGTGGCCACGCTGGCGAGGGAAATGGCGAACAGCACCGCCATGGCCGCGCCGAGACTGTGGCCGGTGATGAGCAACGTTTCGAGGGGATATTCGACGCGCTCCGAGGGATCGAGCAACGACCGCCCCTCGAGCGCGTGGGTCAGCTCCTCGAGGACGGCCCAGCGCGTAGCGCGCATGTTGCGGTAGAAACCCGCGTGCACGCCGAGTGGCTCGCCATTCCATGCGAGCGTATCCGGTCCGATATCGGCATCGCCGAGCCAATTGCCAAGATTGGCGGGTTCGGTGCCCCGGTAACAGAGAATGACGACGCGGCCGCAGTGGCTCTGCACGAGGAACGCGGTCGAAAAGATGTACATCGCATCGACCGTCTGCCCGATGCACACGCACGCGCTCCGTTCGAGTCCGAGCCGGGCCATCATCATGGCGACGGTATCAACGTCCGCATAGGCATAGCCCGCGCAGGTGCCGAGGACGTGCGCGACCGTCTCGTCACGGGGGTCGGGGCGTGGCGCGGGTCCGGACGCGTGAGCTTCGAGGAGTTTAGGAACGAGCGCCTCGTGAATCGGGAAGGGAGAACGGCACACCCCCGCATCCCGGCGCTCGAGTTTCATTCGCTCGTCTTGCGCGTCGCTGCGTCTTGCTCTGTGAGCGTGAGGTACACCGTGTCTTCCTTCCTGCATACGTGATCGCAGCGAGCGTCAGGATGGGTGATCATGTCGGGTCAAGGAAATACGGCACCGTCAAAGGCCCTGCAAGCCCCAAGCGGCCGAAGCGCAATGTGGTAAAGATTGACTACGAACTTGATCCTGGAACAATAGAGAGGGCGCCTCGACTAGTGGCTCACGCTGCTCCGGCTCCGCACGTACCAATACACGGCGATCCCGAGCACCGCGACGGGCACCGCGAGGAGCGCGATGCCCGACCAGACCATGCCTTGCATCATGCCCGCGGTGTCGCCGCCCATGCTACTGGGCGGCGTGCCGGAACGCCGAGATGCCATCAGGCACGATCAGCCCGAATAGCGCCGCGGCTGTGAGCAGCGTGGCGCCGGCCACCGACCATACCAGCGCCGGGCGCTCGAACTTGAGATGCATGAACCACGCGCCGATCACTCCGGCCTTGATGAGCATGGCGACGAGCAGCAGAGATACCGCCACCGTGCGGTACACGGGCGCGGTCTCTGTGGCCAGCATGAGGAGCGTGAGCGCGAGTAACGCGCCCCAGGAAATCCAGTAACTGCGATATCGCATCACGGTCATGGTTCGGTCCTCCGCAGGGGGATCATGGGTCAGAGCAGGTAGAAGCAGGTGAAGATGAAAACCCACACGAGATCGACGAAATGCCAATACAGACCAACCAGTTCCACGCCCTCTTCCGTGGCGCGACCGGACGAGAGGCGGGCGAACAGGATCAGCAACACGACGATCCCGATCAGAACGTGCGTGCCGTGAAAGCCCGTGATCATGAAGAAAAACCCCGAGAACGCGGGCACGCCCCAGGGATTCGAGCTGAGCCGGGCTCCTTCCATAATCAGACTGGTCCATTCACGCGCCTGACATCCAATGAAGAACAGCCCGCCAATCGCCGTGAGCAGTACGAGCCTCCGGGCGAGCTTCAGGTCGCGCCGATGCGCCGCTCCCACCGCGCTCGCCATCGTTGCGCTCGAGGTGATGAGCACGAACGTCATCAGGCCGATGAATGGCAACGAGAAGATGTGGCTCCGGTCGGGCCAGCCGCCGTTGGCCAGGCGGACGAATCCGTACGATCCCAGGAACCCGGCGAACAAGAGGGCGTCCGTTACGAGAAACAGCCACATCATCAGCTTCTGCCACGGCACGCCGAACGGAGAGACTCCCCCCTGCCAGTCGGCTTTGAGCGGCGCCGTTGCCGTGGCGTAAGGATTCAGCGGGGTCATCGTATTCCTTTCGCTCAAAGGGCCGACAACAACGCGAAGAGCCACAGCCATACGATGCCGACGAAATGCCAGTAAACGATCACAGACGAGAGGCCATCGTGGCTGGCGCTGAACCCACCGCGTTGCGCGCGAGCAAAGGCCCACGACAGTCCGCCAATGCCTCCCACCACGTGGACCGCGTGGGTACCCGTGAGCAGGTATACGAATGCCGCGTGCGGACCCGAAGCGAGGAACACCCCTCCATTACCAAGCGCGCGCCACAGCGCGAGTTGCCCGGCCACGAACGCCAGCCCCAACACGGCGCCAATGGAAATCCAATTCAGCACGCTCTCATTTCGGCCTATGCGCGCAGCCCGGCGCGCCTGTTCGAGCGCCACACTCGAAGCGAGGAGGATGGCGGTATTAACCCAGACGAGCGGCGGCCAGGTAATCGGAATCCAGTCGCTCGCCGTCCGACGCAACAGGAGAGCGGCCGTGAACGCGCTGAACAGCATGGCCACAGTGACGAGCACGGTGAGCAGCCCGATCGGGTACGGGCCGTGCTGGGGAGCTCGAATGGCACGGGCCGTACTCATGCCGGCACGGGGGCGCGGCTGGGCGCCACGAAATCGGGTTTATTCTGCGGCGTAAAGGCCGCCCCGCCCACGCGGTACTCGTAGGGTCCGCGATACGCCACCGGCAGTTCGCCGGGCCAGTTGCCATGCGGCGCAGGCGAAGGCGTCGTCCACTCGAGGGTCGTCGCCTCCCACGGATTCGGAGCCGCCTGGGGTCCGAAGCGCAGGCTCCAGAAGAAATTTGCGAGGAAAATGATCTGGGCGACCGCCGCGCTGCCCAGCGCAAAGGTGATCACGACGTTCAGCCATTGCAGGTGCTGCAGGAACTGATACGCGTTCGGGTCGTAGAGATGCCGCTGCTCCCCACCCATCCCGAGGAAGTGCATCCCGACAAACCCTACGATGACCCCGGGCACGGTCAGCCAGAAATGCAGTTTGCCGAGCGTCTCGTTCAGCTGCCGGCCGAACATCTTGGGATACCAGAGGTAGGTGCCCGCGAAGATTGCGAAAAACGTGACCACCGCGATCATGAGGTGGAAATGCCCAACCACGAAGTACGAATTGTGGAGGTAGATATCGGAGGTCAGCGTAGCCAGGAACACGCCACCCAATCCGCCGATCCCCACCGACGCCATGAGCGCGAGCACGAAGAGCAGCGCGGGGGAAAGCCGCAGCTCGGCACGCCAGAGGCTGGCCACGAGGTTCATCGCGAGGATCGCAAACGGCGCGGTGATGGATACCGTGGCGATCGAGAAGTACTCGCCGATGGCGGGATTCATCCCGCTCACGAACATGTGGTGCCCCCACACGATCATGCTGAGCACCGCCACGACGAGCAGCGCCCACACCGACGTTTGGTACCCGAATACCGGCCGCCGGCCGAACACCGTGACCACCTCAAACGCGATCCCGAGTGCGGGAAGTACGAGGACATAGACCTCGGGGTGTCCCAGGAACCAGAAGAGGTGCTGGAACAGGAGCGGGGTGCCCCCGGCATGCTGCAGCACGGTGCCACCGAACACGAGCCCCGCCGGCAGGAAGAAACTGGTCGGACCCAGCCGATCAAGCAGCAGCATGATCGCAGCGGCGGTCAGCGCGGGAAACGCGAGAATACCGAGAATGGAGGCAACGAACAGCGTCCAGATCATGAGCGGCAGCCGCATCATTGACAGCCCGCGCGTGCGGCAGTTCAAAATCGTGGTGACGAAATTGAGCCCCCCCATCGTGAACGACGCGATGAACAGCGCCATGGCGAGGATCCAGAGGGTCTGCCCCATTCCCGATCCCGGCGCGGCTTCGGGCACGGCGGACAGCGGCGGATAGGCCGTCCAGCCCGACCCCGCCGCCCCATCCGGCACGAAGAACGATCCGAGCATCAGCAGGCAGGCGGGAACGATCGTCCAGTACGACAGCATGTTCAGGAACGGGTAGGCCATGTCTCGCGCGCCGATCTGCAGCGGGATGATGAAGTTCCCGAACCCGCTGACGAGCGCGATCGAAACCACGAAGAAGATCATTACCGTGCCATGCATGGTGACGAGGCTCAGGTATCGTTCCGGCAGCAGCACGCCTTCCTGGAACAAGCCGGGGAACAGCCGGCCGAGCACCGGCCACGTCTTGTCGGGCCAGGCGAGGTGAATTCGCAGCAACAGCGACCATGCCGTGGCGAAGAGGGCCATGAACATCGCGGTGAAGTAGTACTGCTTGCCGATCATTTTGTGATCGGTGCTGAACACGTAGTGTGTCCAGAAGCTCTGGCGCTCGTGGCTCGAGTGGTGCTCGCTCATTGTTGCAGCCATCCGGTCTTGTGGGAGAGCCAGTCATGGAACTGCTGGGGAGTTTCCACGTACACGGCCCCATGCATCCGGTAGTGCCCCATGCCACACACCTGGGTGCACTGGATCTCATAGCGGCCGACGACCGTCGGGACGAACAGCGCCCGGGTGAAGATCCCGGGCATCACGTCCTGCTTCACGCGAAGTGCAGCCACCGTAAAACTGTGGAGCACGTCGCGGCCGCGAAGCTGGACGTACACCGGCTGATCGACGGGCACGTGCAGCTGGTTGCGAACCACGATGTCGTCGAGCGCGGCCGGGTCGTTTCGATCGAGTCCCGCGGGATTGGCCTTGTCCACGAGATCAGGGGAGGTCCGGCCGAATTTCCCATCGGGGCCCGGATACCGCACGATCCATTCGAACTGCTGGCCCGTCACTTCGATGGCGAGCGCATTGGCGGGGGGCGTCGCTTCGATCTCCTCCCACACCGGCATGCCTTTGACCACGACGCCGACTTCGGTAACGGCCATCATGCCGATGACCGGAACGATGGACCAGAGCAGCTCAGTCTTGTGGCTGGTCGAGGGCGATGCCGTGGGGCGTCCCCGGCCATAGCGCCACAGGAATCCGATGACGGCCACCGCGCCAATGACGAGGATTGGCCCCGTGGCCCGGAACAGGTAGCGCAGCACGCCGTCCACTCCCACCCCATGGCGCGAGGCGACGGGCGGCATCCAGTCGTGGGCGAAGCCGATCACGGTGAACAGCGTGATGGCGGCGAGAAGCAGACTCACCCCGAGCACTTCGAGAGTGGAATTGCGTTTGGGTAATTCAGGCACGGTCGTCTCCCATGCAGGCTCGAGCTATCCTACCGGCCCAGACTGAAGACACCATGAAGCGCCCATGAGGCGAAATTCATAATTTCGGACCATTTGGTCCGTAATAGAGCCGTGATCACCGCGCGCGCCACAGCGGAGCCGCTAGCGTTTGCGGGTTTTGGAGCGCCGCTCGCGCGCGAGCAGCGCGCGCTTGCGGGCGAGGGCGGTCGCCATACCGGACACCGTCGTGGCGGCGAGGTAGTTCTGCATCGCGAGCCGAACGGGCTTGAAGCGGTCGTGTTGCGGGCACGGCATATCGTCGGAGCAGCGGCCGAGCCCCGAGGCACAGGCCATCAGATCCGCCGTACCGTCAATAGCTTGGCGAATGTCGAGAAGGGAGATGCTCGTGGCGGGGCGCGCCAGCGCGTAGCCGCCGTGCGGGCCCTTGGACGAGCGCAGCAGGCCGGCATGCACCAGATCCTGGAGAATCTTGCCCAGGAAGGCGGGCGGAATGTCCTCGCCCAGGGCGATATCGCGCAGCTGCACGAAGCCGCCGTTCCCCGCTTCGGCCAGGAAGGTCAAGGCGCGGATCGCATATCCGCACGCGCTGGAATAGAGCAAGGCCAATTGCGGAGTTCCGGGTCCGATAATCTAAAACTTGCGAGCCGAGGCACCAGCCCGTCAAGGGGACGCCCTATCTGTCGCGCCTCGCCGAGGCGGTTCGCTGGGCCAAGCGTGGCGCACGGGTCAACACGATCAGCCCGGGCATCATCATGACGCCGCTCGCCATCAACGCATCGATTGGTGTTCTGCGGGGTATCTCTGTTCGTGATGCGCAGTGCTTGAACTCACCAATCGGGCTCACCTGGAGTTCGAACCAACGTTGGAAGGTAAGGGAGCATTCATGGTAATTCGCCTATCCGGAATACTTGCGGGAGTGGCGCTCATAGCCGCATGCCACGGCGTCGGGCAATCCAGTATCCCTGACCCGATGAGCAACCCAGGGATGAACATGCGGGCGACGCCGTCGCTATCAGGTGCTCGAAAGGTCACGTTCGAACGCCATTGCGCCAGGCCGTCAACCGTGGCCGCGACTTGCACGGATGATCAGGCGCGCTGAGACGGTAGCTTAGGGCATTCGGGATCGGGATATGAATGCAGCGACCCCACGTGGGGTCGTTGTTGGTGATGGGCGTGCGTCGTATGCTCGTCGATAGTCCGACTACCGCCATGGCCCTCGTAGATCGTCACGCCAGAGCCTCCTGAAGCCGGATGTGCGTCCGCCATGGATCGCGCGTCACCAGCGCCGGGGGCCTTCCGGCCTCGCCATCCCATTCCGCCGCGTGCCCCGCGCGCGCGAGACTTTCCGACGCGGCGTCGAGACTGGCTTTGTCGGGCAATTCGATGGTCCACTCGAGCAACTGCGCCTCGTCTGCCCCAGGCGGCTGGGCGCCGCTGCCCGCCCACGTGTTGGTCCCCAGGTGGTGGTGGTAGCCGCTGGCGGCGAGGAACAGCGCACCGGGATACTGCCATACCGTGCGATCGAAGCCGAGTGCCTCCGCGTAGAAGGCCGACGCGACGGCGAGGTCCCCCACGTGCAGGTGCACGTGGCCCATCACGGTACCGGCCGGCATCCCCGTCCATGGCTCGGGTCCCGCGTCGCGGGCGAGTCCGGCCACGTCCAGCGGATCGGTCGCCATCATCAGCTCGCGGCCGATCCGCCGCCACGCGCTGCGCGGGCGATCGGCGTAAACTTCGATGCCGAGATTGTCGGGATCCTGGAGGTACAGCGACTCGCTAACGAGATGATCGGCCGCTCCGACACGCTCCTCGATTTCGCCCACGTGACGTAGGAACTGTCCCAACGACCGCCGATCCGGCAACAGGATGGCGAAGTGAAACAGCCCAGTGCGTCCACGGTGCGGTGCCGGCCGCACGCCGGCGCGCTCTGCGAGCTCGACGAGCGGCCTGCCGTCGCCCTGCGTCCCGAGCAGCGCACTCGACCCGTCGCGCCGCAGTACGCGTAGGCCGAGTGTCTCCTCGTAATACGCGATCGAGCGTGCGAGATCGGCGATCTGCAGACGCACGCGTCCGATGCGCGTCCCCCGAGGGAGGCGGAAGCCGCTCGGCGGTTCGCCATAGCTGCCAGGTGTCGCGGGCCGCGCTCCCCCGGCGTCGCCGAAGATGTCGTGCGTCGATACGCCCATGGAGGTCACTTCACCAGGCCGTCGTGGAAGCGGAAACGCCCCGCGAACCGCTTACTGACCTTCGCCATGAAATCCATGTTGTTCCTCCGTCAGACCATCACTTTCGCAGACTATCGCCTGGGGAGCCTGAAACTAAGGTCCGGGCGCTCCTCACGCGCGCCGTCGGGGCCTACCCATCGGCTTTCCCATCTCACGCTCACAGGGGCTCCTGTGACTAACGCCAATCCAAGGAGAGGACCACGATGAGCGCGCGGCGCATGCGTCAATCCCGAGTTTGCAAGCGTCAGGCGGCGGGGGCGGGGGCGACGGCGTTTGGTGTAGGATTGCTGGTTGCGTTGGCATGCAGCGCGCCGCGCGCCGCCTCGCAGACATACCATGTGGACCGCACATATCACCTGACCGGTGATGGCGGCTGGGATCTGCTGGCGCTCGATGAGCCTCACCACCGCTTGTTCATTGCCCATCAGGATAGAGTCATCGTCGTCGACCCCGAAACGGGCGCCGCGCTTGGCGATATCTCCGGCTTCAACCGCGCGCACGGAATCGCCTTCGCATACGCCGAGGGTCATGGATTCGCAACGTCAGGTGGGGATTCGAGCGTGGTCATGTTCGACTTGTCTACACTGCACGTGTTGAGCAGAACCGCAGCGGCGCCGGACGCCGATGGCATCCTCTACGATCCCGCTTCCCGCCGCATTTTCTCATTCAACGGCGATTCCCGTTCCGCCACAGTGATCGATCCTGTCACTGGCCAGCGCATCGGTACGATCGATCTGCCCGGAAAGCCCGAGTTTGGAGTGCCTGCCGGGAATGGAAAGCTCTACGTCAATCTCGAGGATCAAAATGCCATTGCGGAGATCGATGCGGTGAGCACGAAGGTCATGCGACGCTGGTCGCTCGCGCCTTGCGAGGGGCCCACCGGATTGGCCATCGATCGCGTGCATCGCCGGCTGTTCAGCGGATGTCGTAGCGGAGTACTTGCCATCTCTGATATTACCGCCGGACGGGTGATTACGACGCTGCCCATCGGCCCCGGCGTGGACGCTTGCCGCTTCGATTCGAGCGAACGGCTCGCGTTCGCGTCGAGCGGCGGCGATAGCGGAACGATCACGCTGGTTCGCGAAGAGACCCCGGATTCATTTCGTGTGGTGGGCACGGTCATCACGCGCCGTGGCGCGCGGACGATGGAGCTCGACCCACGCACACACCACCTCTATACGGTCTCCGCCGGGTTCGGGCCAACTCCAACGCCAACCCCTGAGCATCCGCGGCCGCGGCCGGTGATCATACCGGGGACGTTCGTGCTGCTCGTGATCGTCCCAGAAGCGATGCGGTGACGTCCTGATCCGGGTTGAGGAGGGTGCTCCGAACACCGCACCACGCGAGCGGTCCTCGGGCAGAGGAGCGCCAGGGCTATCACCTGCTGCACTGGACCACGCCGCAATACGCGGGGTTCGGTCAGGTGGCGCCCACGGCGGGCGACATCCCCAAGGCGCTCGCGCTCCCTACCGGCGGACTCGGCGTGCGCTACCAGCTCACGCAGAAGTACCCGATGCACCTGCGCTTCGACTACTCATGGGGCCGCGACGGACCGTTGTTTTACTTCGGTGCGGGAGAGGCGTTTTGAGACTCGAGAAGATCGAAGAGATGTGTGTTAGAGAATGGCGCTGAGCAGGCAGACGAAACCGGGGACAACGTCCTCGCCGCCGAGCGGCTGCTCACCGGTGACGATTTCCTCGGTGCCGTCAGATCGATAGACGCGAGCCAGGCGGCGCTCCGGGTCGATAACCCATACGAGCCGGGTGCCCGCGGATAGCCAGTCGGCCACCGTGCCGAGCAATGCACCCGGGCGGTCGCCCGGCGACACAATCTCCGCGACCAGGTCTGGCGCGAGGGCCGGGTACCCGACGGGCTCGGGATCGGGGAGGCGGGCCTGGCTAATGAACGCGACATCGGGCCCGCGAACGGTGTCGGGATTTGCAGCGAGCTGGAACCCACTCTCGACGTACACCCGGCCGAGGCTGCCGGCTTCGACATGGTTCGCCAATCGGCGGCCCAGCTCGAGCGCGATCCTGCCGTGCCGAAGGCCAGGCGGCTCGCGGACGATGAGCATGCCGTGTACGAGCTCCGTGTGCTTGTCGGGAACGTGCAGCAGCTCAGCCGCCGTCATATTGGCGGTGGGGTGAGGGTGGGAAGACATGCCGAGAACGTAGGCGGAGCCGCTGGGCACATCAACCGTCGACGCCAAACTCCAACCACCCCAGGCGTGACTCTTCGTGCTCGGCCCCACTCACACTCTCAATCCCGCCCCCGTCAGATAGCCCACGAGCGCGCCCAGGACCACGTCGCTCAAGAAATGCGCGCCACTCGCTATTCGCGTCAATCCGCACCCGATGGCCATAGCGTACCACAAGATCCGTGACTCGGGAAAGAGGCGCGCGAGCACGGTCGCGGCCGCGAACGCTACCGCGGCTTCACTGCTCGGCAGCCCGAAGGCCGAGCTCGAGAACGGCTGATCAGACCACGGACGATACACATGCACGCCGCCCGCAAAGGCGGGGCGTTCGCGGCGGAACAACAGCTTGAGCCCTTCCGCGATGATGCCAGCCAGCACCGTCGACCCGACGAGCCAACGTCCTCGGCGGCTAGCCTGGAATAACGATGTGCGCGCTCGGGGAACCCAGTCGTGGAGCACGAAGCTCGCGCCCACGAGCGCCCAGAATGGGACATACCCCACGAGGCGCAACATCCGTCCCCATCCGCGATCATAGATCGCAGCGTATGCGACGTGATGAAATACCCACGGGTCCGCCATCTGAGCGATGAGGAACAGCACTAACAGGAGTGCCGAGAACAGGATTTCTCGACGCTGCATCGCGGCGGGCATCATGTGCTAGGCGGGGCCACCCGGCTCCGTCAGCCGCCGCCGAGATGATCCAGCATAGAGAAACGAAGCCAGCGTCACTCCCGCGAGAATCATGATCGTGCACAGCAGCTGACCCATGCTGAAGGGGCCGAGCACGAATCCGAGTTGCTCGTCGGGCTGACGAGTAAACTCGATGAGAAAACGGAACACTCCATAGCCAACGAGAAATGCTGCGGCGAGTAATCCGGGCCGATACGACCCCCGCCTGACAGCGCGCCGCTCGAGCCAGCGAATCAGCAGAAACAGCACCAGTCCCTCCGCGACCGCTTCGTAGAGTTGTGAGGGATGTCGCGGCAGATGTTCAGGATCCGTAGGGAATACCATCGCCCAAGGAACGTGGGTAACGCGGCCGTATAGTTCACCATTAATGAAGTTGCCTAAACGGCCGAAGCCGAGGCCGGGGGGTCCGGCCAGGGCTAACGTGTCCGCGAGCTGGAGAAATGCGACATGATGGATACGCCCGAATAGGAAGGTCGCGAGCGTCATTCCGACTAGCGCGCCATGGAACGACAACCCGCCGTGCCAAACGCGCAGCAGTTCCCCTGGATCGTCACGATAATGTCCGGGCTGATACACGAGGGCGTACGTCAGTCGCGCCCCGATAAGCATACCCACGAGGAGATAGCCGATCAGTGCATCCAGCTCCGCGGGAGTGAGGGCTATGAGTCCGCGTGCGACTCGATCACGGATCAGCCGATATCCCACGAGGTAGCCTACCAAGTACATCAAGCCGTACCAGCGGATGGCGAACGGGCCAATTCGCACCAGCACCGGCGGTATGCGGGGGTACGGGATGGTCACGGGTGCTACGACACGCGGATCGCGGCCACAGTTACCGAGGCGTCAGTGTAGGTGCGCTGATCGGCAGCAAACGCGCGGAATTGAGAATAAAGGTCAGCTCAGACGCGACGTGGATGAATGCGGCAAGGAGCGGGTCTAACAGGCCCGCGGCGGCGAGGCCGACGCCGACGGCATCGACCGCGAGCGTCCCGACGAAGTTGAAACGAATGATGGCGTGAGCCCGCTTCGCGATGCGAACGGTCTCAACCAATCGCGAGAGATCGTTGCCCAGCAGCACGATATCCGCACTGTCGCGCGTCACGTCCGTCCCGGAGCCCATGGCCACGCCGACCGTGGCGTGCGCCAGTGCCGGAGCATCGTTGATGCCGTCCCCAACCATCGCCACGAGATCCCCCTCCGTGAGAAGCCGACGCACCGCCTCGACCTTGTCGTTGGGTAAGAGGTCCGCCTCGACGGCGTCTACGTGGACCTCCCGGGCGACGGCTTCCGCGACCTGTCGCGTATCTCCCGTCAGGAGGAATGTCCGAATACCCATCCGCCGCAGCGAGTCGATCGCCCCTTGGGCTTCGGGGCGGCAAGCGTCCCGCACGACAATGCCGCCCACCACGCTGCCGCCGTGCGCAATCAATACTTCGGGATCGTCCGGAACAGGAGACGTTCGCCACCCATCACCAAGCGCGACCCCTCGTGTCGTGAGCAGCGCCGCATTGCCGGCGATGATCTCGTCACCGGGGGCGACCTGGACGACGACGCCGCGCCCCGGTGTGTAGTCGAACGCCAATGGCTCAACGGCTGTGATCCCCAAGGAAGCGGCGCGCTGGACAATCGCCTTGCCAATGGGGTGTTCGGAGCGCAGCTCGGCGACGGCCGCAGTCGCGAGGACGGTCTGTTCGGTTTGCCCCGCCGCGGCCCGAATACTCACGACGGTGGGAACGCCGGCGGTCAACGTCCCGGTCTTGTCGAAGGCGACGACACTCACCGACCACAACGCTTCCAGGTAGCGGCCGCCCTTGATGATCGCGCCTTCGCGCGCGGCGCGGCCGATCGCGCCGAGCACCGCGAGCGGAGTGCCCGCGGCGATTCCACAGGCCCCGGCAACGATGATCACCGAAATCGTCGAACGAGCGTCGCGAGTGATCGCCAACGTCAGTGCCGCGCAGCCGAGCGCGAAATAGACGAGATAGCCGGCATAGCGGTCGGCGGTCCGCTGAATCGGCGCGCGCGACCGCTCGGCCTGCTCCACGGCGTCAATGATCTTTCCAAAGCTCGTCTCGGCTCCCAATCGATCGGCCGTGACCTCGAGGGCACCGGACTGGTTCAGGGTCCCCGCGTACACCGCGTCCCCAACCTTCTTTTCCACGGGTGCCGACTCGCCGGTGAT
>DATIWU010000057.1:0-48786 GCA_035519195.1 Gemmatimonadales bacterium
CGATCGGGCAAGCGGGCTCGATCCCTTTTCCTTTCGTTCGGAGTGGGAGAAGCTGCACGACGCCGCCGAACGGTACGGCGCCCCCAAGCCGCGCGACGTACCCTGAGCCGTACCCCCCGCCCAAGCCAGAGCTCGCTCGCCGAGACGGTTCGCTTCCCTGGTCGTGATCTCCGGTTAGTTTGCAGGTGACGGGGGTGCCGCGGCCACACGCCGCGGGCTGAGACCATACCCTTTGGACCTGATCCGGGTAATGCCGGCGAGGGAAGTCAATGAACGACACCTGCCTGACTCAAATGTTCTTGGCGCGACGCGGAGCTATCACACCCGCGATGCGCCGCGTCGCCGAGCGGGAAGATCTCCCACCGGAACAGATCCGAGATGAAGTTGCGCGCGGCCGCCTCGTGATTCCGGCGAATGTGCGGCACCTCGCGGGACGGCTTGATCCGATGGCGATCGGCGCGGTTGCGAAGGTCAAGATCAACGCCAATATCGGAAACTCCGCGGTCGAATCGAACATCGATTCGGAGCTCGAGAAGCTGCACCATGCCGTGCACTTCGGCGCCGACACGGTCATGGACCTGTCGACCGGCGGAAACATCGATGCCATTCGAGAGGCCATCATCGCGGCCTCTCCGGTGCCCGTCGGCACGGTCCCGATCTATCAGGCGGTCGCCGATCGGCCGGTGGAGGCCCTGACGGCCGATGATCTGCTGGAGATGATCGAGCATCAAGCCTCGCAGGGCGTCGACTACGTCACCGTCCACTGTGGAATTCTGCGCGAGCACGTCCCGCTCGCGCTCAAACGCGTGACCGGGATCGTGTCCCGGGGCGGATCGCTGCTCGCGTACTGGATGAGCCACCACGGTGAGCAGAATCCGCTGTACACGCATTTCGACCGTATTCTGGAGATCGCGCGCCGTTACGACGTGACGCTCTCGCTCGGCGATGGTCTGCGGCCGGGATCAGTTGCCGACGCGACCGACCCGGCGCAGCTCGCGGAGCTGACCGTGCTCGGTGAATTGACGAAGCGGGCCTGGGCCGCCGACGTGCAGGTGATGATCGAGGGTCCGGGGCACATCCCGATGCACCAGATCGAGGTGAATGTCCGGCTCGAGAAGGAGATGTGCCACGAGGCCCCGTTCTACACTCTGGGTCCGCTCGTCACGGACATCGCCCCAGGGTACGACCACATCACCTCGGCAATCGGCGCGGCGATGATCGGATGGTTCGGCGCCGACATGCTGTGCTATGTGACCCGGAAGGAACATCTCGGATTGCCGAACGCCGAGGAGGTCCGGGAGGGGGTCATCGCCTACAAGATCGCGGCGCACGCCGCCGATATCGCGCGGCGACGTCCGCAAGCGCGCGACCGCGATGACGCACTCTCCCGGGCGCGGTTTGCCTTTGACTGGAACGAGCAGTTCCGGCTGGCGCTCGATCCCGATCGAGCCCGCGAACTACACGACGAAGCGCTGCCCGCCGACTACTTCAAATCCGCCGAGTTCTGCGCGATGTGCGGACCTCGCTTTTGCTCGATGCACATCACACGGGAGATCACCCGGAAATTCGGGGCTGAAGCCGAGACATCCGATCAACTCGCGGTTCCCGGGGACTGAGGCAGCGCGGAGGGCCGCAGCACCCTCGCGAGCGCTCGCAGGAGCTCCGCGTCGGAGCTGTGCGCACCGGTGCCCGCCTCGCTCAGGACGATGGCAAATCGCCGCTTGAGGAGGGGATCGCGAACCGCATGGGCCGCGAACTGCAGCGTTAGCGGAATGAACCAGGGCGCCTGACGAGCTCCACTGCCGGCCCGCGCGACTGCGGCGTACTGCTCGAATAGCGCCAGCAGGAACGCGCCCTTCGACGGGAACTGGCCGTAGATCGCTCCCTTCGTGAAGCCGGCGGCCTCCGCCACATCATCGAGGCTCGCGAGCTCGACCCCCCGGGCCGCGAATACCTGAAGACCAGCTTCGATGAGCAAGGCCCGCGTTTCGAGCCGCCTGCGTCGCGTCGTGGTACCCATAAGTACAAAATGTACTAAAGAGTATCTTTTCGTCAGCTGGGTTACGGGTCCCGGATCATCCGGTGACAGGACATGGCGCGGTGGTGTTGAACGGTGTCGTTCACAGCGGGGCTCGCCAGTGATACTCATGAGTATCTAAAATACCTAAAAGTATTTTCTCGCGTCGCCCGGAACTGGCTTCGACTGTCCAACCCCATGCCACGGCGGGCCTTGACTCACCGATGGACCGGTCTATGTTTGCGATTCGTCGCCGCGTTCTCGCCCCTTAGTACGCGCGGTCTGCCAGCCCTCTCGGGAGTAGCGATGCCGTATATCATTGCCGAAGGCTGTATCGGCGTGAAGGATAGGTCGTGCGTTGACGTTTGCCCGGTGGATTGCATCTACGAGGGCGAGGACCAGCTGTATATCCATCCGGACGAGTGCATCGACTGCGGCGCCTGCGAACCCGAGTGCCCCGTAACGGCCATCTTCCCAGAGGAAGATACGCCGGCGCAGTGGAAATCCTACATCGCGAAGAACAAGGACATCTTCCAGAGCGCGAACCCGCCCGGCAAGCCGCAGCGCAAGGGCACCTGAGCGGCCGCGTCGCTTAAGGCGCCACCTGCTCGAGGAAATCCTCGAACGCGCGGGTGGTCGCGAGCGGTTGTTCGAGCGGTGCGAGGTGGCCGGCGCCCGGAATCACGGCGAGGCGCGCCCCGGGAATCGCGTCCGCCATCTGGCGTGCCACGTCGGGGGGGGATGCCCGGTCCTCGCTCCCGACGACCACGAGTGTCGGAGCGCGGATGCTCCCCAGCAAGCCGCTTGAATCCCCCCGATCACGCATCGCCTTCAGCGCACCCACCATTCCCGCCACCGGGATTCGCCGGCACATGTCTCGAAACTGCTGCGCCACTTCGGGCTGGTCAGTCATTGTCGCGGCAGCCAGTAGACGGGGGAGCATCTCCTCGCCTACTGCGTCCACACCGCGCGTCCGAGCCAGCTCCGCCATGTCATCCCGTCCGCGTCGCGCCGCCTCGTTGTCTGCTTGAGGCCGGGTGTCACACAAAATCAGGGCCTTCACGCGATCGGCGTACCGGCCGACCAGATCGAACGCGATGTAGCCTCCCATCGACAGCCCGCAAAGCACCGCCCGCTCGACATCCAACGAGTCGAGCAGCCGAATCAGATCATCGGCGTAGCGGGCGATGGCATAGCCGTCTTCGGACGCGCTCGACTCGCCCACTCCGCGGAGGTCCGGAGCGATTCGCGTCCACCGCTGCAATCCGGCTAACTGATGCCGCCACAACGTGTGGTCGAGCGGAAAGCCGTGGATGAACAAGATCGCCCCGCCTCCCGGCGCGTTCCGCACATCGACCGACAACTCCACGCCCTCGAGAGCGACTCGACTGAGGTGTGTTCCCGCACTGACCCGCGCCGGTCCGCCCAATACGCGGCCGATTTCTTCCGGTAATGCGACCGGGCGCCCCGCGCGATCCACACAGACGAACACGATGTCCGCCGTGGCGATCGCCGTGCCGTCCTCTCCCTTCCTGGCAGTCTGTCGCAGAGTCCAGCTTGTCGTCCCGCGATGCACGATCGTCGTCTCCACCCGCAAGACATCGCCCGGGAACGCGGCGGCGCGATACTCGACTGTCGCCTTGCGTACGGCGGGCACGACGCCGTTGCGATGGAACAGACTCATTCCCGGCCCCTGCGCCAGCGCCTCCCACCGCGCTCGCTCGAACAGCGACAGCGTTGCCGCGTGATTCAGGTGCCCGAAGGCATCGCATTCGAACGGATAGACGGTGATTTCGACTGGTGGAAACGACGTCATCCATTGAGCTCCATACGAGCGGGTGGGAACGCGAACGTATGCCAAAATACGACGCGTCCGAACCCGCGCGACCCGAGACCTGCGATCGCCGCGAAGGCCTTGGCTCCATACGTGGACTCGAGCTTGAGGCCGTACTCGGCCGCCAGTTTCCGCGCGGCCTCGCCCGCCGCCGAGGGATGGCCGTACCCGGCACCCTGACCGTCAACCGTGATCAACCGGGTCCAGTCGACTGGTGGGCAAGCAATGCCATGGTGTTCGAGCAGCCTGCGTGTGCCGCGCACGAGTCGGCCGACCCGGAGGCGGTTTGCCACGAGGAGCGGAGTGACCCGCACACCCACGACGTGCGTGCTCCAGCCGAGTGCCGCCACCGCGAGCAGCAAACCAGCCACCGTTCCGCCCGACCCGTACGGCGTGACCACCGCGTCCGGAGGCTCATCGATCGCGCCGGACAACTCGAGCCCGGCAATAATGTGCCCAGCCACGCCGAGTGGCGCGGCGCCGCCGCCCGCAATCCAGCGCGTTGCTCCGAGCCGGCGCGCGGCACTCCAGGCGCGCGCCAGGGCGATCGGAAATCGCCACCGGTCCGGCGAGACGATCACGCGATCCGCGACGCGCCGGACCTCTCGAGCCACGAGGGATGCGGCTTCCGTTTCCGGCTGAGGAAACTGCGCCATCACGGTATGACGGGAAAGGCGTCGTGCGTGTACCGCGGTCGAGAGACAGTGGCTCGACCCGGTTCCACCGATCGTGAGAAATACGGTCGCAGGAGTGGAGTGCGCCAGCAAGAACTCGAGCCCGCGCACCTTGTTGCCGCCGTACACGGGCGAGGAGCAGTCCTCGCGCTTGACCCACAGCCGGCTTACTCCATTGGCGCTAGCGAGAAGGGGGGCGCTCTCGAGCGGCGTCGGCCATTCGCCCAGGGTACACGCGCCAAGGGTCGTGCGTATCTTTCGAATGAGCAGAGCGGGATCGACCAAGCGCGTGCCTCACGAGGAGGATCGATGCGAGTAGCTACGGACTATATCCGTCACGCAGCCCGGGCCGCCCGCAAGTGCGCCGGAGACGTATTGGGGAACGCACCAGAGCCTCCTGATCCCGAGTTTTACCGGACCCTCGCCAAGGCGCTCGAGGAAATCGCGGCAGGAATGGAGCAACTTGGAAAAGAAGAATGAATACCCAGTCGTAGCCGAGGTTTCCACAGAACCGCCAGGTCCTGTGGATAAGTATGTTCGTACCCCCCACGACCTCACGGACGTCGTGTCGTCCTTTTCCCGCGAGCCCCTCGTGGCTGTCGATACGGAGGCCGCGAGTTTCCACCGATACCGCGACCGCATCTATCTGGTTCAGCTTTCCACGCCCAGTGAGACCGCGATCATCGACCCGCTCGCCGTCGCGGACTTGGACCCACTCGGCACGCTGCTGTCGGACTCGCAGGTCGAGAAGGTGTTGCACGACGCCGACTACGACCTTCGCACGTTGGACCGGGACTACGGGTTTCGCGCGACGAACATCTTCGACACGCGAATCGCCGCACAACTTTCGGGTGAACAGGCCATTGGCCTCGCGGCGCTGCTTCAAAAGTATCTTGGCATCGTGCTCCGTAAGGAGCACCAGAAAGCCGACTGGTCACGCCGTCCTCTCCCTCCGGAGATGCTGGCGTACGCCGCAGCCGACACACGCCATCTCCCTGCACTGCGCGAGAGCCTCAGGAGTCGCTTGATCGAGCTCGGCCGTTTGTCATGGGCGGAAGAGGAATTCCACCGGGCGGAGAGCCTGCGCTGGACAGGCGGCGATGCGGATTCGGCGGATTCCGAGGAAGCCTACCAGAAGATCAAGGGTGCCAAAGCACTGTCACCACGCCAGCTCGCGGCACTTCGAGAAGTGCATCGTTGGAGAGAGGCGCTGGCAGCCGAACAGGACCGCGCCACCTTCCGTATCATCGGGAACGACGCCCTTCTTGCCGTCAGCACCGCCCTCCCGCGAACCCGCAGCGCGCTGCTCCAGACTTCTGGCTTGCCTCAATCTCTCGCGCATCGGTACGAACCGGCGTTGCTGGCGGCGGTGGAGCGTGCGCTGAGACTCGACGATGCGTCGCTCCCGCGCTTTTCGCGGCCGGCGCGCCGACCGAAGGACGCGACTCTGGACGCGCTGGTCGAACGCCTCAAGGCCGCACGGACTCAGGTGGCCGCGCAGCTCGGGCTCGATCCCGGAGTACTATGCGGTCGAACGGCCCTCGAAGCAGTCGCGCGCGCGCACCCCGTGAGCCGCGCTGAATTGGAGCAGGTGAGTGAACTCCGAAACTGGCAAGTCGATGTGCTCGGCGAGGCGCTGCTCGCCGCCATCCAGTAGTCGTTAGAAACCCATCAGCGCGCGCACCTTGGGGTCGATGCGCTCCGGGGTCCAGTACGGCTCCCAGACGATGTCGATGTTCACGTCCTTCACTCCTTCGAGTCCACGCACCACGCGATACGCGTCATTCGTGATCATCGGACCCGCCGGACAGCCGGGGGACGTCAGGGTCATCTCGATCCGGACTTCCCCGTCGGCCACCTCGATGCCGTAGACCAATCCGAGATCGACGATGTTGAGGTCGAGCTCAGGATCCTTGACCCCTCGCAGGGCACTTCTGACAATTTCCTCGGACAACACGGCGGTTGGCACACTTCCTCCTCATTGCGCCGAACTCTAAACCTAGCGCGGACCAAGTTCCCGTGCGGCCGCATCCGCCAGCGCTCCGCGAATCGCCTTGAGCTCGGTAAACGGACGATGCGCCCGGGGAGCGAACGCCCGGTTCGTCAGGAGCACCACGAACAGATCCCGGTCGGGATCGATCCACAGAGACGTTCCCGTCCAGCCGGTGTGTCCGAACGTTCGGGGTCCGAATAACGTTCCCGCGCTGCTGACGTTCTCGCCGGTGGGCACCGCCTGCCAGCCGAGCGCTCGGGCCTCTTTTCCCTGCGCCGGCGAAGTGGCACGGGTCGTGAACAACCGGACGGTCTCCGCCCGAATCAGGGGCGCGCCAGCCGGATCGGTGCCCTGTCGTAAGATGAACTGCGCGAATCGAGCCACATCGCGACCGGTCGCGAACAGCCCGGCATGCCCAGAGACTCCGCCGAGACGCGCCGCATTGGGATCATTCACGACGCCTGCAATCGGATGTCCGTGCCACAACCCCGTTGGGGCGATGCGCGCGGTGAGCTGTCGTGGCGGACGGAACACCATGGCATCGAGTCCCAGCGGGTGGAACACGCGCTCCCGGGCAAACACGTCCAGCGGCTCGGTGGACGCCCGGTGAACGATCTCGCCCAGGAGAATGGCATTCAGGTCGCTGTAGATCACCCGCTGTCCCGGCGGGACGATTGGAGTCTGTTGGTAAACAAGGCGCAGCGCCCCGACGCTGTCCGCCGCTTCCTTGTAGAGGGGCAGGGTGGCCCGCAGTCCCGAGGTATGCGTGAGCAGCTGCCGCACGGTGATGTCTGCTGTCCCGGCGCCGTTGAACTCGGGTATGTACCGGGATACGGCATCGTTGAGACGCACCTTTCCCGCGTCCACGAGCATCATGAGCGACGTCGTCGTGGCGATCACCTTGGTAACCGACGCGAGGTCGTAGAGTGTGCTATCCACGCTGACGGAGGGACTGGTCGGGGACCACGTGAAGTGACCGTAGCCGCGGGCGAGGAGGATCGTATCGCGCCGGCCCACGACGAGTGCCGCACCCGGGTACACCCCCGCCCTGATCCCGGATAAAGCGATCGAATCGAACGATGGGGCCCGGGTCTCGAGACGGGACGCCGGAGCAGTAAAGACCAGCGACAGCACCAGGTACAACAACATCACGACCGAATCCCCCGGCTCAGCGCACCGGACCTGGCGCCATCTGGTACAGCATGAGTGCCGTACGGATATCGCGTGGGGAGAGATCACGCGCCTGCGTGCGGGCGAACATGATGTCGCTCGAGTCCGACGAGTGGTCGAGCCCGATCAGATGACCCACCTCATGCAGTCCGACGACGCGGATGTCGTCGGTCGACAGGGGTCGCCCCTTCGGGTCGAACGTCGCGATCGTAATGATGCCGGAGAGGATGTGGCCGGTTGGATCCCAGGCGAGGTCCGTCTGGCCGGTGCGATCGATGTCGAACTGCACTCGCCAGCGAACCTGAACGTCCGCGCGTGCCGAGTCGCTCTCCAGGTCGAATCGAACGGGAACATTGGCGTCTTCCCACCGGTGGAACGCCGCCCGCACGGCATCCAGGAAGGCGGGCTGGAAGTTCGCCACCGTGGTCGTTGGGGCGAGGTACACGCGCACGGGCCGTTGGAACCGATCGTCCCAGCGATGCAGAGACGAATCCTGACTTTCCGCGAGCACCTCGTTGAGATACGTGTAGCCCGCGCTGGCGCGAATCCGGCGCCGCGTCTCGGCGCGCGCGAGCTGCTCGATGTAGCTGAGCTCGCCGCCACGCTGGGCGGGAGGCGTCTCCGGAACCGGCACGCTCGCCGGTCGCGACACGGGCGCCGTGGCCACCCGCACCGTTTCCACCACGGGGGCTGTCGCGACGGGGTCCGGGAGGGCCCCGTCCGATGGGGCTTTCCGGCGGGCTGACGTCTGAGCGCCGCCGGGGCTGTGGAAGGCATTCCATAGTATCGAGCAGGCGAACACTACCGCGAGCGTCGCGATGAGCGCGGGAAGCTTCCGGTCGAACATGCCGCAATATGAGGAACGGCGGTACCGCGACGCTAGCGTGTGCATCACACCGCCTCTATGATTCTGGCCCTTTTATGGTTGACCACGGGTGATCGCGCTTCACGCAAGCGCATTGATTCGTTGGCGGATCTGGGTCATCGTGGCATGGGGTGTTCTCGCCGTGCTGCTGTTACCCCGTGCGGCCCATGTCCAACGCGTCCTCGAAGTCCGGGGGCGGTCGACCCGGCCGACAGAGGCGAGCCGGGCCAACGACGTCCTGCGGCGCGCCTTTCCGAGTCCGTTCGCCGAATATGTGGCGATCGTGGTTCAGGGCCCGGTGCCGGCGACGGATCCACGATTCGGAGCCGTGCTCGACTCGCTCAAATCCGCTACGGGCCGCCTCCCGTATATCAGCCAGGTGGTTTCGCTTGCCGCGCTGGGAGAGTCGACCCTCGTGGCGCCGAATCGCCGCACCACCTTCCTGATCGGCGCGTTGACCAACCGCGCGGCGGAAGACGTCAGCAATAACTTCGTTCCGGATTTGCGGGATTCGATCCGCGCCACGCTCGCCCGCATGCCTACGGCGGCGGGATACGACGTCAAGGTGACCGGTACCCCGGCGCTCGACTACGACGTTCGAACCATCTCGGCCGAGGACACCGATCAAGGCGAGCGACGAGCGCTGCCCCTCACCCTGCTCGTGCTGGTCGTCGCGTTCGGCGCGCTCGTTGCCGCCATGCTTCCAATTGTGGTTGGCGTGCTCGCGATCACGATCGCGCTCGGCCTCGTGACGGTGGCGGCCCGGTTTCAGACGATGTCGGTCTTCGTGCTCAACATTACGACCATGGTGGGTCTCGGCGTCGGCATCGATTACTCGCTGCTGATCGTCACCCGGTTCCGGGAGGAGCTGAACCGGGGACTCGATGCGGCCGCCGCCGCGATCCGCACGATCGAAACCGCGGGCTCCGCGGTCGTCACGTCCGGGATCACCGTGATCGTTGGATTCTTGGCGCTGGTGCTCACGACCTCATTGACGGACACCCGTTCGGTCGGGATGGGCGGCCTGATCGTCGTCGCCGTCGCAGTGCTCTTGGCCACGACCTTTCTCCCTGCCATGCTCTCCTATCTCGGGCGGAATATTGATCGGCCGAAATGGCTGGCGCGCCCTCTGGCGAGATTCCACGCGCCCACCGGATGGGAGCGGTGGGCTCGGTGGCTCGGACATCGTCCGTGGCGGGCGGTGTTTCTCGGTGCCGCGGGGGTCGCGCTGCTCACCGCGCCACTCACGCAGATCAAGCTCGGCCTCCCCGCCACGCACTGGTTTCCGCCCGAATCCGAGTCGGGAGAGGCGTGGACCGAGCTACGCTCGATCGGGGCCAGCGGCGTGATCACGCCGATCAGGATGGTGGTGCAGCTGCCCGCAGGAGGGCGCCTGAGCGCGCCTGAGATCGCTGGTCTCAAAGTGTTGACCGATTCGATCGCGAAGTATCCGCGAGTCAAGGAAGTGCGCGGGATCGCGAACCTGCAGCGAGGGATGTCCACGCTGCAGCTGATGATCTATTACAGCGACATTGCGGCGGCTCGCGCGCGCAATCCCCGGTTCCTGAACGCCTATTTGAGCAGCGACAACCGGACCACGCTCATCGACGTGATTCCAGCGGACAGCGTGTCGCTCACGGGGCAGATGGAACTGGCCCGCAGCGTGCGCGCGCTCGCGCGCCGCGGCGTCCGCGGCCTCACCGGGGCGCGGATCCTGGTCGGCGGATTTGCGGCCTCGAGTCTCGACGCGCAGCTCGAGCTGCTGCGCAAGCTGCCGTTGTCATTCGGCTTCATCCTGGGCGTGACCGCCATCATGTTGTTCTTCGCGTTTCGGTCACTGCTCGTTCCGCTCAAGGCGGTGTTGCTCAATTGTCTATCCGTCAGTGCGGCGTTCGGGCTCACGGTGCTCGTATTCCAGCATGGGTACGGCGGACGTCTGTTCGGTCTCGAGGGACCCACGCAGGCCATCTGGGGAGTCGCGCCGGTGCTGGTCTTTGCGACCGTGTTCGGCCTTTCTATGGACTACGAGGTCTTCCTGCTCACGCGAGTGAAAGAGGTCTTCGACAAGACGGGCCGGAACGATTACGCGACGATGGAAGGGCTGTCCGCTACGGCGAGCACGATTACGAGCGCAGCGCTGATCATGATTCTCGTCTTCGGGACCTTCGCGTTCACCCGGGTGCTGGCGGTCCAGCTGATTGGATTCGGCCTGGCGGCCGCGGTGCTGCTCGACGCGACGTTGATCCGCATGGTGCTGGTGCCCGCGATCATGCACATTGCGGGACGATGGAATTGGTGGCCAGGAGTCCGCGCCCCTAAAGACGAGGCGGTTCCGACCACGAAGTAAGCAGGACTACGTATCCGGCCCGTGCTTGTCCCGCAGCATTCCGTCCAATTGCTCCAACCGTCCCCTCAGCAAGTCCCAGTGCCAGGCCTCTTTCCTTATTCCTGTTCGCGGATCTTTGAGGGGTTTGTATTGCAGCCAGCGTTCTTCGAGTCCCAGTTCCCTCCCGAACGCGAGCAGCAAGTCGCGATTGGCGCTCACGACGTGCGCCATGCGCTCGCCGTGCAAGCGGTGGCGATGGAGCCAGATCCCCCCATCGAGCGCATGACACATTCCATCAAACCGCCGGGAGAATTCCCGGCAGGTGGTTACGAGCAGGAGATGTTGCCCTCGATAGTCGCGGAGCCGATGGCGGCGGCGCTGCCCGAGAACACGTAGCACTGCCTGGGGGTGTTGGCGCTGACAGCTGTCGCGGACCATCCCAGCTTGGTCGCTTCGTTCACCGTAATGGTCACTCCGGGGGTGGGAGTGAAATTGTTCATCTGTGCCAGCGTCAGCGTGTATTTGGCGCTGTCGTAAAAGAACGCTTCCTCCGCGGTCGCGAGATTCCGCAGGTCGGTTTTCATGGCCGCGACGTAGGATTTCTCGCGCGTATTCGAATACTTGGGAATCGCGATCGCGGCGAGAACCCCAATGATCACCACGACCACGAGCAGCTCGAGCAGCGTGAAGCCGTTGCGGGCAACACCGGTACGTGCGACCACGCGTCCCCTCCGTTGGGTGGACCACGGCGATACTGCACAAACGAGCGGGGGTGCCCCCACAATTTTGGAATCGCAGCCACCCCGTGCAAGACATGTGCTACCCCTTGGCATCTACCCAATCCCTTCCCACGCCGGTACTTACGACCAAGGGCACGCGCAGTTCGGCGGCGGTTTCCATGTGGCGTTTTACAAGAGCTCTGGTACGAACCTGCTCGGATTCGGGGACCTCGAGGACCAGCTCGTCATGCACCTGCAGCACGAGGCGTCCGCGGGAATCGCCTTCGCGCAATGCCTGGTCGATTCGCGTCATCGCGATCTTGATCAAGTCGGCGGCCGATCCCTGCAGCGGGGAGTTGGTCGCCGTGCGCTCGCCGAATGCGCGAATATTGAAGTTGCGGTCTCTGAGTTCCGGGATGTAGCGCCGCCGTCCGAAGAGCGTTTCCACATATCCCTGTTCCCGGGCCGACGCGATGGTTCGATCGAGCCACGCGCGTACACCGGCGAACCGCGTGAAGTAGGCCTTGATGAACTCCTTCGCCTCATCGAGCGTGATCCCGAGCTGGTGCGACAGTGCGACGGGACCCTGGCCGTAGATGGTCGCAAAATTGATCGTCTTCGCTCGCGCCCGCATCTCCGGCGTGACCTGCTCCTGCGGCACGCCGAAGATGATCGCCGCGGTTTGCCGGTGGATGTCGTCGCCACCCCCGAACGCGCTTACGAACGCCGGATCACCGGAGAAATGGGCCAGCAAACGGAGCTCGATCTGCGAGTAATCGGCGGTCAGGAGCACGCTGCCTGCCGGAGCGATGAATGCGCGTCGAATGGCTTCCCCACGGGGCGTTCGAACCGGGATGTTCTGCAGGTTCGGCTCCGAGCTCGACAACCGCCCCGTGGCCGCCCCACTCTGATTGAAATTCCCGTGAATGCGGCCCGTCTCGGGATTGACATAGGTGGGAAGCGCATCCACGTAGGTGGACTTGAGCTTCGAGAGCTCGCGATAGTCGAGCAGCAGTCGCGGAACCTCATGCCCCATGGCCGCGAGCCGTTCGAGCACATCGCTGTCGGTCGACGCTCCGGTCTTCGTCTTCTTGAGCAGCGGCAGCTGGAGCTTGTCGAACAGAATGGTGCGGAGCTGCGGGGTGGAGTTGAGGTTGAAATCGGTACCCGCGGCGGCGTAGATGTCGCGTTCCAGTTGCGCGAGCTCGATCGCCAGCGTCCGCGAGATCTCGGCAAGCCGGCTCCGGTCCACGAGCACACCGTGCCACTGCATCCCCACCAGCACCCGAAGGAGCGGCAGCTCGATCGTTTCGAGCAGGGGCAGGAGCTTGTGGTCCTCGAGCTCCGGGCGGAAGGACTCCATGAGGAGGAGAACCGTCTCCGCATTGCCGCAGACGTACCGCGCCGCCTCCGGCACCGGCACCGCGTCGAATTGGCGCTGGGTTTTCCCCTTCCCGAGCAGCAGCGCTTGATTCTGCAGCACCACTCCAAGCCGATCGTGGGCCAGCTCCTCGAGGGTATGGGCGCGCCGGCCGGGATCGAGCACGAAGCTCGCGAGCATCGAGTCCTGCGCCACCCCGGCGAGCTCGATGCCCGCTCGCCGGAGAATCAGCCAGTCCTGCTTCACATCGTGCCCCGCCTTCGGAACGGCGGGATCCTCGAGCAGCGCGCGCAGCGGCGCGAGGAGGTCGTTGTCGAGCGGCGGAAGATTGGCCGGCGGCTCGCTGGCGGCCAGCACTCCTTCGGGCGCCACGTGGCTAAACGGCAGGTACCAGGACCGCTGTGCGCCCGCCGCGAGCGACATTCCGACGAGGTGCCCTCGAAGGGGATCGGGAGCTGACGTTTCAATGTCGAGCGCAACGAGCCCCGCGGCCCGCAGCTCGGCGACCATCGCTGCGACTTCGGCGGGGGCGCCGAGTATGAGCGGGTTCTGAGCCGGCTGGGGAACGGAACGAGAGAGCGTGTGTGGTCCGCGCCCGCCGGATGCCCCGTTACCGCCGGTGCGCCCCGCCCCAAGCTCGTCGAGTTTCGGGATCAGCGTGCGGAACTCGAGCTCCGCGAACAGCTGGGCAAGCCGCTGGGCATCGGGCGGCCGCACCCGGACCGCGTCGAGGTCGAGGGTGATAGGCACGTCGCGCTGAATCGTCACCAGCTCTCGCGACAGCCGGGCCAGATCGGCGTATTGCAGCAACGCTTCGCGGGGCCGCTTCCCGGAGATCTCCGCGCTGTGCGCCAGCACGGAATCGAGATCCCCGTACTGTTTGAGCAGCTCGAGCGCGGTCTTCTCGCCGACTCCTTTGACGCCGGGCACATTATCCGAGTTGTCACCCACGAGCGCCAGGAAATCCACGACACGCTCGGGCGGGACTCCGAACCGATCGCTCGCATTGCGCTCGTCGACCCAGTGCTCCTCGATCCCGGCTGCACCGCCCCGGCCCGGATTGAGCAGTCGGATGCCCGGCTCCACGAGCTGATAGAAGTCCTTGTCGCCCGACACGATGACGACATCGAGGCCGCGCGCGCGCCCGGCGGTGGCCATGGTCCCGATCACGTCGTCGGCTTCGTAGCCTTCGACCGCCATGACCGGTATCCCGAATGCGTCGAGCAGCTGCCGGATCCGCTCGAGCGAGCGGTCGAAATCCTGCTGCAACTGCTCATCGAGTTTTTCGCGAGTGGCCTTGTACTCCGGGTAGCGGGCTTGACGAAACGACACGCCGCGATCGTGCACCCAGGCGAGATAATCAGGCCGGTGCTCGACCAGGATACGCATCAGGAAATTCGTGATGCCCCAGGCCGCCGACGTATTCTCCCCCCGACTTGTCGTGAGCGGACGCGCGATCATGGCGTAGAAAGCACGATAGATGAGCGCGTAGCCGTCGACGAGAAACAACGTCCGGGACTGCGCGGGAGGGGATGCCATGGCGGAAGATAACAATCGGGGAATGACGAGCCCCGCCCGAGCGTCCGAGCGGGGCTGAACAGATGGCGTCGGGTACTGCTACGCTCGCGTTACGTTCGCCGCGTGCAATCCCTTGTCGCCGTTCTTCACCTCGAATTCCACCGCCTGCCCTTCGGCGAGCGTCTTGAACCCATCCATCTGGATCGCCGAGAAGTGCACGAAGACATCGTCTCCGCCTTCTTGCTC
The DNA here is from genome assembly GCA_035519195.1 of Gemmatimonadales bacterium. Lineage (GTDB taxonomy): Bacteria > Gemmatimonadota > Gemmatimonadetes > Gemmatimonadales > GWC2-71-9 > AG25. The sequence goes on from DATIWU010000057.1 coordinate 14,744, forward strand.
AATGAACCCGTACCCCTTGGCGTCATTGAACCACTTCACCTTTCCCTTTGCCATCCGATCGGCCTCCTGCAAAGTCTCAGTCGGGCGCATGCGCCGCCCGGCGGTAGGCCGGGCACGAATAGATTTGCCGATCGAAATTCCGGTTGTCAAGAACGCCCGGGGCGCCTCATTCTCCGGCTTTCACGTAGAGCGCACGATACACTTCGCGGTTGCGCAACACGGCGCGGACATATCCCTTGGTCTCGGCAAACGGGATCGATTCGATGAACGTGTCGGCGTCGTCGGCACCTTGGCGCCCAAGCCAACGGCGCACGGCTGGTGCGCCGGCGTTGTACGCGGCCACCGCGGCATCGACGCGGCCGCCGAATCGCCGCAGCAACTCGGAAAAGTGCGCGGCGCCGAGGTGCAGGTTCAGATCAGGCACGGTGATCCAGTCCGTATCGAACGCCACATCGAGCCCCTTCGCCGTAAAGGCAGCGGTTCGGGGAAGGAGCTGAGCCAGTCCGCGCGCGCCGGCGGGCGACACGGCCTCCGGATCGAACGTGCTTTCCTGCCGCACGATTCCCGCCAGCAGCTGGGGATCGAGGTTGAACTCCTGCGCCTCCGCTTCCACGGCCGCCCGGTTCGGCCAGGGAAAGATCGCGCGCAGCACGCGTGCGTCGTTCGGCGCAAGGAGCGCGGCCTGCCACCCCAACCGCACCGCCGCGGGACCCCATCCTCGCCTGGCCAGCCCGTCACTCCAGACCAGCAGCGCCGGCAGCTCGGTCGGCGGGTGGCTCACGATGTCCTGCACCACCAGTCGCGCCTCCGAGTCGAGCCCCGCGAGCACCAGGGTATCGAGTCGTGCCAGCGCGAGGGTCGCGGCGGCCGAACCCGAGTCCGCGGGTGGCTCCGTAATCCGCAGCGGCGCCAACCGTGCCGCGCGCCGCGCGCGAATTCCGTAATACCCGAGCGAGTCATCGCGCGCGAGCGCCAGCCAGATCGTCCGCGCGGTGGCCCGGTCGTGCCGCGCCGCCGCCAGCTTGCCGAGCCAGTAGCGCGCGGCCAGGCGCTGCGACCCGCCGGCCGACACCTCGGCACGATACAGTGCGGCGGCACTGTCCTGAAACCCACGCTGCGAGAACTCTGCTGCGAGACGGAAGCGCGCCAGCGAGGCGCGCGGGTCCACGGGATAGAGAGTGAGCAGCTTCGTGAACCACCGCCGCGAGGATTTCTTGTCCCCACTGCCCGCATACGTGTCAGCGATGGCATACAATGCCGAGGGCGCCGCCGAGTCGCCGGGGTACGCCTCGGCGAAGCTCGCGAGTGCCGCCAGGCCGTCAGGTTGTCCCGAACGGGCCAGCAGCCGGCCGCGGCGGTACAGCGCCAGCGCCCGCGCCGACGAGTCGCGGGCCGCCCATTCGTACGCGCGGATTGCGTCCGATGAACGGCCCGTACTCGCCAGCAGCTCGCCATAGAAGAGCAGGGTAGCGCCGCTCGAGTCGCCGGATTGCACGGCTCGCCCGACCTCGAGCAGCGCGTCGTTCGTCCCTCCATGCAGCTTCAGGGCATGCGCGACCGCTACGCGTTCGGCAGGCAGTTGTGGCGGCAGCGTGGCGAGTGCAATCCCCACGCCGCTCGCCGCATCATCGCTCTCCGGGCTTCTGGCAAGCAGGTCATAGAGTGAACGGCGGGCCCGTGCCGTGTCACCGTTCGCCAACGCGAGTCTGACGACATCGAGGGCGTGCCCGGCCGCGGCGAACGCATCGAGGGCGAGCGCGGTGTCGCGAGCGGTGAGCAAGGCGCGCGCACGCGTGACCGGGATCTGACGAGAGGCCGGCGGGGCGAGATCCGCGAACAGGGCGAATGCCCGAGCCGTATCGGGCGTAACCCGCGCTTCCCGCAGCCGCAGCCACTGTCCGATTCCCGGCAATTCCGTCCGGGCGGCGGCGTATGCGGCCGCGGCGGAATCGAACGCACCGAGCCGTTCCCAGGCCGCACCGGCCCGAACCGAAAGCACTGCCGCCCGCGCACCCTGGGCATGCAGGCGCGCCTCCGCGTAGTGCAGGGCGGCTGCACCTTCCATTCCGAGGCGCTCCTCGGCTTCCGCCAGAACGGCGAGCGCCTCGCCATTCTCGTAGCCGTTGAGCCACGGCTGTCCCGTCAACAGCGTCCTGGCCCGTTCGTAGCGCCGCGCGGCAAGCTCGGCCTCCGCCCCACGCAACACGATGTCGGCCTTGGGATGGGAATCGCGGCTCGCGGCCCTCAGCAGCAACTCGGCGGCGTGCCAGGGACGGCCTGCTTGTTTCAGCGACTCGGCGCGCTGCGTGACGAGCTGGCTATCCTGGGCGAGCAGGGGTGACGCGATCACCACCGCAACACAAAATGCGAGCAGCGGTCCCTTCACTCGTGCTGCCGCACCTGTGCCAGGACACGGGAGTATTCGGCGCGGGATTCGGGCGTCAGGCGGTATTGCCCGAAACCGACCTCGTCTCTGAATTCCAGAGTCAACCGCAAATTCGTGTATCTCCACCGGATCAAGCGGACGTCATTGACTGCGACTTGACTGCCCGGATTAAAGACCTCGTCCGGCCCCCCTAAGGTAATGAAGACCTCACCCCGCTCCGTCCTCCATCCGGGAATCCCCGGCTCCTGGAATTCGCCGTTGGCGCTGCGGAGCCGCTGGAAATAGACGTCCAGGGCTTCGTTGGTTGCGGTACCCGGCACCGGGTCCGTCGCCTTATAGAATTCACGCCACACCGCCGCCCGGTCTTCGGGCGCCGCGCGGCGGAGCTTCGCGAGCAGATCCTGACGGCTAAAATAACGCAGCAGGTCCAGTAGATCCTGGACGTTCGCGATGGCCCATTCGTCGGAGAGACTCACGAGCAGTGGCGTGCGCGCCTCGAGCCCTGCGCCGGGAGCCTCGACCACGAGTTCCGCCAACCCCACCGGAAACTGGTTGGATTCGATGGCGATCTCGGCGCTGGCCAGGGGAAGCACGCCCGTAAGCATTACGGTGTCGCGCCACAACTCCAGTCCGCTTGGGTCGACAATTCGCGTGACGAGCGGCTGACCCCCGCCGAGTCCATATGCCTCGAAGTAGAACCGGAGCAGGTCTTCGCCATACGGAACGGTCGCCCGCGGATTGAGGACGAGCTTGGGAAGGGCATCGGTTTGTTCACGACCGGTCCCATCGTAGAACGGTATGGGTGAGCCCAGGCTCTTCCCTTCTACGCCCGCTCCTCTTCCCAGACGCGGCACCGTATCGGTCTGCTCGACTTCGGCGATTCCGGGCCCGTTTCGGTCGCGCACGCGCACCTGGACCTTGGTGATTCCGGGACGGACCGGAATGAATTGCTGAAACACGATGCTCTCGTCTTCCCTCACGCTTTCCTTGAGGCTATGCACCGCGACCGTTTCATCGCGCGAGATCTGCCGCTCCACGACATCTCCACGCCGGAAGACCACGTCCACGTGATAATCCGCGACATAGTCGGTGCCGCTCTTATGGAAGCTCAGTCCACGATTCGGGAGGGTCATCGCGAACACGGCAAGCGTGGAGTCAGCGCTCGAATGAGCCAGGTAACGCACCGAACCAATGAATGAGAGTGGCGAATTGCCGCCGCCACCCACCATGTAGCCCATCGAGCGATACACGGCGGTGGGATCGAACAGCGCGGGGACGGTCGTGCTTGGCGTGGCCGGACGGGGCTCCGTCCCGCTCCGCTGCCACTGCCCGCACCCGATTCCTGCCACGGCAAGCACGAGCGCGCGGGCGCACCGCCGGATCACTTGCTCAAGATCAAATCCGGGCATTAGTTTCGCGCAAGTCCATGCCAATTGAGAACCTCGCAGGTCGCACCATCGCCGGGTACGCGCTCAAGGAGCGCATCGGCGAGGGCGGCACAGCCGAGGTGTACCGGGCAGAGCACCCGGTGCACGGACCGTGCGCGTTCAAGGTATTACGCGCCCGGTTGCGGAGCGACCCCACCGCCGTGCAGCGCTTTCTGCGGGAGGCGAGCTACGGGAAGCGCGTGGAGCATCCAGGCGTGGTTCGTACCTACGACTTCGGAGACGCGGGTGATTTGCATTATCTCGCGTTGGAATGGGCGACTGGGCGACCCCTGTCGGAGTTCGCACAACAAAGTGGCCCGGTGCCGCCCGACGTCGTGGCGCGCATTGTCACGCAGCTAGCAGCGGCACTCGCGGCGGCGCACGCCGCCGGGATCATTCATCGCGATCTCAAGCCCGAGAACATCATGTATGACGCGGCAACCGGCACGGCGAAGCTGCTGGATTTCGGCATCGCCCAGGACGCCGATCTGGCGGCTGACGAGCGCCTCACCCGGACCGGGTTCTTCGTCGGAACCCTCCAATACGTGGCCCCAGAGGCGCTGTCCGGAGAGTTGGTAACCAGCCGCGCGGACATCTACAGTCTCGCGACCATCACGTATTACCTGCTCACCGGCCAGCATCCGTTCGGCGGGGGCACGCCTCGAGAGCTGTTTCAGCAATTGCTCAGCGAGGACCCCAGGCCACTCGGCCGCGCCGTGCCCGGTAGAAGCTTTCCCGCGCAACTCGAGTCCGCGGTGATGCGGGGGCTCGAGCGTGACGCCGGTAAGCGGCCGGCCACGGTGCTCGAGTTCGCCGCGCAAGTATCTGATGCATCACGAGATACAAAGCCAGAGCGACGCGGGTTCTTGAACTCATTGCTGAGGCGGTGATGTGGGTAGTTGCTTGTACAACTACTAATGACCTCTGACTCACGAATGGAGCAGCTTCGAGCGCTCCTCCGTAGCCGCTCAGTGCAGTTCGGGGATTTTGTGCTGGCGTCCGGCCAGCGGTCGAGCTTTTACATCGACGCACGCCGCACCACGATGTCCGGCGAGGGATTGCAGCTGATCGGCGAACTTGGGCTGGCGCGAATCATGGCGACCGATTGGCAGCCGGCGCTTGTCGGAGGGCTGACGATGGGTGCCGATCCTGTCGCCTATGCGATTGCCGCGACGGCACGCTCCCGGGGAAGTCTGATTGACGCGTTTTCTGTCAGAAAGGAAGCAAAGACGCACGGAACAGGGAAACGCATCGAGGGCTGCTTCGTTCGCGGTGCATGGGTGGTCGTGGTCGAGGATGTCATCACGACCGGGCGATCAGCGCTCGAGGCGATCCAGGCGGTCGAGGCCGAAGGCGGGATAGTGCGTGGCGTTTTGGGCGTCGTGGACCGGGAACAGGGCGGGGGGGAGTCGCTGCGGCAAGCGGGATATGACGTTGCGGTCCTGGTCAGGGCAGCCGAGCTCACGGCCGGGCGGCAATGACGAATCCACTCGTTTCAAAACGATCTCTGGCCGCCCGGATGCGCGGGTGGCGGGACGACGCGAGCGGCGCCGAACAGCGTCTCAAGGACCTGGAAGGTGTGGCCCGGGCGTACCGGCGCCGCTGGATCATGATTGGCGGCGGATTCCTGCTCGGCGTGCTCGGGTGGATTGGCGGAGCGGTTCATACCCGCCCCGGCACGATGGTCCTCGTCTTCGGAATTGCCGGCGCGCTGAACCTGATGGCCGGCGTGGTCGTCGAGCGGGGGTGGTACCGCTGGTGGCTCATCTACGTGCTCGCCCTGTTCGATGTGCTGCTCGTCGGCGTGCTCGTCCTCTGGTTCGGGCACGGGGGCTTCATCGCCGCGTTCTTCATCGCCGTGCTTCCCTACGCCTTCGATCAGGGGCAAGCCGTCGGAGACTTCCTCGTGCTGATTTCGGCCCTGGTGTACATCGGAGCCAATGAGCTTCATCGCGAGCTTTACGGTGGCACGGCGGCCCTCGGCTCCATCGTGCTGCTCGAGACGATCGTCTTTATCTCGGTGGCCATGGCGTTGAAGCGCATTCCCGCGACACTGATCGAGCGGATCCGGCAGGCGCGCAGCGTCATGGGTATTGCCGAGCAGGGACAGCTGGCGATTCGCGCAGCCGCGGGCCAGTCGGACGAGCTCGGGTTTCTCGAGAAGAGCTTCAACCGCATGCTCGAGCAGATTGGCGGCACGATATCCACGGTCCAGCGAGAAGCCGACGAGGTCGCGGCATTCGCCGAGCAGCTCGCGGCGTCGGCCGAGGAGCTGCATGCCACCTCCGACGCCGTTGGGCACACCGCCCGACAGCTGGCCACCGATCTCGGCGGGCAGCGCGGCACCGTGGACGGAGCGCGTGGGGAAAGCGCGAAGGCGGCCGATCAGGCACAGGCGCTGCGGGTTCGCGCGGAATTGATGCAGGCCGACGCGAGCCGTTTGATCGCCGCCGCCGAGCGAGGACGCGATCGCGTGGCGCGGGCAAACCAGACGCTGCGCGCGGTCGGAGAAGAAGTGCGCACCACGGCATCGACGGTGGCTGGCCTGTCGGCAATGTCGGAACGCATCGGCGTGTTCGCGCGCACGATTGGACGTATCGCGCGCCAGACGCACCTCCTCGCGCTGAATGCGGCGATCGAGGCGGCGCGCGCCGCGGAGCACGGCGAGGGGTTCGCCGTCGTGGCCACCGAAGTTCGCACCCTGGCGGCAGAGGCCGGCAAGTCGGCTCGGGACGTGACCGAGCTGGTCTCCGAGCTGCGCGCCGGCATTGAAGCCGCCGCGCGCGCGATGGAGTCGGGCCAAGAAAAGGTGCAGGACATCGGCGCGGTAACCGCTGAAGCGGATGGCGCGCTCCAGGAGCTGCACGAGGGCGTTCAGCTCATCGGCGATCTCGTGAATGCCACCGCCGAGGTCTCGCGCAGCCAGGCGCAACGGCTGGTGGATCTGGCAGGCGTGCTCCAGCGGGTGGCCGGTACCGCCACCAGCTCCTCACAGAACGCGGATAGCGCTGCCGCGGCGAGCGAAGCGCAAATCGCTTCCATGAGCGATCTGACGGTCACCTCACAACAGCTCGCCGAGCTTGCCGAGCGCCTGCGGGCAAGCATCGCCCGGTTCTCGGTGCTGTCGCGCGAGCAGCGCACGCGCGAGCCGCCTGCGGCCCCCGCGGCTCATCCCGTCCAGGAGGCACGAGCGCCGTCCGGTCCTTGGTCCCAGATCCCCGCGTTGAGGGGGTGAAACGCACGCAGGGCCTCCCGGTACGGGATGATCAGCAGGTCGACGAATCGGGCTACAGCGACTTCGAAGGGAAAGCGCTGGCGAAATTCACCCGCGGTGACTCCGAGCATCGCCTTGAGATGGCGGCCGAAGCTCTGGGGCGACGAATAGTCCAGCCGGTACGCCACGTCAGCTACCGACATTCCCGGGTTCTGCAGCAGGTATGCGGCGTGCAAAAGCCGCGCTGCGGCGAGATAGGTTTTGGGCGACGGCAATCCGGCGCGGAAGAAGCGCGACATCAGCGTGCTCGGGCCTACCCGCAGGTGGCGGGATAAGCCCCGGACGGTCGTGAGGACGGGGGCGAGGCGCGCAACCACCTCGAAGAACAGGCGCGACTCGCCGGCCGCCTCCCCGAGGACGGGCAGGACGCGCGCGAGGATCACGGCCGCGACCGGGGACGCGGGATGGCTCACCAGGTCGCGCAGCCTGCGCCAGCCCGCAGGCTCGGTGCAGTCGACCGCGACGCGAACTCCTGTCGCACCAAGCTTGAGCAGCGTGTCGGTGGCCTGGCTGTCGTGGCGCGACACGAGCGCGACCGCCGGAATGGCCGGAAATTCGCGAACAAAGCGCGCCACGACCGGCAGCTCGTGGCCTCCGCAACGGTGGACGGATAGAAAGAGCGCGTCGACATGGTGCCGTCGCGCGGTGGCCAACACGTCCCGGCACGATTCGACGTGTACCGTGTGAAAGCACCCCTCCCCCGCCGCATCGACGCGGGGCCGCTCTGGAGCCGGCAGTACGGTACAGACGGTGACCATGCGACGAACAGCATAGTTCCCCAGCGTCAACCACCCCTCAATATTTTGAGGCAGCGAGGAGCGCGTTCTCTTTGTCATCAGGGGCATTTTCAAGGCGTGCTGAAACCATGACAGAACCGAAATTCCCGGATTCTACGCCGGATCGCCGCAAGCGCAGTCGTTGGATCGGCATCGGCATCGCGATCGTCGCGGTGGGACTCACGGCCGCCGGGGGATACCTCTACATGCGGAGTGAGGCACGGTGGGCCCGCGATCCTGGTCACTCCGCCCGGACGCCGGAAGATCTCGACAAGATGCTGACCCGCGCGGAAGCGGCGGAGCACGCCGGTGATCGCGACGCCGCCATTGCCGCCTATCGCTTCGTCCTCGCGGTGGGCGCGAATGGGGATCCGATGCTCGAGCTGTACATGAAAGCCGCGCGCCGGGGGCTCGCGCGGCTCGGCGCGACACCAACCCCGTGAAATCCCGCCGCAAGCGGCTTGTTGCGAGCGCAGCATTCCTCTTGCTCTGCTCCCAAGCCGCCTGCGCCCCGGAAGCCCGCCGAGTGTTGGTGCTCGATTTGAGCATGACGGACCCCGCACTCCTCACCGCCACCGCCCATCCCTGGCAGCGCGCGGGATTTACCGTCGAGTACCGGCGGTTCTATCCACACCTCGCCCGATCCGACCTCAGGCGGTATCACACGCTCCTATTCCTGCTGGGTCGCGAACCGGAAGGCGCCTCGGATGCGATGACGAGTGGCGACGTAACGCTCCTGCATGAATGGGTCAATCGCGGCGGCGCGCTCGTGCTTGGCTATGCGGTCGATAGCGTCGGCACACTCGACCGCTCGACGGTGAATCAGTGGCTCGCGTGGGAAGGTGCCGGTATCTCGATCAGCGATCATGTGCTGCGGGATACGCTGCCGCGAGGCGGGTCGCCACGGCCACAGCCCTGGGTCGAGGGCCGGCGACTGGGCGACGATCCCCTGGGGTCGGTGTACGGACAATTCCCCCTCGACCGCAATCATCTCCTGGATGTCGAGCGCCGCCCTGCGGTGATCGCGGCGGGAGCCGGGCGGGCCTGGATTCAGGGCGCCAAGGGCCGGATCGCAGCCCCGAGCGCGCCGGTAATAGCCGCCGCCCGAATCGGCGACGGGATCGTCGTTGTCGTAAGTCGCACGGCGCTGGGGGCCCTGGGGGCACAGAACATCCCCACGACCATGCCGGTGCTCGAACGAGACGCGATGGAGGACACGGAGCGCTTCCTGGTCGCCTTCGCCCGTTGGATCCGCAGGCCGGCGGAATGGGCCCACGTTCCGCCGGCCCAACGACGCAGCCGGCTCGTACTGCCCGGCCCCCAATTCGCCGCCGAGCTCGAAGCCCCCCCGCCCGTCCCCCCCGGCACGAGCGAAACCGTCCCCTTGTCGGCGGTGGACGACACGACACATCCGGTGGGCGTGCCATCGTGGATTCACGAGACGGGCATCCGCGCGCTGTGGACGGCCCTGCTGGTTTCCCGCGGCGCCACGACGTCCGCGACGCCCCGGTCCGCTGCGTCTCTCGATTCTCTCGTCCGATCGCTGGACGAAGCAGGGTACAACCTCCTCGCGGGCGATGTCGATGCGGGGACGGTAGCGGACTCAATGCATCATCTCTGGGATGAGCGCGCCGCCGTGCGAAAAGCGTGGCGCGATGCCGTGAACCTGCTACAACCCACCAGCGTCGCCTGGATCCCGGCAGTCGATTACCGCCGGGTGCTGCGCGCGGGCGCGACCAGTACGGCATTCGCGCCCGGCGCGACCGCGCCCTGCCAGCTCGATTCGTTGTTCGGGGAACCTCGCTTGACGGCAGAGCTGGTTACGCTGGCGCGGCTTGCCGCGGACTTGCGGCAGCTCATCCCTGCGGTCGCCATCGATCTCGATTCGATCCCCACGATTCGGGTGGCCGGCGCCAGCGTGGGGGGGGAGTTTTGCGACGGCGCCTGGCACCAGGTCCTCCCGCACCTGGGGTCGGCGCTCAGCGACTCCGTTCGGTTTCCCGACCGGTTACGGGCACTCCGCGACGCCGGGCTGCTCGGCGCCTATTACCGGACGCTCGAGGATCAAGTGGCCGAAAAGGCGAGCGCGCTGCGTGACAGGATTCTCAAGGAGCGACCGGGATTGTTTTTCGCGTTCCGAGTCCCGCGTGCCCCAGGGGATTGGCTCAGCATGGGGCTGATGCGGGGCTTCACGCTTCCGGAACGGCCCCTCCTGCTGTTCACACCAGAGGTATTGACGCATGACCTGCTCGCGGCGTACCGCGCGCGCGGCATCAACGCCGTGCATGCAACCGAGCTCTCCTCGGTCATGACCCGCGGCCGCAACGTGAACAGCCTGAAGGAAATCGTGTTCCAGGAGAACGACGGGTTTTGGGTGGCCGGAGGGGGAGGGGGGGAAACCCGCGCTGCGACGCCCGGCCTCAAGGTCGGGACGAATGACACATTGTCACAGGTACTGCGACATCTGGCGCGGTAAACCTTTCGCGGAACATGCGGCGTTCATAGCTTTGGGGCATGGCGGCAGGGTAGGATGGTCGCGGCGCGAGAGCTGGAACCTCGCGTCCGAGGAAAGTCCGAGCTCCAGAGGGCAGACTGCCAGGTAACGCCTGGGCGCCGTAAGGCGACGGACAGGGCCACAGAAATCAAACCGCCCGATATCCACGGGTAAGGGTGAAATGGTGGGGTAAGAGCCCACCGCGCGTCTGGTAACAGACGTGGCAGGGCAACCCCCAGTCGGAGCAAGGCCAAATAGGCAGCGAGACCCGGCCCGGGTCGTTTGAGCTGCGGGTAGGCCGCGTCGAGGTGGCTGGTGACAGCCGCCCCAGAGAGATGACCATCTGCCCACTACAGTGGGTAAACAGAACTCGGCTTATGGCCCTACCGCCCTCCTCTTCTTCCCCGGCTCCAGGTGCGTACCCCCCGCAGTGGGAGGCTGTCGCCGACCTGCGGGTGTTCCGCACATCGGTGGCGGAGTGGGAAAAACTGATCGCTTGGCGTGCCGATATGGGCAAGCGCGGCTGGAAGCTATTGCGGGTCTCGAGTGAGGGACCCGAAATGGTTGCGGTCTTCGGGCGCACCAAGGCAGAGCGGGCACAGGAGTCCGAACGGTGAAACACGTTGCACGTACCTGGGCGCTCGTGGCGGTGTTCGCGTGCGGGGGGCGACAACCGGCTCCGTCCGGCGGTGTGGCTCCTCCCGCGGCCGCTCCGCCCCCCGCGTCGAAGCCGGTGGCGGGAGGGGGAGGGGGAGGGGCGACAGCACCGAAACCTGCACCGCACCAGGATCTGGTACGCTACGGTCCGAGTGTGATGCGCTACGTGGTCCATCGCGAGCTGCACGTCGAGCAGGCCTATGGAGGCAAGCAGCAAACGCAGGATCTCGCAGCGCTCATTTACGTGCGGGTCATCATTAGCGGTCCTGCCGACACGGGAGGGTACCCGGTGTCCTTCACCGTCGATTCGGTCGTTCCGGATTCCGGAATGCCTCGGGTGGTCACGGACAATATGGGCCGCGTGCGGGCCCTCTCGTTCCGGGGCCGCTTGCGACCCGACGGTGACTTCCGCGGTAATGTGCAAATGGACACGTCCATCGCACAGAGCATCGCGCAATTTGTGGCGAACTTCCACGATTTCTTTCCCCGGATTCCGGCGGCGGGGGTGCGCGCCGGCGAACAATGGACCGACACCGTCGCCGGCAGTCAGCGAGCCGGTGAGTCGGAAGTCACCCGCCGCGCAATCGTCCAGTCGCAAGCTCCGGCCTGGGACGTTCGCAACAGCACGCGGAGCCTGCGGATCGAGACGGTCACCCGCTACACGGTGAGCGGCGCCGGTCAGAACAGCGGTCAGCCGTTTGAGATGAGCGGTGGCGGCGCGGCCACGTCGCAGGGATTCATCGCTGAAGATGGCCGGTTCCTGGGCGGTGAAAGCCGCGATTCCACAGGAATGATGATCTCGCTGCCCGTCCAGGGCCTGGCCATACCGGTGAGCCAGCGCCTTCACTCGACCGTTAGCGCCCTCCTCGTCCCGTAACCCCGACGCCTCGCCGCTCCGGCTTTCGGGCTTCCAGCCTCGCGCTAACCGCGTGGCTTGGGATCTTCGCCAGTCGGGGTGGCGCTCAGGTGGCTGCCAATTACACGGACGCGCAATTCGTTCCCAGCGATGTCAGCGATGCACGCGCCATCTGGGTGAATCCGGCGGGGCTCGGGGCCCGCCCAACGGCATCCATCTATATCGATCTTGTGTCGTCGGATCCCGGCGAAGGGGGTCGGCTCAGCCAGATCTCGGGGGCCATCGAAGCGCGCGGTTTTGGATTTGGTTATCAACGCGACATGTTCGACACCGGCACGCGCGGCGACACGTACCGGGTCACGCTGGGGGCAGGATCGCATTCACTCGCCGCGGGAATGGGGGCGAGTCTCTACCGCGGCGGAGCGAAGGCCACCGCCTGGGACGTGGGCGTCGTGTACGACACAAAGGTCGTCAACATCGCCGGAACAGTGCGCAATATCGGTCAACCCGTCGTCCGCGGAGTCGCGCTGCGCGCGACGGCCATTCCCGCGATCACCGTTCATACTGCCAGGAACGCGCTCGAGCTCTCGGCGGCGGGCCGGTTCACCACCGATTCCGCGCTGGGATATACCGCAGGACTCCGCCTCACCGTGTCCCGGCCGATCGGCTGGAGTCTCTTGACGAGGATCGAACTGGACCGGACGCTGCACCGCAGTGCCGTCACGCTGGGGTTCGCGATCGGCGCATCCGATGCGGTGGGTGTGGCGGTGAGCGGTCCACGTGCTGCGACGCCGTTTACGGCCGGCGACCTGTTCCTGATTTCCACTCGCGCCGCGCCCGCTCCGTAGCTCAGCGTTCACCGCTGCTTCGCGGGACTGAGCAGGTTGCGCACTCCACGCTCGAGCTCCCAGGCATCCCGCGGCGACAAGCGCGTGAACACGGTGTCGCGAGTGCCGGTGCCCGGATCGAGAACGAACACGATCCTCGGCCAGCCGTGCCATGTCGTTCCGAATCGGTACGCGAGCCCGTCCCGTGGATAGCCGCGCAAGTGGCGCGGTGCCGCGATCGCTACCCGGTGCAGTGCCACCACGAGCAACGCGTCGCGGTCACCGTACGGGGTGAAGGCAAATACCGCGGTGTCCGTCCGAGCCAGAATGCCGCGCTGCTGTAACCGGGCGTTCATGCTGTCCGGGACGGGAGCGGTGATCCGTAGGCGTGGACCGCGTCCGAACGCCACCATGCTCGCGAGCACCAGCCCGAGTATGACGAACCCCGCGAGTCCGGCCGCCAGACGCACGCCCTTCCCCCGAGGCTGGGTCCGGCGCTTACGCAAGGCGATCCGATCGCCCGCCGCCGCCGGACGCGCCTCGATGATGGCGCGGCTCAACTCCTCCGCGGTCTGGAACCGCTCGGCCGGATCTTTGGCGAGCATGCGATCGAGAACCCGCGCGACCTTGTCGGGGACTTCACGGCGCTGCCGCCGGATCGGTGCGGGATCGCCGGTCGCCTGCTTCATCAGGACCGCCTGAGCCGACTCGCCGTCGAACGGCACCGTTCCCGCCAGCATCTGGTACAGCACGATCCCCAGCGAGTAAATGTCGGAACGCGTGTCGATGCGGTCGCCGGTGGCCTGCTCCGGGCTCATGTAATGCGGGGTTCCAACGACCATCCCTTCGGTGGTGAGCTGAGACGCGGACGCGACCTCACTCGCCTTCGCGATCCCGAAGTCCGTGACGAGGACGTGACCGGAGGCGTCGAGCAGAATGTTGTCGGGTTTGATATCGCGATGAATGATGTGACGTTGATGCGCATAGCCGAGCGCGTCCGCCACCTGGCGTGCGACTCTTACGGCGTCATCGATGGAGAGCTCGTGCCGGCGCTCGAGCAGCTGGCGCAGCGACATACCGTCGACGCAGCGCATGATGATGTACAGGATGGTGTTCTTGTATCCACCGACGCGGTAGATCGGGACGACGTGCGGGTGGTCGAGCTGGGCGACGGTGCGCGCCTCGCGCACGAAGCGCTCCGCGAGTTCGGCGGAGGGCGTGAGACCGAGATCGAGCACCTTGACCGCGACGTCGCGGCGCCCGGCGCGGTCCCTCGCCCGGAAGACGGCGGCATATCCGCCCTCGCCCAACAGATCGCCGACTTTGAACTCAGCCCCGAGTGCCTGCTGCAAGCGCTCTCGGAGTGCGCCGACATCTACCGCCATTGGTGAGACGCTGCGCTCTTCAGTCCACCAGGCGCAGCGGCATGACGAGCGCCATATAGCTCGCGGGATCGTCCCAGCCGACTGGCTCGACGGTCGCGGCTCGCTCCGGCGCCTTGAACGTGAAGCGCACCTCGTCAGTGGGCATGTACTTGAGGATCTCGAGCAGGTACGTGGCGTTGAACCCGATTTCGAGCGGCTCTCCTTCGTAGGTGACGGGCAGCTCGTCCTGGGCCTCGCCAAGATCCGGCGTCTGCACGGAGAATTTCACGGCCCCGCCCGAGAAGGCGAGCCGAATCCGGTGCGTTTGATCGCTGGCAACGACGCTCATGCGCCGGAGCGCCGCGGTCATCGCGGCTTTGTCGACCGTGCCGGTCTTGTCGTTCTCGCGTGGGATGACCTGCTCGTAATTCGGGTACGGACCCTCGATCAGCCGCGAGAACACGAGCGTCCCGCCGGCGCGGAAGCCGATGTGGTTGTCGCTCCGCGCGATCTCCATTTCGGCATCGGACGGAATGAGCCGGCGCACCTGCTCGAGCGCTTTGGGTGGAACGATCAGGTCGGCCGTCGACCCGCCGCTCGCCGGCACGTCCATTTTCGCGAGACGATGCCCGTTGGTGGCCACCATCCGCATGCGGTCGGGGCGCAGCTCCCACATCACGCCGTTCAGGATCGGGCGGCTCTCCTCGGTCGATGCGGCGAACGCGACATGGCCGACGAGCTTGTGCAGCACGCCGGCGGCGGCTCGCCACGCTCCCCCGCCCTCGAACTTCACCACGGGAAACGAGGGGAATTCCTCGCGCGGCAATCCGAGCAGCTTGAATTTCGACCGGCCGCACTCGATCGAGACCCGCGCCTCGCCGGCCGCGGTGATGCGCACCGGACCCGCCGGCAGCTCGCGCGCGATGTCGACGAGCTTCTTCGCCGGCAGGGTGGCGGCGCCCTCCGCGTCGACATCGGCCGGGACGATCGTACTTACCGCGATGTCCAAATCCGTGCCCGCAAGTCGGACCCCCTGCTTGGTCGCCTCGACGAGCACGTTGGCAAGCACCGGCAGGGTGGTCTTGGTCGGCACAGCCGCGGCGACGGCGCCGAGCCCTTCCTGCAACTGGTCGCGTGTGATGGTGAACTTCATGTCCCGCTCGGCGCCTGGTTGGGGAAAAAGATTCTAAGGCCTCTATATATAGAAATAATCGTAGTCGTAGTAGAGCACGGGGAAATGTTGGTGATCGCGCTAAGCTCGTGACGCATCGGCTCTCTATGTCGGCTCCCGCCGTGTGGGTGCCGTGTTGGTACTGTTGGTATCAACTCGTGTGTTCTACATCCAAGGCATTAATCCCACATCCCCCACAGAGACCTTCCCACATGTGGGCTACAGTGCTGACAACTCCTGGCGCGCCATTTCGACCCGCTCTTTGAAGGTGCGATCGCGAATCATCTGCCGCTCGACTTTGTCCACGGAATGGATGACCGTCGAATGGTCCCGCCCCCCGAACGCCTGGCCGATCTCGACCAGCTGCATGCCGAGCATGTCGCGGGCGAGGTACATGGCGACCTGGCGCGGGATCGTGAGCGTCTTGGTGCGGGCCTTGGAGCGCAGCCCTTCGGGCGTCACGCCCCAGCGGCGCGCCACGACTTCCTGTACGCGGTCGATCGACGGTGTGGGCTGCCCGCCGAAGCTCGTGCCGTCATCGCCCTGACGGATCTTGTCCGAGAGCGCTTCGCGCGCGAGCTCGATGGTCACCTCGCGATTCTTGAGCGACGCGAACAGCAGCAGCTTGATGATGCAGCCTTCGAGCTCACGCACGCTCGAGCGGATGTGCTCGGCAATGAACCGCAGTACGTCGTCGGGAATCGTCAGCTCGAGATGATCCTGCTCCGCTTTCTTCCGCAGAATCGCGATGCGGTGCTCGAGATCGGGATGCCCGATATCCGCCACCATCCCCCACTCGAAACGCGAGATGAGCCGATCCTCGAGCCCCGGGATCTCCTTGGGGGGCCGATCGGAGGTGAGGACGATCTGCTTGTGGGCCTCGAACAGCGCGTTGAAGGTGTGGAAGAACTCCTCCTGCGTCATTTCCTTCCCTTCGAGGAAATGCACGTCGTCCACGAGGAAGAGGTCGACGTCGTTCCGATAGCGGCGGCGGAATTCCGACATCGTGCGGGCGTGGATTGATTCGATGACTTCGTTGATGAACTGCTCGGCGCCAAAGTACTGGAGCCGGGTCTCGGGATTCTTCTGCAGCACCGAGTGCGCGATGGCCTGCATCAGGTGCGTCTTGCCGAGCCCCGTCGCGCCGTAGATGAAGAGGGGGTTGTAGGTCTTTCCCGGAGCCTCGGCGACAGCGTGCGCGGCGGCGGCGGCGAGCTCGTTGGATTTCCCGATGACGAACGTCTGGAACGTGTAGCGTTCGTTGAGCGGGGTCGTCGCGATGCCGCTCTTGTCGGCCGTGGCGGTTTCCCGCGCGGCGACGAAGAAATCCATTTGAGGACGCTGCTGGCGGTCTTCCTGGACGCGGAAGACGACGGCGGTCGGGCGGCCGAAGACACGCTCGGCGGCGCGGGCCAAAATGCCCGCGTGCTTGGATTCGTTCCACTCGACGGCAAACTGATCCGGCGCGCCGAGGATCAGTCGGCCCTCGTCCAACCCGATCGGTTCGGCTGGCTCGAGCCAGGTGCGAACCGTCGCGTCGGGAAGTTCACGCCGCGCCTCGTCGAGGAGACGCTTCCAAGCTTCCTTTGTCGACTGCTCCATCGATGGTGACAAGAGGTAGGGGTGTAGCAGGGCGGCCCGAAAGTACGCCTCGCGTGTGGAGAAGTCAACCTTGACCAAGAGGGGCAACGCGCTAGGTTTCCCCGCCTCACGAGAGGAAACGCATGGGCCCGACGTATCGTCCCCGTAATCGCCGACGCATCAACAAGCACGGATTCCGCGCTCGCATGAAGGACGTGTGGGGACGAGCGGTGCTGTCGCGGCGGCGCAAGAAGGGCCGCAAGCGGCTCGCGCTCCGGTTGCCGTCCAAGCACCGGAGCCGGTAACGGGCGAGCGGTTCCCCCGGCGCGCGCGGCTGGCGCGGGGTTCGGATCTCGCCGCCTGCTGGGAAGAAGGACGCCGGTGGCGGACTGCACATCTCGAGCTCGCATGGCGTCCCAATCAGACCCGTCCTCCGCACCCCCGCATCGGATTCATCGTTCCCCGATTTCAATTCTCCGCGGTGCTGCGCAACCAGCTGCGCCGCCGGCTGCGGGAAGTGCTGCGCCGCGGGCCGCTGGCCGCGCTTCCGCCGCACGACCTCGTCGTGCGGGCCAAGCGTTCGGCGTACGACCTTCCGTTCCCGGCGCTCCAGGCGGAGCTTCAGGAAGGCTTGAGGCACATTACGTGACCGTGAAACGCTGGCCGCGGCTCGCGGCGATGGGAATGATCCGGCTGTACCAGCTCACGCTGTCACATTTCGTGATCACGCAGTGTCGGTTCATTCCCTCGTGTTCGCAGTATACGTATCAAGCAATCGAGCGCTTCGGGGTGGTGAAGGGGAGCTGGTTAGGCGTGAAGCGTCTGGCACGCTGTCACCCGCTCCATCCCGGTGGCTTTGATCCCGTGCCTCCCGCCTGAGGGCTCGCTGTGGAACGTCGCTTTATTCTCGCCATCGTGTTGATGCTGCTCGTCGCGCTGCTGCCGAGTCTGTTCCTCAAGAAGCCGGCGGCCAGGCGGACGGGCGCACCGGCGGACACGAACCGCGCCGGGGTGGAGAGCGCCGCCGCCACGACGCCTCCTGTCGTCGCGCCGTCCGCCGGTGCACCCGTCCGCCCGTCCATCGCGGTTCCCGCAGAGACGGTCTGGGTCACCTCGCCCCTCTACCGGCTCGGCTTCTCGACCTCGGGCGGCCGGCTCGTGCATGTGGAGCTGCTGCAGTTCCGCTCATTTGCGGCGCAGGACTCAGCCAGAAATGTGCAGCTCATCCCGCCCGGCACCGGCTTGCTGGGCATGCGGCTCGTGCAGGGTGCGGACACGGCGGATCTCGAGGACTGGACGTTCAAGCCGAACGTCGCCCCCCTTCGTGTCACGGGCCCCGGGACGAAGCTCACGTTGATCGCCGAGCGGGGCGGCGCCCAGGTGACGCTCGAGTACACCTTCTCGCCCGACGAATATCGATTCGATGTCGCCGGACACGTCGCCGGGTTGGGACGGACCGGTGCCGTGCTCGCCCTCGATCTCGGCCAAGGGCTCCGTTCCGTGGAGGCCGATTCGACCGACGACTTCCGCCATTACGCGGTCGTCACGAAGGCCGGGAAGACCCAGAGCACGGCCTTCCAATCCCTCAAGCCCGGGGAAGCCAAACTGCTTGATGGACCGTTCGAGTGGGTCGGCGTGAAATCGAAGTACTTCCTGCTCGCGGCGCTGACGCTCGAGGAGAACGAGCCAAAGTTCGCCGGGAGCATCGCCGTGGGCGGCGCGCGCACCGGCAAGACCGCGAGCCGCGCCGCCGTCTCGGTCACGTTGCCGGTCGCCGCGGCCGGCGACATGCGCTTCCAGGTGTATGCCGGACCGCTCGAGTATCGCCGGCTGGCGGCTGTCGGCCACGACCTGGACGACGCGAATCCGTACGGGGGAGTGCTCCGGCCGTTCATCCAGCCGGTGTCGATCTGGGTGGTGAACATCCTCTTGTGGATGCATGGGAATCTGCACCTGGCGTATGGCTGGGTGCTCGTGATCTTCGGCATCCTGATCCGTGTGCTGCTCTGGCCGCTGAACCAGCGGGCCATGGAATCGTCCATCCGCATGCAAGCTGTGCAGCCCCTGATCAAGGCCACGCAGGACCGCTACAAGGACGATCCCGAGCGGCTGCAGCGCGAGATGATGAAGATCTACAAGGAACACCAGGTCAATCCGCTCGGCGGGTGTTTGCCGATGCTGATCCCGATGCCCGTGCTGTTCGCGCTGTTTTTTGTGTTCAACAACACGATCGAGTTTCGGGGCGTACCATTCTTGTGGCTTCCCGATCTGTCGCGTGCCGACCCGTATTACATCATCCCCGTAATCATGGGTCTTTCGATGTTCGTGCTCTCGAAGGTGGGACAGATGGGAGCGCCGCCGAACCCGCAGGCGACGATGATGTTGTATTTCATGCCGATTTTCATGACCGTCCTGTTCGTGCGGTTCGCGTCCGGCCTGAACCTGTACTACGCCGTGTCGAACATCTTCAGCATTCCGCAGCAGTACCGGATCGCCCGGCGCCGCATGGCCCAGCAGCGCGCGGCCAAGCCCGCGCCGGCCCCGTCCTGATCGTCACATGCTCTCGGACCCGATCGTCGCGCTCGCGACGCCTCCCGGCCGATCCGCGATAGCCGTCATCCGGCTCTCTGGCTCTGGTAGTCTCGCGGTGGCGGCGCGCTGCGTCGCGCCGCTGCCCGAAACGCCGCGGCGCGTGGTGCGCGCCACGCTGACGGACCCTCGGACGCACGAGGTCATCGACGAGCCGCTCGTCGCGTCCTATGCCGCCCCCAAGTCGTACACGGGCGAAGACATGCTCGAGGTATTCACGCATGGAGGCATGCTCGTGCCTGCCGAGGCGGTAACGGCGTTCGTCGCCGCGGGGGCGCGCCACGCCAGGCCGGGGGAGTTTACGCGCCGCGCGGTGCGGAACGGAAAAATGGACCTGCTCCAGGCCGAAGCCACAGCGGATCTGATCGATGCGGCTTCACCCGCGCAGCGCCGCAGCGCGCTGCACCAGCTCGATCGTGGGCTCTCCGAACGGCTCGCCGCATTGCGGACCGAGCTTGTGGAGCTCGAGGCGCTGCTCTGCTACGAGATCGACTTTCCCGATGAAGACGGAGGACCGGTGAGCGGCGAGCGGATCGCCGCGGCCTGGGGGAACGCCCGGACGCGAATCGCCGACCTGCTGCGGACGGCCCCGGAAGGCGAGCGGCTGCACGAAGGCGCTTTGGTCGTCATCGCCGGCAAACCGAACGCGGGCAAGTCGTCGCTGTTCAACGCGCTGCTCGGCAGAGACCGTGCGATCGTCACCGAGGTGCCGGGAACGACCCGAGACGCGATTGAAGCCTCGGCGGTCATCGAAGGCCTGCCGTTCCGCCTGGTGGATACGGCGGGACTGCGTGCGACACACGATCGCATTGAGCAGCTCGGGATCGAGGTGAGCCGGCGCTATCTCGGGGCGGCGGATCTTATTCTGTACTGCGAAGAAACACGGGAAGCGGGAAGCGACGAGCGGGAAGCGGGAGGGCGAGAGGAATTTCTAGCGCAGTGCAGCGCGCCCGTGATCACTGTGCTCACCAAATCGGATCGCCTCCCGCTTCCCGCTTGCCGCTTCCCTGCCGTTTCCGCTCATACAGGGTCCGGGCTCGATATCCTGAAGCGCCGGCTTGCCGAAACTGCGTTCGGCGGCTTGCTCGCCTCGGGGGATATCGAGCCGATCGTCACCCGCGCCCGGCATCGCATTGCGCTCGAGCATGCGCTGACGGAGCTCGATGCGTTTCACGCGGCCCGGGCCGAGGGGATCGACGCCGTGGCCGCGGCCACGCATCTGCGCGCCGCCGTCGGCGCGCTCGAGGACCTGATCGGTGTCGTGACCCCGGACGACGTCCTGGACCGGGTATTCGCGGCGTTTTGCATCGGCAAGTAGCGCCCCCGTGGACGAGGCTCGCCCGACCCCGCTTCGCGCCCCCGATCAGTGGCTCGCGGTGCTGCGGATCGGCGTCGGGCTCTGGTTCGCGAAATCGATCTTTACGAAACTGGTCCTCGTGGGCGGATTCCTCCCGATTCCGGTCGCCTCTGACCGGTGGCTGCAATTGATGCCGAAGCTGCTCGAGAAGTACGCGGCGGGTAATCCCTTGACCTCATACAAGAACTTTCTCGAGAGCACCGTCATCCCGCATGCATCGGTCTTCGCCCAGCTCACCGCAATCGGAGAAAGCGCGGCGGGGCTCCTGCTCGTGCTGGGGCTCCTCACCGAGCTCGGCGCGGCGGTCGCCTTCCTCCTCGTGGTGTGCTATTACCTGGCGGTCTTCTGGCAAGGACCTTCGCAGCAGGGCTTCCACTACATCCTGGCGGTCAGCCTGATCGTGATCCTCGGCGCGAGCGCCGGAAGGCGCTGGGGACTCGACGGCTGGCTCGCCCGCCGGCGACAGCGGCGCGGGTCGCTTCAGGGCACGTACACCACATCGTAGGGGCGCTCTCCCACGGGGATCGTCCGGACCACTTTTCGGCCTTCGGTATCGATGACGGAGAGCGCGTTGGCCTTCCCATCGGCGGTGTAGAGGCGCCGGCCATCCGGGGATAGCGCGATGCCCCAGGGACGGGGGCCGACCGGGATGGTCGCGATGGTGCTGTCATGCACCGCGTCGAGCACCCGAACGTCCGCCGCTGCTCCTTCCGTGATATACGCCAGCCGCCCGTCAGGACTGAACGCCACGCGGACCGGTTTCGTCTTCCTGTCCCCCAGTGGAAGCTGCGCCACGACGCTGTCCTTGGCCGCGTCGATGATCGAGATATCGCCGCCGGCTTCGGCGGTCACATAGGCGTGCTTGCCGTCGGGGGTGAAGCGGATCGTGCGGGGGTTGTCGCTCACCTTGATGGTGCGCAGCACCCGTCCGGTCTTTGCATCGAGCACCGATACATCCCCGGTCGTTTCAGCTGTCACGTAGACCTTGGATCCATCGGGGCTGACCGCGATCCCCTCCGGCTCGACTCCCACGCGGGTGGCAAAGAGCACCCGTCCGGACGTGAGATCGAGTGCGCTCGCTTTGGCGATCGCCTCATTGGACATGTAAATGGCATTCCCGTCCGGGCTCACGGCCAGAAGCTCGGGATCCGAGTCGGCCGGCATCGTCCGAACCATCCGCCGCGCCAGTACATCGATGACGCCGATCGCGTTGTCCTCGCCCAGGGCCACGTACACCGTCTTCCCGTCACGGCTCACCGCGAGGCCGCGAGGCCGCCTTCCGACGGGGATCGTGGCGACCACGGTATCATGCTGCGCCGATACCACGCTGACGGTATTCCCCTTCTCGTTGCTGACGAACAGCATCGGCTCGGGACTTGACGCCGGATCGAAGCGGGCAAGCTCTACGTTGAGCGCACCGGCGAAGCCGGCTCGAGCCGGACGACCACGACTGCCGCGGAAGTCGGCTCCCGTGAGATCCGCGCCACTGACGTCTGCTCCGGTAAGATCCGCGCCCGTGAGCGTGGCTCGTGTGAAGTTGACCTTGCGCAGGTTCGCCCCTGCGAGAATCGCCCCTGAGAAATCGGCGTCGCTGGCATCGGTTCGCATGACGCCCATCGGTTGATTGCCCGGATCGGCCCCGAAATTCGCGCCGGTCAGGTTCGCGTTCGTGAAGCTCGCCCGGGCGAGCGCGGCAATGATTCGGGCGTGCGAGAGATCGGCCCCCGTGAACTTGCCGCCCGCCGCGATCGTCCCGAACAGGCTCGCGCCACGCAGATCCGCTTGCGTGAGATCGATTCGATACATGACGGACATGTCGAGATTCGCGCCGGCGAGATTCGCCCCGCGCGCTCTCGCGTCGCTCAGTGTGGCGGCAAAGAGATTCGCCCGCGACAGATTGGTGCCCACGAGCCGGCTCTGGGACAGGTCGGCCCGACGGAAATCCGTGCCCGAGAGATCGAGCCCGGAGAGATCCTGTCCGGCGAGACTTGGGGCGCTGCCGGGTGGGGAGGCCGCAATCAGCGCCAGCACCTGGTCACGTGTCAGGCGCGCACCGTCGTGCTGCCCGAAGCGCCGCGCCAGCGCCACCATCGCCTTGGGAAGGAGATTCGAGACGTTGCCCTTGATCTCGAATTCCTCGCGATGCACAGCCCGCGCGCTCGCCACGTCGATGAGCGCCGCGTTCAGAAACCAGACCAGGTTGGAGAGCCGTGTCACGCGCCCGGTGACCACCCGGTCGGCGCCGACCGCGTGGCCGACTCGGGTGGCGCAGCTCACGTCATCGCAGTCCCACGGCGTCGTACTCAGTGCGGTGAGCGCGGCTGCGACACGCTCCCGCGCCACGGGGGCGTAGCGCCCCGTCTCACGTAGATCCGTCGCGAGCCACACATCCGGCGCCTGGCCGCTCGCCAGGAGGTGTGCCTGCACGGCACTGTCGATACCGCTCCCGCCCGCGGCATCCGCGGCCACAAACTCGACCACCGCAACGTTGAGCACCCGTCCCGCCGAATCCTGCCCTGCGGGACCGAGCAGCCACGCAGCGGTCGCGAGTGTGGCCCAGAAGAGCGTCATGGTCTCGGAAGATCGGAGGCACGATGTGGCCGGCCCGGTGCGAGCCTTCCCGAGCTCCGCGCTTTCACATACGCGTAGACCTGCTCGATCTGCGCGCTGTCGAGCAGCGTCTTCCAGGAGGGCATGCCCTTCGGGACGCGGCCCTCCGTAACGGTTTGCATGAAGACGTCATGAGTCACCGTACCCTCAGGACCGACCGAGTGGCGCAGATCAGGCGCAAGCTGTCCCCCGAACGCATCCGTACCGTGGCAGCGATAGCAGTACACGTGGAACCACTTCCAGCCCTGGTACTCGTCGTCCGAGACGAGCAAACTGTCGCGCGTCGTCGGGTCGGCGAAGGCGATAGGGGATTCGAGCAGCGCGAAATCCACTGACGGTCCTCCAGACCGAGGGGTGGGGGTGGGGGTGGGGGCACGTGGCTCAGCGATCGGGATGTTGAACGACTTGAGCACGTCGGTGATTTGCTGCCGATCCCGGCTCAACACCGAATCGAGCCGTGCGGCAAGGTCCTTGTCGCGATGACGCACGCCCATGGCCATATCGAATCCAAAGATCATGCCCGACACGGGGTCGGAATCGGGAAGCGCGACGAGCGTGAGGGGAACCGGCTGGCGCTTCGCCCAATACCCCGCGAGGGGCCCCCACACGATGGCGACATCCACACTGTCCTTCGCCACCGCGTTCACAATGTCCTCGGGATGATCGCGTTCCGGCCCGAGAAAGTTGTAGAATCCGATGAGATTGCCCACCACGCCGCGGGCGGACAGCGCGTGCGCCGGCGGCGTGTTGGTGTAGTCGTAGCCGATCAGATTCACACCAATCTTCAGGTGCTTGAGCACGGTGTCATCGAGCGAGCGGATGTTGAAGTTGCGCTCGGAGCGGTACACGAAGTAGTACGTCGAGCGATAATACGGCGCCGTGGTGCGCACCGGATCGAATCCGACCGGCACGCCGATGATCACGTCACACAGGCCCGCCGAAAGCGAGTTGCGGATGAACCCGCGGCGGTGCGGCCACCAGAAGTTCGACACCGATGTGCCGAGATCCTTGGCCACGATCTGGGCGACCTTGTTCTCGAAGCCTTCCTCGCGATCGTTGGAGAACGGCAGGTCATACGGGTCCGCGCACACTCGTAGCGGGTCCACGCGAGGCCGCGGGCGTTCCGCGAGCAATGCGCTCGCGAGCAGGACGAGAAGAACGGGGGCGGTGCGCTTCACGGATAGAGCGGCCATAACAATCCTCACGAGCTACCTTGGGGAACCTCACAGATAAATACCCGGTGTCGAGGGTCTTGGCCTCGACACCGGGTCGTCACCGCCAAACGCAGTTACGAAACGTGCTACCCCTGACGCCGCTCCAGCATCAGAGCGAGAACACCGTCAGAATGCCGCCCTGATTGCTGAAGTTGCCGGCATCGCCGAACGCGCCCAGCGCGCCCAGGCCGGCCGTTGGATCTTCCGGGCCGATCCCGGCGGCCACCCCAATTCCCGCCCAACCTCCGACGCCCGACAACACGGCTACGTACTGCTTGCCGTCAGGTCCGAGGAAGGTCATCGGGTTGCCGATGATGCCCGAGCCGGTCTTGAAGCGCCACAGCTCCTGCCCGGTGCGCTGATCGACCGCCTTGAGCCAGCCCTCCATCGTGCCGTAAAATACGATCCCACCCGCGGTCGTCAGCGCCCCGCCATACGCCGCGAGGTCTTCCTTGATCGACCACTTGATCTTGCCGGCCACGGGATCCCAGGCGATGAACGCGCCACGGTTGCCTCCCGGTCCGGGGAACATGCGGACGATCGCGCCGACGTACGGCTGACCGGCCGAGTATTTCACTTCCACGCCCTCGTAATCCATGCAGATGTTGTTCGTCGGGACGTAGAACAGCCCCGTTTGCGGCGAATACGCCGCGGGCTGTTGATCCTTGAAGCCGATGGCGGCCGGGCAGATGCCCTCGGTGTTCTTCTTCGAGGTCGTCCCGTACTGCGGATTCCGAACCGGCTGGCCGGTGGTGAGATCGATCTTCGACGCCCAGTTGACGGGGCCAAAGGGCTGCGCGACGAGCACCTTGCCGTTCGTCCGATCGAGCGTGTAGCCGAAGCCGTTGCGATCGAAGTGTACGAGCGCCTTCACCGGCTTCCCGCCGATCGTGAGATCCGCAAGAATCATCTCGTTCACGCCGTCGTAGTCCCACTCATCATGCGGCGTCATCTGGTACACCCATTTCACCTGGCCATTATCCGGATTGCGGGCCCAAATGCTCATGGACCACTTGTTGTCGCCGGGGCGCTGATCGGGGTTCCACGTGCCGGGATTGCCCGAGCCGTAGTAGAACAGGTTCAGGTCGGGATCGTACGAATACCAACCCCAGGTGGTGCCGCCGCCGCGCTTCCACTCGTCGCCGGTCCAGGTCGATACCCCCAGATCCTTGCCCTTCATCGACTCGTAGTTGGCGTTCGGCGTCCCGTTGATCAGCACTTCCGAATCCGGCCCGGTGCTGTATCCGCGCCACAGCTCCTTGCCACTGTTCACATCAAACGCGGTGACCCGGCCACGCACGCCGAACTCACCGCCCGAAATTCCGGCGATGACGATATCGCGGATCACGATTGGCGCGTTGGTCATGGTGGAGCCCTGCTTGTAGTCTGCGTTGGGCACGCGCCACAGCTGCTTGCCGGTCTTGGCGTCGAGCGCAAGCAGATCGCCCTGGAGCAGCTGGATGAACAGCTTGCCGCTCGGGTGATACGCGAGGCCGCGATTCACGAGATCGCAACAGGCGATGGGAATCGCCTCGGCGGGCTGCGATGGCACGTGCTTCCAGATCATCGGCGCGCCCGGTTTGGTCAGATCGAGGGCGTACACGATGTTGGGGAAGGGAGTGTGCACATACATGACGTTTCCGATCACGAGCGGCGCGCCTTCGTGGCCGCGCAACACGCCGGTGGAAAACTGCCAGGCGACCTTCAACCCTTTGACGTTGGCGCGGCTGATCTGGGCGAGCGTGCTGTAGCGCTGCAGGTCCGCTGTGCGACCTGGCATCGTCCATTCGCCCGACCCTTGGGATGCTGCGGCTGCGGGCTTCGCCGGCGCCGCCCCTGCTGCAGGCTTCGCCGGTGCGGGGTTTTGGGCCCCCACGGCGGCCGCCACGAGCATCAGGCTCGCGACGAGGCTGCCGGACGAGAATTGGGAATGAGTCATGAGCATACCCCATTCGAAAAAAGATGACGGATTGGCATGGGCGCTTGTCCGGCTAAGGGTCGGTGTCGACCCGGGGAGTCGAAACGGGGGACTACGCTCCCAACACAAACCGGACATACAGCATGTCCCTTCTGCACGAAATGCGTGTGGGGATTTTGGTTATACCCCCCGGTCCCGCACCCGTCAAGCAGGCACAACCGTGGCTCCCGTTTGACTGAACACAGTGTCGTAGACGGCTCCCGGCCTCGTGCCGAGCACGGCTCGCACGCGTGCGGCCAGGAGGCTCGCGGCTGCGGAATCGGTGGTCAGCCCATAGACAGCCGGACCCCACGAGCTTTGTCCCACGCCGAGGGCGCCCCCCCGCTCGAGCTCGCGGATCAACTCGGCGCTGGCCCCGGGCGCGTACACTCCTCCCTGAGCCGCAGAAAACCACGCACCAGTGATGCGCTGAATTTCCGTGAGCGCAGCGCCGAATCCGGGCAAGTCGGCCTCGGCGAGCGCTGGAAGCAGCTGCATGAGTACCAGATGGGCGACTCGCTCGACATCACCGCGGCAGGGCGGGGGCAGCGTCGCAAACGCTCGGGCCTCTGCGTCGCCGACCAGGCCCGGGTCTCCTTCCGGAACGACCAGGACACAGCGCCATGTCTCCGGCATGGGCAGTCGCGCCAGGAGAGGCGCGACGCGATCACCATCGCTGCGGCGCCCTCCCTCGAGCACAAATCCGCCCAACGCGAACGTCCAGGTCCCGACGCCGGAACGACGCCCCCGGTCGACCGCCCGGGCGAACCGCGCGATGTCGTAGTCGATGCCGTGCAGCACGGCCAGGAGACGCGCGACCGCAAGCGCGAGCTGCGTCCCCGAACCGAGCCCAACATGCGCGGGAATCGTGCGGTGCAGGGTGAGTCGAGCACGCAAGGCGATCCCATAATGCGCGGCGAACCGGCGCGCGAATTCCCCCGCGCGGTCCACGTCCGGTCCGCTCCCCTCGATGGTGAAGCGGTCCGCGGCGACGCCTTCGAGGCGGAGCGACGGGATTGGCACCGCGGCGCCAATTCCTCCGAACCGCCGGCCCAGCTCGCCCCGCAGGTCCAGCATGCCGAAATGCAGCCGGGCGGGTGCTTCGAGGAGCAGCGGCCGTGCGGAGGATGACGCGCTCAAATCGCCGGAGCGGTGGGGATCGGGGAGGGGGACACGGGGGCGGCCGCGAGCGCGCCGCGCACAAACTGCGTGAGCAGGAGCATCGCTTCGCGCTCGACGGGCCCCGCCGTCTTCTCGACGATGACACTCAGCCGTTTGAACTCGGACTCGATTTCCCCGGCCGGCAGCAGGTGTAGGCGGGTGGCGAGGATCGCCGCCTCGAGCACCGCGTTCCGCGCCCGATTGAACCCCACGAATTCCCGGCGCACGCCGTGATGCACGACGCGAGTGAGAATGCGTGCGCGCGGCGGCGTCTCGTCGATACTCTGGACGGTGATCTCGCGCCACGAGCACGCCGCCGCGAGTACGACTCCACGCACGAGCTCGGCCGGAAATGCGGGAAACTCCGCGTTCGAGATTACGGCCCGTGCGAACACACCGACATCATCGGTGAGATTGACCACGCCGGCGCGCGTCGCCCGCAGGTTCCGAAACGTGGTCGTCTCGAGAAACGGCTTCACGATGATTTCTGCCTCACCCCATTCCACGCCCATGGGGGCGAAGTTGGGCGCCCCGGCGTGGTCGAGCGTGGTGAGAATCGATTCGACGATCACGGCACGGCGACGTCCGGCGCGTGGGCGCGCAGGCCCCCGGCATCCGCGGTGGTGGGCCACGCTCCGCCGGTGGACGGCTCCATTCCGAGAAACCGCGCGAGCAGGTGATACCCGTACTCGGTCAGTACCGACTCGGGATGGAACTGGAGCCCCACGACGGGATACTGGGTGTGCTCGACCGCCATGATTTCACGGTCCTCCGCCGTCGCCGTGACCCGTAGCCGATCGGGCAAGCCGACGCGCGTGATCGCCAGCGAATGATACCGTCCGGCCCGAAACGGAACGGGCAGACCCGCAAAGATTCCCCGGCTATCGTGATGAATGAGTGAAGCCTTGCCGTGCATCGGCGTGGAGGCGCGCACGATGCCGGCGCCGTACGCCGCCCCGATGCACTGATGGCCGAGGCAAATGCCGAGGATCGGAATGGTCGGCCCGAACCGCCGTACGACGTCGGTCGAGATCCCGGCCTCTCCCGGCGTGCAGGGCCCGGGCGAGATAATGATGTGCGACGGCCGGAGGGTCGCGATCTGCTCGAGGGTGATCGCGTCATGACGGCGGACCAGTGCATCGCCGCCGAGCTCGCGGACGTAGCGAGCCAGGTTGTACACGAACGAGTCGTAATTGTCGATCAGGAGGATCATGGCACCAGCGCCTCGATCATCCCCTGGGCCTTGTCGAGCGTTTCCTCGTACTCCGCTTCAGGGTCCGAGTCTGCGACAATGCCGCCGCCGGCCTGGAAGTAGACGTCGTCACCACGCACCAGCATGGTCCGTATCGCAATGTTCGTGTCCGCGGCTTGCGACAGGCTCACGTAACCAATCGCGCCGCAATAGACCGTCCGCTGGGTCGGCTCGAGCTCGGCGATGACTTGCATCGCGCGGACCTTGGGGGCCCCGGTGATCGATCCCCCGGGAAATGATGCGCGGAACAGATCCATGACGTCGTGCGCCGGCTCGAGCTCCCCGACAACCGTGGACACGAGATGGTGCACGGTCGCATACTGCTCGAGCGCGAACAGCTCGGGAACGCGCACGCTCGAGGGTCGGCACACGCGGGACAGATCGTTCCGCAGCAGATCCACGATCATGACGTTCTCGGCGCGATCCTTTGCGCTCTCCTGAAGCGCGAGGGCGAGTGCGGCGTCGTGCTCCGGGCCCGTGCCTCGAGGCTTCGTGCCCTTGATCGGGCGTGCCTCGACCTGGCTTTGGTCCACGCGCAGAAACCGCTCCGGTGATGAGCTCGCGATCTTCACGTCGTCGAATGCGAGATAGGCCGCGAACGGCGCGGGATTGCGGGACCGGAGGCGCTGATACAGATCGAACGCGGTGCCGATCAGCGGCGCCTGAAAGCGCTGGGAGAGGTTGGCCTGAAAGATGTCGCCCGCGCGGATGTACTCGATCACTTGCCGGACGGCCATCTCGTACCCCGGCCGCGTGAAATTCGACCGGACCCGGGCCCGCGGCGGCGTCGACTTGACGGCGAAGCTCGGGGCGGAGAGACGAGCGGCGTGCTGGCCGCGCGCGTGGTGCAACGGTGTAGACGTTCCGATCGACCCGGTCAGATACGC
This sequence comes from Gemmatimonadales bacterium, assembly GCA_035519195.1. GTDB lineage: Bacteria > Gemmatimonadota > Gemmatimonadetes > Gemmatimonadales > GWC2-71-9 > AG25. Next base: position 44,584 of record DATIWU010000057.1, read on the forward strand.
GCGCACGAGGGCGAGACGGCTCGCGGCTCGAGCCTGGCGCCGAGCTCCCTGCTCGGGGATGCCGGTCGATATGATCCACGCCTGTCCCGAGTCGTGATCCCACGCGATCACCCAGTCGTAGATCCCCACCATCACGTCGGGAATCTCGAGGTCGTCGTAGCGCGCCCGGGGGACTCGCTCGAGCGTGGTGCCCCAGTCGTATCCCAGGTAACCAGCCGCGCCGCCCTGAAACGGCGGGATTCCGGGGACCGGCTCGCTCTCGAAGCGGCGCAACACCGCCCGCGTGGCGCCGAGTGGGTCCGATACGCGCTTCCATTCCGAGCGCTCACTGGGGCGTTCCAGCGTGAGCGCGCCCTTGCTCCGGATGATATGAACCGGATCGGCGGCGATAAACGAATACCGTCCCAGGCGGGCATCGCGCCGGGCGCTGTCGAGAAACACGAGGAACGGCAAGCTCGCGAGCCGCGCGCACACCAGCAGGGGCTCGGGCGCCGGAACGATCTCGTCCACCAGCGGCAGCGTGCGGCTCACACACCCTCCGCGGCGGGAGCCGCGGGCGGTCGACCGCGGCGCCGGGAGGATTGCGTCAACGTGACGTGCGGAGCGTGCTCGTCCGCAGGGGTGAGATAGCCCCAGCGGAGCGAGCCCTCCTGCCGGTAGGTCTTGCCCAGGGTGATCGCGAGCTTGGCCTTGGCGAGCTCGCGGCCGAGGTAGAACGCATGGGTGCCTTCGGTTACATGCAGCGAGCCGAACAGCTCGTCGACATCCGTTCCCCGCACGAATACCTCGCTGCTCAACACGGTGATCGTGTGGCGATCAGTGAAGATGCGAAAATTCGGATCGGTGATCCGCTGCTGCAGGGCGCGCAGCTCAGCCTCGGAGTACTCGAGGATCTTCGGGTCTTTCACCGTCACCAGGCGGTCGTCGATCCCTTTCGGAAGCGCCGTGTTCGTGATCGCGTAATACGCGAGGCGGCGGGCAATGTCCGCTTCGCGGACGGCGCCCCTGGCCCAGGGAATGACCTCGGTGGTGAGCACGGCCCGAACCCCCACTTCCTGGCAAATGGCGAGGAGCAGGGCGGTGACCCCGGTGGTATCGGCGGCCAAGAGCTCCGTGATGTTGCCGATCCCCATGAAGAGCGGAATGCCAGGGTAGCGCCGGTGCGCGTCCGCGAACCGCTCGAGGGAAGCCATGAATCCAAACCCGATCGGCTCGATGATCGGATCGATCAGATACGGAACGCGGTGCTGGTCGAGCCCGCGTAGCGTCGGCTCGAGCGTCTCCATACCCGCGCCGAAGTCCGGGATGGCCACGACCCGAGCACCGGATGCGGCGAGCTCCGGCACGATCTCGACATTGCTGCCGTTCACGCTCAGGACCAGCTCGGCACCGGCTGCAACCGCCGTGCGAATCTCGACCCGATCGAACGAGTCGATGCTCACCCGCATTCCGGCGTCCACCAGGTCGCGCACCACACCAGTGAGGTCCGCCGGCGGGAACGGCTTGCCCGGAGTGCACCCGATGTCGATCAGGTCCGCGCCGCTCGATCGGTAGTAGGTCGCGGCCTCGAGGATCGCGTCGCGCGAGAGTCGCGACGCGTTGTTGATCTCCGCCACGATCTCGATGTCCCAGGCCCCGTACTCGAAGGGAGCGGCGGATCGGCCGAAGTATTCCGGGATTTCGCGCAAATCCTTGGGACCCTTCTCCGCACGTACACCGGTCTTCTCGGAAATCAACGTCGTGTCGCCCTCACACAGTCCGGGAATGAGGACCAAATCCGTGTTGGGGGGGATCTCGAGGAATCGCGCGATCCAGGCCGTCGTCATCAGCGCCGCCACCGTGATCTTGAGCGCGGCGATCTCCCAGGCAAACGGAGGCGCCATCTCCTCGAGCGTGCGCCGCAGCGCGGGCTCCGCGAGCTTGCCCGTCACGAACAGCACACGCGAAACACTCACCGCGGATCGCCCGAACGGGTGAACTTGTTCGGCGTGCCCTCGAGGGCTCCCCCCTGGGGCCGCCACAGGGCGAGGTCCTCGATTTGCCGCGCGAGCTCGAAGTCCTTGTCCGTGATCCCGCCGGCGGAATGGGTCTGAAGCTTCACGATCACCCGACCCCACGTGACCGAGAGGTCGGGATGGTGATACGCGGCCTCGGCGATGTACCCGATCGCGTTCACCAGCATCAAGGTCGTTGGCCACCCGTCAGTCTTGTAGTGCCGGCGAATCCAGCCGTCCTCGAGCCACCATCCGGAGAGCGCCTTGAGTCGCTCGGCGATCTCCGGTTCGCTGTAAGTCCGTTCGCTCTTGCTTGCCATCGCTCCTCCCCCGCGGCTAGATGATGTCGCCGCCGTTGATCATGATCATCTGCCCCGTGATGTAATTGGCGCCGTCCGAGGAGAGAAATACGGCGGCGGAGCCGACATCCCGCGGATGTCCCCAGCGCTTCAACGGGATCGATTCCGTGATGCGCTGCTTGGTGGCGGCATCGAGCCCTTCCCCGTACGCTGTTTCCACCCAACCGGGTGCGAGCACGTTGACCCGGATGTGGGGCGCGACCGTGCGTGCGAGCGCCCGGCTGAAGCTGTACACCCCGCCCTTCGCCGCACAAAACACTTCCGCGTACTCGCCCTTCATGCCGGCGAGCACGTGATCCCATGCCATGTTGATGATGATCCCGCCCCCCGACTGGCCCCGCATCAGGTCGACGGCGGCCCAGGAGGCGAGCACGGTGCCCCGCAGGTCCACCTCAAGCAAGAGGTCGAGCTTTTCAGTCCAGGAGCGCTGTGACGCGGGGCCGGTGAGCACATCCGCGCCGGCGTTGTTGATCCATACGTCTACCCGCCCGAACGCCGCGCGCGCCGCCGCGGCAAGGTCCGTCCCCGTCCCCTGCTGCGACACGTCCCCCTGGACCAGCTCGGCCCGGCGGCCGAGCCCGCGGATTTCGCGGGCGGTCGCCGCGCCACCCTCACGATTCGCCGCGTACGCGATGACGAGATCCGCGCCGGCCTCAGCGCAGGCGAGCGCGATCGCGCGTCCGATACCGCTCGACGCGCCGGTCACGAGGACCACCTTGCCTGCAAGCGAGATCTCGATCTTTGACATCGTTCGTCCCGAGTCGTAACCTATCGGCGATTTCGCGCCACCCACAAGGATATCGCATGCAACTGCTGGTCAGCGTTAGGGATGCGCGCGAAGCGGTCAGCGCGTTCGCGGGGGGCGCCGATGTCATCGACGCCAAGGATCCGGCGCGTGGGGCGCTCGGCCCCGTGGCGCCCGAGACACTCGAGCAGATTCACACCGTCCTCGCGCACCGGCGGCCGCTCTCCGCCGCCCTGGGAGACGCGACTACCGCGCGCCGGATTCGGGCTTCCGTGCCCACTCGGACCGATCTCGCATTTCTCAAACTGGGGTTTGCCGGGAAGCGTGGCGCGTCGCAGCGTTCGCTCGAGTCCCTCGCCCGCGCGGCTCGTGATGCCAACCCATTACCGTTGATTCTCGTGGCGTATGCTGACGGGGAGCAGGCAGCGAGTCCCTCAAGCACCACGATTCTTGCCGTGGCTCGCGCGAGCCACCCGACCGGTGTGCTGCTGGACACCGCCACGAAGCGGCGCCGCCTGCTCGAAATCCTGACGGAGCGGGATCTCGTTCAGTGGATTGCCGCGGTGCGGCACGCGGGGCTCATGGCAGCGATCGCGGGAGGGCTCGACGAAACGGACATCCCCATCGTGCGCCGAGCCGGGGCGGCGATTGCCGGAGTGCGTGGGGCGGCCTGCGCTCCCGGGGCGGGAAGGCTCGGACCGATTTCGGAAGCGCGCGTGGCGCGGCTGTCAGCCCTCGCTCACGAGACGCCATGCCCCGGGCGGGCGGGTCTCGTCGAGGGCGGCACCCAGTCGGTCGAGCTCGTGCGGGGTGAGCACCATGGTTTCCAGTCCCTTGGGAAGCGCGCGAGCGAAATAACCGTCCACCAGTGACGCGCGCTTGTCCCGCACCGGTTTGATCAACAGCAATCGCTTCGCGCCCAGTGAGCCGGCAATCCAGGCGCTTAAGCTGTCACTCGTCACCTCCCAGGAATGCGGGAGCGGATCGGCGGCGTGCAGCCACCGATACGGTGCGAGGATCGGCAGTTTCCCGGCAGCGAGCGCCTGCTCCAGCTCCGCCCGATCGGTCACGAGTGGGGCGTCAGCCATCCGGTCGGCCAGGGCGT
>DATIWU010000058.1:0-21388 GCA_035519195.1 Gemmatimonadales bacterium
ACCATTTCCTGGTGAGACGGCGCAGGAAGTGTTAGCCCGACACACGCTCGATCCGGTGCCGAGTCTCAAGGCGGCGCGGCCGGATGTGCCCGTGGCCGTCGAGCGGGCCGTTCGGAAAGCCCTCGCGAAAACGCCGCAGGATCGTTTCCCATCCATGGTCGCGTTTTGGGAAGCGCTCAATGAACGGAGCGAGAGATCCAGGCGGCGCGCCTACGCTTATGCGATTGCAACGGCAGCAATTCTCCTCGGGGCGCTCGCCTGGCGGTACGTCCATCGCGCCCCCGCCGACCAATCGGTCGCGGTGTTGCCGTTCGTCAATATGAGCGGCGACACGAGCAGCGAATACTTTTCGGACGGCATGACCGAGGACCTAATTGACGCCTTGACGCAGGTAAGCGGCCTCCGCGTCCCTGCCCGCACGTCGTCCTTCGCCTTCAAAGGCAAGAGCGTCGTTATCGGCGAGATTGCGCGGCAACTGAACGTCACGCACGTCGTGGAGGGCAGCGTGCGGCGTTCCGGCAACGCGCTGCGAGTCACGGCACAGCTGATCGACGTGACGGACGGTTATCATCTCTGGTCCCAACGTTACGACCGCACACTGACGGGCGCGCGCGACATCTTCGCCATGCAGGATTCGATCACGCGGGCGATCGTCGGAGCGCTGCGGGTCCGCTTGCGCGCCGGCGACACGACATCCCTGGTTAGCCGCTCTACCGACGACCCGGACGCGTACGATCTCTACCTGCGGGGCCGTTACCTCCTGGCGCGGCGTAGCCGATCCGACGACGAGAAGGCGATCGAGAACTTCAGCCGCGCGATCGCGCGCGATCCGACCTACGCGCGTGCCTACAGCGGGCTCGCCGACGCATACCTGGTGGCCGGGAACGTGTCGTTTGTGGATCCCGACGTCGCATTCCCCCGGGCAAAGGCTGCTGCCGTGCGGGCCCTCACACTGGACTCGAGCCTCGCCGAGGCATACGCCTCCCTGGCACGCGTGTACACAAACTACGAGTGGGACGTTGGCGAAGCGGAACGCCTCTACCGACGCGCCATCGCGTTAAATCCGGCGTATGCCGAAGCGCACAGCTGGTTCGCAAATTGGCTGCTCGGGCCCGCCGGGAGGTTCGACGACGCGATTCGCGAAGCCCGGAAGGCCGTCGAGTTGGATCCGCTGGCACCCTACACACACAACAATTTGGGGGTTGTCCTCATGTGGGCGCGCCGCTATGACCAGGCGATCGCCGAGTTGCGAGAGGCCATTGAACTCGTGCCCGATTGGGAAGGCCCACGCCGATACCTCGCAGAGGCGTATCTCGGGAAGGGGATGTACCAAGAGGCGCTAGCGCAGCTCCAAATGATTCGACGTCGAATCAACCCGTCTGGCGGGCGGGACCTGGCGCGGATCGGCACCGTGCTCGCCTTGATGGGCCGGCGGAGCGAGGCGGCACAGATCCTGGGCCAGGTGCGGGCGGTCCGCGGGGCCCGCGGTGACGTGTACGCCGCTCTCTACCTGGCGCTCGGGGAAAAGGACAGCGCCCTGGTTTTGCTGGAACACGCCTACGACGTGCGACCCGCCCAGCTTCGCTATATCAAGGTCGATGCCGCCCTGGACCCGCTCCGGGGCGAGCCACGGTTCCAAGCCCTGCTTCGCAAGATGGGCCTCGAGAGTTAGGGCGTGCCTGATCAGCTCACCAGACTCGGCGCCGCCCTCGCGGGCCGCTACACGCTCGCGCGAGCTCGGCCGCGGCGGCACCCCACCTGCGCATCCACGCCTACGGCACGAACATCTTCGATCAGGCCCACTTCGAGATCTACGGCGGCTCGGTCAAGGGCCGGCGTGTGCTGGCGGGGATGACGACCACGGTTTGAATGCGTTTAGGGTTGTTTCGGCGCCGGGAACGAGTCGTAATAGTGCGGCTGGCGCCCTGGTGCGCCTTCCAGGGACGAGAGGTATTGGGCCAGCTCTTCGATTTCCTGATGTGATAGCGTCGGGGGCCCGTAGGCCGGCATCCGCGACTCGGCGTGGAAGCGACTCGGCAATTCAATGAAACTGTGGATCCATCCAGCCGAATGACGGGCGCCGACATCGGAGAGGTCGGGCCCGACGTCTCCCCCTTCTCCCGCAATCCGATGGCAGCCGCCGCACTGCTGTGATTGGTACAGCGCGCGTCCCGCGCGCTGCACCGAATTGAGGGCCTCCGTGGCGTCGCTCGTCTGGGTCGGCGCGCGACCCGCGGCTCCGATGAGAAGACCCGAGCCAGCGAGAATGAACACGAGCGCCACGAGCGCGACGGGCCGGTGCAGCAGGTTACGCGTGCTGCCGCGATCGAAAAACGGCAGGCACACGAGCGCGAGCAACAGGGCCGTTGGGACGCCAACCGCGATCACGCTCTCGAACGAACCGGGCACGAGCTTCAGCAACTGGTAGATCGGCAGGAAATACCACTCCGGACGCGGGATGTAGGTCGTGTCCGTCGGGTCCGCGGGGGCTTCGAGCGGCGCCCCGAACGCGGCCCCGAGGGCCACGATCGCGATCACCACGACGGCGGAGACGATCGCGTCCTTGCCGAGTACGTCGGGCCAGAAGCGTTGGCCCCCGCGCTTGGTCGCAGCGTACGCGGTCTTGTAATAGGCAGGGTATGCCGGATCGGCCGTGCTGTGCGGTGCGCCTCGTTCGAGCGCCCCGGGCCGCGCCGCGATGCCCTGGCGTATCACCATGATGATGTGCAGGGCCACGAACGCGGTGAGCAGGAGCGGCAGCCAGAGCGCATGGAACGCGTAGAAGCGCGCCAAGGTAGCCGCGCCAAGCTCCGAGCCGCCGCGCAGCAGCGCCACCAGCGCGCCGCCCACGAGAGGCGTGGTGCCGGCGATGTTCGTGCCCACCGCGGTCGCCCAGTAGGCTTTCTGATCCCAGGGCAGCAGGTATCCCGTAAAGCTGAATGCCAGGACAACGACGAGCAGGCCCACGCCGACGAGCCAGTTCACCTCGCGCGGGTACTTGTAGGCTCCCACGGAGAACACGCGGATCACGTGCGCGATGATCAGCACGACCATCGCGCTCGCGCCCCAGTGGTGCATGCCGCGCAGCAGCATCCCGCTCGCCACCTGACGGTTGATGAACTGGATGCTCTCGAAGGCGTGATCCGGCGACCCCGAGTAGTAGGTCGCGAGCGTCACGCCGCTGATGAGCTGCACCAGGAACACCGTGAGGGTGGCGCTCCCGAGCGTGTGCCACCACGTCAAACGGTCGGGGACTTCGCGGTCCAGGAGATCGCGTTTTGCGCCGCGCAGGTTGACCCGCTCATCGAGCCAGCGAAACACCGAGGCCATCTACGCGGTCACTTTCGGCGCGATGCCGAGGCGGTAGTCCTGGTAATCGGCATAGAGCACGCCGTCTTCGACTTTGACGGCGAGCGTATCGAGCGGACGCGGCGGCGGGCCGCCGAGCACATTGCCCGTCTTGATCTCGAAGTAGCCCGTATGACAGGGGCAGCGGAACACGTTCGCGGTCTTGTCGAGCGCGTAATTGCAGCCAAGATGCGTGCAGCGGCCGTTGTAGACGGTGAAGTGCTCCCCATCCGGGGTGTAGATCCACACGTTTCTGAGCCTGCGGGTCTCGACCCACGCATCGTTCTCGGTGTCCACGAAGTCCACCTTGGTCGGGAGTGTCGTGTCGAACTGATCGACGGAGCCCAGGCGGATCCATTTTTCCGAGCGCTTGCGGCGGAAGGCGGGCGAGAGAAACGCGCGGAGGGACGGTACGAATGCCGCGAGCAGCGCAAATGAGCCTCCGATCGCCGTGGCCCAGCGCAGGAAGCGGCGGCGTCCGGTTTCGAGCGGTGCCGGCGCACTCGTCATGTGAGGCGTACCTCCTTCGTTTCAGCCGGGAATCGAGGTGCCATGGCACACGGTGCACATCTGGGGATTCTTGCTCTTGAGCCGCGTGGCGTCGAACCCGGGGCCGTGCGGGTTGTAATGCCGACCGCCGTTTGCCGAATGGCACGTCAAGCAGTCCCGCTCCACGTGACAGGCGACGCAGGTCTCGAGGCTCTGGCGCGCGGCCTGGCCGTGACCCGAGATGAAGAACTGATTGCCGTCGTGATAGCCCCCGCGCAACACTCCGGTCGAATGCAGGCCTGAAGCGGCGTGACACGTCATGCAGAACCCTGCCGTGTTGTGGCAATCACTGCACGAGGTCTCGCGGGCGTAGGCCGCGGCGGGATGCCGCGTGAGAAAATCGGCGGGATGATAGCCGCGTGCCGCCGCGGGCTCCTGCCGGTGGCACGTCATGCAATCCTCGCGCACGTGACACCCGGCGCAGGTGCGCGCGCTGCGCGCGGCCATCTGCGCGTGCTGGTTCGCGAAATTCTGGCCGTGAAACAGCGGCCGCTGGCGCACCACGACGGCTCCCGTGCCACGACCCGGACCGCGAGCCGGGATTTGCGCGGCCACCCGAGGCGTTCCCACGTGACAGGTGAGACAACTCTCCCGGGCGTGGCAGGTCGAGCAGGCCGCGGGCGTGTTCCTCGCGATCGCGCCGTGCTGGCGCCAAAAGTCGGGGTCCGCGTGCGAGGCCGGCGGTGCGAGACGCGCCACGATCGCCGTGGACCGGGGGTCGCTGGCGATCGACTGAATGATCGGCCGCTCAGGGGCGTCCACGTGGCACTGCATGCAGAATTCCCGCGCGTGACACACGGTGCAGCGGGCGGGAGCCTTCCCACCCGTCCCGCTTTCGGCGGCGTGGCCGTGCCCCGCCGCGGTGGACCACGCGGGATCCTTGTGCGTGGGTGGAATCGGAAAGGCCGCGATGTCCTCCCGCGTGACCTGCTGCGCTTCGGGCAGCGCCAGGTGGCACACCGTGCACATCGTGTCGGATGCTTCGAGGTGTGGTCCCGTCACCCCGTGACAGGTGAGGCAGCGCGCCTGGTTGATGGGCTCGACGCTGGTCATGAAGGGCTTGCCCTGCGCTTCGTGACAAGTGGTGCACTGCGGCGGCTCAGGATGATTGGCGTCGAACATCGTCGCTACGAGGGCGTGATCGAACCGCAGGTTGGTGCGCCGGATGGCGGTGGGCGGCGTCCAGCTCACGCGTGCTGCGACGGTCCCGTCGTGGCAGGTTGCGCAACGCGCCGGGTCCGGATAAAACGCCCCCTCACCCGTAGCGGGCGCCTGATGGCATGTCGCGCAGGATGGAAACAGTCGCGCGTGTCGCCCGTGATCGAAGTGTTGGGCGGCAACGTCCTGTGCCGTCCCACTCCCGACGAGCGTGACGATCGCGCTGAGGGCGAGCATCGCGGATCTCACCGCGTCTGCACCGTGGGCATCTGCGCGACCGCGGGTGGGAGTCCCGAGACATCCGCGCCCCGGGCGAACGTCAGGACGACGCGCGCGCTGAACCGAGTCTGATCCCAGCTGAATGCCGCGGCGTCGGGTCGGTTACGGTCCTCGAGGTAGCGCTCCGCGGCCAGCTCCACGTGGACGCCTGGAGAGGGGTCGTAGTAGAGGAAGCCGCCGTACACATGTGCCGTCGCGTCGTCATAGCGGAATTCCAGGGGTCGATCGAGCGTGGAAGCCTCGAGACCGACGGTCAGGAACTGGCGCCAGGCGTAGCGCAGATTTGCAGCGAAGCCGCGCGAGGCGGCGCCGGGTCCGAACTCGGAATGGTAATTCCCCTCGATCGTGAGCCGAATCGGCGCGGTGTAGCGGGCGCCCCACGTATAGCGCCAGCCGCTCGTGTCCATCTGGACGAGCGGAGCTTGCACGGCCGGGTTGTCGTACCGATAGGCTTCACCCGCAACGTAGAGCTGCAGGCTCCTGAATAGGGTGCCGTCGATCCGGGCATTGACCGCGTCATAGGGCACCGGCGAGAACGCGCCCCAGATGGTCCACAGGTCGAAATGCGGCCGATAGCGTCTCGCGCCCACCACGGCGTTGATCCGGTCCTTGAGCGTCAAATAGCGCACACTCACTTCCGCGCTGCCCCACAGTCCCTGCGCCATGTCGTAATCGGCGCCGCCGGAAATGGAGAGTCCGCGATACGGCCGCAGCGCGGCGTCGACCCCCGCCCGCTCCGCGACGAAATAGCTGACGCTGGGATCGATTTCACGCTGATACGTCGCGCGGATGTCGAACCGGGAGGTCACCCATCCCGCGCTGCCGCCGGCCACGACAATGCGTTCCGGCGGCCGGTATTCGTCCAGTGGATTCAACTCGGGGCTCGTCACCGGCAGAACCGATCCGCGCCACAGCCCCCAACCGCCGTAACCCGACAGGTCGAGTCCGTGTGCGGCGTCGCGCAGGATGACCTGTCCACCATCGAATCCGAGGTACCCGAGTCGCGACGTGATCGCTTGGCGTCCGGCATCGATCGTAAGCCCCTGCCGGACGTACTGGGCATACCCTTCGACGAGCTGCCCCCACGGTTCGGTGCCCGGCCAGGTGGCCGAGCTGCCGAGCGTGGTCGTGGCGCGCGCCTGCGCATGAAGCGACAGGCCGGGGAGGCCAAACCCCCAGGCGGTGAGCGCGGCGGTGCTCGAGAACGGCTTGGCACGCTGCTCCTGTCCGGGGCGGAAGAAGATGCAATAGGCGCTCCCCTCGGGGCACGTCACCGCGAATCCATCGCTCGTGACCGGACCGCCGGTTGAGCCGGTGAGCGTGTCGGCCAGAGGAATGCTGTCTTGCAGCACCCCGCGGTACGACACGGCTTGCGCCCAGTTGTCGATCCGCACGCGGTATCCCTGGCCCGCCAGCGGCCCGGCCGCGACGAAGATCAAACCGGCTAGGACACGGCCGGTCACGATTCCGCCTTTCGCAGCTCGGCCCGGAATGTTTCCGGCGTCATTCCGAAGTGACAGACCGTGCACTCACGTCCCGGTTGGTGATCGTGTTGGGCCTGGTGGCAGGTCACGCACAGCTCGCGATCGGGGGCGAGTCGGGCGACGATCGACGGGGTGTGACAGCGATCGCAGCCCACATGTGCATCCACCGGCGGTGCGTGCGCGGCGCGTACCGCGGGGGCGGCGGTATCCGTGTGACAGCTGCTGCACGGTTTATCGGGACCGTGGTGCTGGTCGTGACAAGCGGCGCAGTGGACGGCGTTCGTATCGGGCTCGAGGGTGACGGGCGTGGTATGGCAGGTGACGCACTGTAGCGTGCTGTGCCGGGCGTGGTCGAACCGCGCGGGACTGAAATGCGGCGGAGCTGGGGCGACGGTCACCCGGACCTGGACCGATTCGGCGCGCGTCAATTCGCTCGCCGCATGACACGACACGCAGCTGCTGGTTTGCGCGGCTTGGTGATGGCAGATCTGGCAACCACGCGGTCGCGCGAACGTCAGGATTTGATTCGAACCCTGCTTGTGACACGTGATGCAGTGCAGCTTGCGGTGCGTCGTGTGGGAGAAGGAGTCGGCCGCCGCACGCGGTCCGCCGTCCGGGTTGTCGCGCTCTCTCCCGATCCCGAGCGGCGGCTCAACGAAAAAAGGTCCGTGCCCCCGGGTCGGCGGATCGGGCGACGCATGGAAGCGGAGCGACACGCGCTCGAGCGCCTTCGTGGTGTCGAACGGCAGCGGCGGAGTGAGATGCTTGCCGCTCTTCTTGGCGCGGACGGCCGCGTGGCATCCGGCGCAATCGCTCGGGTCCACTTTGGCGTGGTGCGGCTCGTGGCACAGCGTGCAGTTCTGGTTCACCTTGCGGTGATTCGCGCCCACGTGGAACGGCTGGGAACGCCAGTCGGCGTGGCATTTGGCCGAGGCGCATGTCAGCGCGGCTTCGGCCGGAACCGTCTGCGTGTGCGGATTGTGGCAGTCGCCGCACCGGCCGCGGTGCGGGTCACGCGCGGGATCGAATTCCGCGAGCATCGCCTGCATCTGATGGCAGCTGAAGCACTGCTGCCGGCCGGGGACCAGGGTGCCCTTGGCTGAGTCGTACGTCGCGAGCTGCGGCACCTCGGCCGTGAAGCGGTGGCACAGCACGCAGTGCAGATCCGACTGATTCCGCATGTTGGCGAGCTTGATCTGCACGGTGTGGCAGCCCGCCTGCTCGCACGTCGAATCCACCGGGACGAAGCGGTGGACCTCGTAGCCGTGGCACGTCACGCATTGCACGTTCTTGAGCGCGGAGGAATCCGATTGGAGATGCGTGCGATGGCCGGCGGTGGAAGCGATGCGCTGCCACGTTTCCTTCGCGTCGCCGCGCACATGACAGTTGGCGCACACCCGCGTGGGCACCTTGGCGTGTTTGCCGATCGAGGTCGGTTTGTTCGCCACCCAGAGGTAGAGCTGCCGCAGGTTGGCGTACATGCCCTGCTGGTGGCACTGGTGGCACTCGAGCGAGTCGTGCTTCGATCCTGCGAAGCGTTGGAACGGGCGGCTCATGACGTGGCAGCCGGTACAGAACCCGTTGTTATGCTCCATGTAGTGATAGCCGTACAGCCCGACCACCAGGAACACGAGCACGACGACGGCGGCCGCCGCAATGATCGCGATGCGCACCTGTCGTGCGCGTGTAATGAACCAGAACACGATCTCCGTGCGCCGCCGCCACAAGAGCGCGAGCACCAGCACGGCGACGATGACGCCGACAACAAAGCCGCCGATCTGAAACCACGACGGGAGGTTGAACAGGAAACGCAACACGGCGGCCACTCCGCCCGGCAAGGGCGGAGGGCCGACCGTGACTTGTTGAGGGACCGTTACCGTGACGAGAGCCGCCTCAGTCCGGGCGGCGGAGTGGCGGTGATCCGTGGATCGAAGTTCGGCGGCAGCGTGAGCGCGTAGGTCGAGTGCATGACCTGGATGGACGCCGTGAGCAGCGCTTGCAACAGGAAGGGATTATGCACTCCGTTGCCCGCGGAGGCGTGCGCGGCCCAGCCGGCCTTGAACACCTTGCCCGACAGCCAGTACGGGCGGTCGTCAGTGGCGGCCAGCGCGGCATTCCAGATCGTTCCCTTCGCGACGCTGGTGACAGTCGCGCCAGCACCGGTGGAGCCGAAGTTCAGAGCCGCCGAGTCCGACGGCAACCCTCTCGCCACCATCTGCGCGAGCAGACCGCCATCAGTGGCATCGACAATTCCGTTGCCGTTCGAGTCCACCCAGAGCTGGTCGAGCAGGTTATCGAGGATCGAGATGTTCGCGGTGTACGCGGACATGGCGGTCGAAGTGGATGTATGACATCCCGACGACACGCACCCCGAGAAGTCGCGCTGGTTGAGCGCGCAGTTCGTGGCTGTCGTGGGGATTCCATTGTTGTCGAGACAGGGGATCGGGATGAACAAGTGCCCCACGCTCTGGAACTTGAACGCGCCGGTCTCCGCATCCGTCACGGTCGTGCGCACGACGTGACACGTCGCGCAGAGCTGCGGATTGGCGGCCGTGCCGTGACTCGACACAATCTGGTTCGTGTCGTAGTCGAAGCCCGGCGGAATCCAGCCCACGTTCTGGCCGATCACGAGCAGGCCCTGAGCCCCATGGGGCCCGGCAGCGCCCCGGGTCGCGGACGCCGCCCCCCAGGGCGGCGTACCGGTACGGGAATGACACCGGACGCACAGGTTGTCCGTTGTCGGCACGTCGATCGGCGCCCGTAACTGATGGGTGAACGATGAACCGTGGGGGGCATGGCATACGGCACAGACGATGCGCTGGTGTGACGTATCCGACATTTCCTTGTAGTTGGTCACGACGTTGAACTTGTTCTTGATCGCCGACTTGCCTTCGTGACACGGTTCGCACGTCGCATTGCCCACGGCGTGTGAGAACCCGGGTCCCGACCCGTGCGCGGACTGAACCCATTGATCGACGAACGGTTCATGCGTTCCGGTGTGGCACCCGCCGCAACCATTCGCGAGGCCCGTATCGACGTGAATCGAGGCGAGCGGCTGGTTCGAATTGGAGGGACTCGTCGCGTGCCCCTGTCCCGGGCCGTGACAGTTTTCACACTGGACGTCCTGATAGGCGGAATCCGCATGCACTTCGTAGCCCGCGGGTTTTCCTATGGAATTCCCCAGATGCGAAACCGCATGGCAGGCATAACAGGTATTGTTGGCGTGACCTGAACTCTGCAAATCCGCCCAGGCCCCGCCGTGCTTGGTCGCGACCCAGAGCGTTTGCTGACCGCTGTGGCAGTTCCCGCAGTTCGTCTGCTTCGCGCTGGCGGTAAAGTACCCGAGGAATCCGTTCGCCGAATCGGGCCCGGGATTGAACGGCGGGCGGGTCACGTACGTTACTTCGCTGCTCGAACACGCCGCGAGAAGGACGGCGACGAGAAGTGCCGCAATTCTGGTCCTCATATGCCCCGCCTTTCGTTCTTTTCCATTTTACTCGCCACCGGTCCGTGTAGCCGGCTTTTCAGCCGATGCGTTCTGCAGGTAATTCAGAATCGCTTGTGTCTGCTCCGGGGTCGGCGGTGCGACCTTCATCCGTTCCATGTTCCGCTCCATCCGTGCGTAGACGATCGGCCAGTCACTCTTCGAATGGTTGCGCGGATCGGGGAGCGCATGGCAGCGGCTGCACACCGTGCCGAACGCGTCGCGTCCGGGACCGGGAGGCAGCGTCGCGCCGCTCTCTTTCAGTGCATTGACGGTCAGGTACTGAAGGATTTCATAGCGCTCCGGCGCGCTCGGCACTTTCACGCCGAGCGATTCCGGCAAGTCTTCCATCCGGAGCCACATTCTCCGGACGACGATCGGCCAGTCGGTGGCCGCATGCATGGTTGGCGACGGCAGCGCATGGCACTGCGAGCAATACTGCGCCTCGGCCTTCGCGCCCTGCGAATTGGGATCGGGAAGATCCCCCGGCTGGATTCCCGCGGGCGGGAGCGCGATCATCGCCGCTGCCAACAGCAGCTGTTCATTACGGCCCGGCCCCTGTGGCGGCGCCGACGCTTGTTGCTTGGCGCTCGGCGCCGGTTGCTGGCAGCCGAGGAGACCGGTAAGTGCGATAGCAAGGGCAGCAGCGCGAACGCGTGGCAACCGACCCTCCTTCGTTTTTGGGGCGCCTAGGGAAAAAACTCAGGCGCGCATGCGATTATAGCCTACTTCCAAGTCCCCGTACCAGCGCGCTTCATGAATCAAGATCCGATCCTAACCATGAAGGTCCTGTGAAGGCCTAGTGAGGGGCTATTTCCCATTAGGGAAACGGAGGGAGTGCTTCAGTCGGAAGCGCTCCTCGCGTTCCCGTTCATCGAGCGTGCGCCGGACCTGGGTCATATCCCGACGGAGCGCCGGGGCGACCCGCCGCTCGAGCGTATTGACCTGGCGGGACGTCTGTGAAAGCGCATTGCCGAGTCTGCGGATCAGCATTTCTCTCGGCGCGGCGTCGAGCAGCAGTTCGGTCAGCCGCTCGAATGTGGTCGCGGCCTGGCTGGCGGCGGGGCCGGTCAGGCCCGGCGCGGCGGCCCGCGCCGCCACCGTTCGGGTCAGTGCGGGACGGCGGACGATGGTCGAGATGGGAATGCCCCAGATCGAGCCCGGTTCGACTTCGATCAGCACCTTCCGGGTCGGCCATCCGAGGGATCGCAATCCCGCATACCCGTGCACGGAAAGCGCGGCGAGCAGACTGGGATACGCCTCGATCGTGGCCGCCTCGATCTGTGTGCGTGCATCGGCCGCCGGTCGGGCGAGCTTGAAGAGCTCGGCGACCAGGGCCTCTCGCTTCCGCCGCAGCAGCTCGACGCCCTTGCCGACCTGCGCCAGGCGGCGGGACGCGCGAATCAGATTCATTCGCGTCGGAGCGAAACGCGTGGTGCTCATGTCGGTCCTCGTGTTTCGCGTGCCGCCCATGCCGCGTCGGAGATGCGGACGAGGTCGTCCCGCGGCATCCCTTCCAGCAGCCTCCAGCCGGTCTCGATCGTCTCCGCGATGCGCCGGCGCGAGGCGCCCTGGTTCACGAACTCGCGCTCGAATCGATCCGCAAAAGCGAGCGCGCGACGATCGGCGGCCGACAGGCCCGCTTCGCCCACGATCGCCGCCATGGTGCGGGCCTCACGTCCCCGGGTGTACACAGCGTACAGTTGATCGGACCACTCGCGGTGCTCGGGAACAGTCTTGCCCTGGCCGATTCCGGCGTTCATCAGACGCGAAAGCGACGGCAGAACATCGATCGGCGGGAACACGCCGCGCCGATGCAGCTCGCGCGACAGAACCAGCTGCCCTTCGGTGATGTAGCCGGTGAGATCCGGAATCGGGTGCGTGATGTCGTCGTCCGGCATCGTCACGATCGGCAGCTGCGTGACAGAGCCCTGGCGGCCCGGAATAATGCCCGCGCGCTCGTAGATGCTCGCCAGGTCGGTGTACATGTATCCTGGATAGCCGCGACGGCCGGGAATCTCGTCCCGCGCGGTCGCGATCTCGCGCAACGCTTCGCAGTAATGCGTCATGTCGGCAATCACGACGAGCACGTGCATGCCGGCGTCGAATGCGAGAAACTCCGCCTGGGCGAGCGCGACGCGCGGCGCCAGGAGCCGCTCGATGGTCGGATCGCGGGTCTCGTTGAGATAGAGCACGCTGCGCTCGCGTGCCCCGCTGCGCTCGAACTGTGTGAGAAACGCGTCGGTTTCACGCGCGGTAATGCCGAGCCCGACGAAGATCACCGCGAACGGCTCGTCGCGGGGGGCGCGCGCGCTCTCGACGATCTGCGCGGCGAGATCCAATGCCGGCAGGCCTGGGCCCGAAAAGATCGGCAGCTTTTGCCCGCGCACCAGCGTGTTCATCCCGTCGATGGCCGAGATACCGGTTTCGATGAAATCGCGGGGCCGCGCGCGCCGCGTGGGATTGAGGGGGGCGGCCCAGATCGGCCGGAGGGCTTCGCCCACCGGTGCGGGCAGTCCATCGGCGGGCGCGCCCATCCCGTTCAGCGTGCGACCGAGCAGCTCACGGCCGACGATGGCCGATCCGACATCGCCTGTCAGGTTCAACACGGCGCGTGCGGGCGGCAGGCCGATGGTGTCCTCGAGCACTTGAATGACGCTGACGTCGTGCCCGGCATCGATCACCTGTCCGCGCCGTACCGGCTCGCCCTGCGATTCGATGGTGACCCATTCGCCGAGCGCCACCGTGGGCGTGCGCCGCACGTAGAGCAGGGGCCCGGTGGCCCGCTCGGCCCCGTGATACGTTCGCGCGACCGGAATCATGCGTGAGCCTCCGCCACCCGCGAGACCGCAGCCTGGGCCTCGCTGAGCGTCGCCTCGAGCTGGTCGGGGGCCGCGCGCCGCGCCGCCGCCAGCGCGCGCTGCGCCGCCCCGAGATCGATGTGCTCGATCGCCGCGCCGCGCTCGAGCGCGGCCATGCCACCCCGATACAGCGCCCAGGCCAGCCCGGCGAGTCGATAGGTTTTTTCGAGCGGGGAATACGCGTCGTTCGGGTCGTAGGCGCTCTGACCCAGCACGGTCTCGCGAATGATGCGCGCCGCATCGAGCAGCAGACGATCACGATCCTGGAGCGCCTCGGGCCCGATGAGGCTCGCGATCTCGCGCAGCTCGCGGTCGCGCTGCATCAGCTCGAGGGTCCCGCGCCGGATCTCCGGCCAGTCGGGCCCCGCCGCTCGCGAAAACCACTCGGCCAGGCGCTCGGCATGCAGGCTGTAGCTCGTTTCCCAATCGACCGCGGGGAACTGGCGCTGGTGCGCCAGCGCGGGATCCAACGCCCAGAGGGCGCCCGCGACGCGCAGTGACGCCTGCGTTACGGGTTCCGAGAAGTCGCCTCCCGGCGGCGAGATCGCGCTGATCAGCGTCACCGCGCCGGTCCGCTCCGGCCGCCCTCGACTGACGACGCGACCCGCGCGTTCGTAGAATTTCCCGAGTCGATTGCCCAGATACGTCGGGTACCCCTCCTCTCCCGGCATTTCCTGGAGCCGCGCGCCGATTTCGCGCAGCGCTTCGGCCCAGCGTGAGAGACTATCGGCCATCACCGCCACGCGGTATCCCATGTCGCGGTAGTACTCGGCAATCGTCATCCCGACGTACACCGATGCTTCTCTCGCGGCCACGGGCATGTTGGACGTGTTGACCACGAGCACCGTGCGGTCCAACATCGACCGCCCGGTCCTGGGATCGGTCAGGCGCGGGAACTCCTCGAGCACCTCGGCCATCTCGTTGCCCCGCTCGCCGCAGCCGATGTACACGATCACGTCGGCCGCGCCGTATTTCGCGAGCGATTGCTCGATCACCGTTTTGCCCGTCCCGAATCCTCCGGGAACCGCCACGCTGCCACCTTCCGCCACCGGGAAAAGGAAATCGAACACCCGCTGTCCCGTGAGGAACGGCGCGTCGGCGGCGAGTCGCCGAGCGGACGGACGCGGCTCACGCACCGGCCACTCGTGAGCCAGGAACAGCGGGGTCCCGTCGGACAGCGTCCCCACGACGTCAGCCACCGTGAACTCGCCGGCAGCAAGTCGCGTGAGCGTGCCACGCGTGCCATGAGGAATCATCACGCGATGCTCGACGTGCCCCCGCTCGAGCACCGTTCCGAGGACATCGCCGGGTTCCACGAGCGTGCCGGGGGCGAGTGCGGGCGCGAAGCTCCAGCGCAGCGTGTCGTCGAGGGTCGGCGCGGTCACGCCCGGTGCGATGAAGTCGCCCGTGTGCTCCGCGATACGCCCGAGCGGCCGGCCGACGCCGTCGAGCACGCTGCCCAGCAGCCCGGGGCCGAGCTTGAGCCGGAGCGGGTGGCCCGTGGGCTGAACCGGTTCGCCAACCGCAAGTCCGCTCGTGTCCTCGTAGACCTGTACCGTCGCACGCTCACCGACGACGCGAACCACTTCGCCCAGCAGGCCGCGCGCGCCCACGCGCACGAGTTCGTAGAGTGCCGCGTCCCGGAGCGGGCTCGCTTCCGCCAACGATCCCGACACACGGAGGATTCGTGGCCCGTTCATTTGAGCCTCACTCGATATCCGATCACCTGCCGGAGCAACTCGATGATGTACGACTCGGCTGCTTCGGGACGCTTGGTCCAGACCGGTCCTGGAAAGGGAACGACCAGCGGCAGCGGCCGACGGCCCAGCTGACGGCGCACGTCATCGGGGAGCGCGTCGTACATCGCGTCCTGCACGAGCACGACTCCGGTTTCCTTGTCGCTCATGAGCTCGCGCAAGGCTGCGGCGCCCGATTCATTGCTCGAGGCCTCGGTGGGCGCGAGACCCGCGAGCGAAAATCCCGTTCCGACTTCCGGGCGGCAGAGGACGCGGAGCTCGAGGGCCATCAGGCGCTCGCCAGCTGCGGAGGGACGCGATCCGTTCCCGCTCCGAGGGCGACGGACCAGATGATGCGCTGCAAGTCCATCGTCTCCGCCCGGAGCCGCAGGGCGTACAGCAACACGGGGGCGGGGCCCAGCGGCTGGACCCGTACCACGTGCTTCAGGGCGTTGATCCGTGCCTCGAGCGCGGCGGTTTCCACGGTTGCGAGATCGGCGCCCGCGCGCTCGAACACGCGCGCCAGCCCGGTTGCGGCGAATGCCGCGGCCAGCATGATCCCGGCATCAGCGGCATTGCCGCGCTCCACCGCGCGCTCGAAATCCACGATCGAAACCCGCGCGCCGCCGGGCAGGAACGTCTCTCGAGGCACCAGGTCGGTTGTGCGCCCGGCAAGGACGAGCGCCGTCACGGCGTTCTCCACATCGATGCTCTCGGCCACGAAGCCCCTGAGGAGCTGCGTGCCGCGCGCGGCGCTCGTCGCGCGCGCGGCGAAGGTACGGTTGATCGCGAGCTCGAGATCCAGGAGGTCAGGCTCGGCGGCGCCGGCCACCGGGACCAGGCTCGGCGCGTAGGGATTGTGCCATGCCGCGAGCAGCGCGGCGACGCGCGCCGGAGTGGGTTGCGCCGCGAGCTCGCCGAGCGCGCGTTCGGGTAGCTGCGGGGTCGGCAGCAATCCCGCGAGCCGCGCCTCGGCGGGCGCGTGCTGGACGGCGCCGCGTAGCATCGCACGGAGGCTGCGGCGATCTTCGTCCTCGAAAATGACCGCGAGCACACTGGCTCTCCGGCCGCACCAGCGCGCCAGCACGCGCAGCCGCTCTGCGCCCGATCGGCGGACCGCGAGCTCCAGGGCTTCGGGGGTGCTCGCTCCCGCGCCGACGAGGAATCCCTCGGATGCAAGGGCGGCCGCGAGCGCGCGCATGTCTGGTTGGGCGGCCAAATCGAGCAGCGCGGCATGCCCAAGCAAATGGGTGGAGAGCCCGCGCGCTCTGGCATTGAGGTCCTCCCACCGCTTCGTCATGGGTGGTCCAGCCGGGCGAGGAGCTCGAGCTCGAGACGGGGACGCAGCCGGGCGAGCCGGCCGTCGAGCGTGTTGTCCACCTCGATCACGGCGTCGGCGCTGCGGACCCGAATGCCGGGAACGGCGTCAGGATCAGCCTGCACCGTCACGTGCTTGCGTTGCGCCACGATGTCCCGAACGGCGTCGTGGAGGCTGAGCGGGCAGACGATCGTCGCCGCCGTTTCCTCACCGAGCGCGTACAGCGCCTCATTCACGTGCTGCGCAAGGGCGGCGCGGTATTCGGGGGTAGCGACCGCGGCCATGAACTCCGCTCGGGCCGCTTGCACGACTCGCTCGAGCAATCCGTGCCGCCGCTCCAGCACGGCGGCGCGACCGGCGAGCCGCGCACCCGAGAGGACGGCTTCGGATTGCGCGCGCAGCTCCGTTTCCCGCGCACCAAGTGCGGCGGTCTGCCGCACGCGCGACCGTTCGTCCGCCGCGGCCGTGATGCGCGCGGCTTCCGCGCGCGCCGCGGCGAGCACACCGTCGGCCTGCGCGGTCGCGTCCCGCTCGAGCCCGGCCAGCAGATGATCGAGGCTCACGCGGTCTTGCTGAAGAGGATGAGCACGGCCACGACGAACCCGAGGATCACCATCGTTTCGGGGATGGCGATCATGAGCACCGCCGTCGTCGAGAGTTCGGGCTTCTCCGCCATGCTCGCCGCGATGGCGGGGCCGATGCGCGACTGGGCCCACGCCGTCGCCAGCGCGGGAACCGCGATGGCGAGCGCGGCCGCGAGAACAGTAAACAGGATGGTCATGCGGGCTCCTCCGCTTGAGTGTGGGCCGGATTCATGCCGCCCTCCGCGTCCAATGCCCGAACGGCTCGTATCTGACGCCGCCCGGACTATAGAATTTTCCGAAGAACTCGACGTAATGGAGACGCAGCGCGTGAATCGTGGGACTGAACAGCGCGATGGCGAAATTCACGAGGTGAAACAGCAGCGCGAAGACGATGCCGACGGCCACGCTCCCGATCGCCCCGACCATGCGGTTGGCGACCACCGCCAGCATGACCGATGCGACGCCCAAGGCCATGATACGCGCGTAGCTCAGGATATTGCCGACGGTCGACAACAGCTCAATCGGCGCGACGACGCCCTCGAGTACGATCAACACCGGGAACGCCACGAGCAGCGCCACGACGGCCGGCGTGAAGATCCGGCGTGGCAGAATGTCGAGCGCGGCAAGGAGGGCCAGCACAATCAACACGATCATCACGGCCGAGAGGCCCGATCCGAGCGCTTGTCTCGGGTGACGGTGCAGGTTCGAGATCATGCCGAGGCACAGCCCGAGCACGATGTGGACCACGCCGAGGGCGATCGCGAGAAGCAGGAAGGGAATCAGCGCTTCCGCACGGTTGAAGACGAGGGGCCGCAAGCCGAACAGGCGCGTTCCGAGATCGCCGAACAGCTCGCCATAGAGGAAGCCCGCGACGATCGAGAACACGGCACACGGCCCGATGATCTCCGACACGTTGCGCAGCAGGGTTCCGGGCCGGGATCGCGCATGCAGGAGCAGCCCCAGCAGCGCGAGGACGAATCCGTAACCGACGTCGCCCAGCATCAAACCGAAGAACGCCGGGAAGAACACCGCCACGAACGGCGTCGGGTCGATGGTTCCGTATTTCGGCAACGGCATCAGCCCGATCAGCGTTTCGAACGGACGGAACAGGCGCGGATTGGAGAGGACGACGGGCGCGCTCTCCGACTCCCATTCTTCCTGCGACAGCTCGTCGATGACGAGATCCTCTCCGAACGCGCTCGCCAGCCGCGATTCCAGCGTGGTGCGGGCTGGCGCGGGCACCCAGCCTTCGAGCACGAACGCACGCGGCGTCAGTCCGGAATAGGGCAGGGCTTCGAGCTCCGCCAGTCGATCGTGCAGAGCCAGACGCGCGCGCCGCAACGTGTCGCCGTTGGCTCGGGCGAGCGCTTCGCGTTCCTGGCGCACGCGCTGCTCATCGGCGGGCAGCTCACCCAGTCGCGCGATCATCCGCGGAATCGCGTCGGACAGCGAGGCGGCTCCGCCGCCGTACGCTTCCGGGACCGGGATTTCCTGGACCCGCGCTTCCGCCAGGAGTCGCTCCACTCGCCCCGCGGCCTGCGCGGAGACGATCACCAGCACGGCGGTCTCACCGGTTGGCAGCGGCTGCGCGAATAGCTGGAACTCGTCGCCGATCACGGTCCTGAGACTCGCGCGCAGCCGTCCGATGGTCTCCGTATCACCGGCCTTGAGCAGCACGTGATAGGAGACGGCACTCGGGAGGCGCGTTTCGCTTTCGAGCAGGCTCTTGAACGCCGAGAAGAAGTGCTGGTACTTGAGGATCAAGGCGCGCTCCTCCTGGAGCGCCGCGGTCTTCGCTTTGAGCCGGTCGGCCGAGCGGCGCACCTGCCATGCGAGGCGCACCCACCGCGCCAGCTCAGACGGGGTGGGCGCCTGGGCTGGTGCTCCGGCCACGGACTGGATACCGAGCTCGGCGAGCGCGCGTTCGATGTCCTCAAGCGCGGTCTTGAGCCGGTGTCGTTCGCGCTCCTCGCGGGGGGAGAGCTGCAGCGGCTCGAGTGGCTCCGGCGCTGTTGGTGCGGCGAGGTGCAGGACTCCGAGATCCTGAAGCACGCTCAGCGCATCGGCGAGTCGCGCGCGCGGACCGATGATCCGCAGCTTCGTCATGGCGATGATCACGGCATCTCCCCACTTCCGATCACGCGCCGGACGACGTAGCCGGCGAGTTCCGCGATCCGCGCGCCGGGGATCGCATCGAAGCGGGCGGCTTCAGCTCTGAGCGTCGCGGCCAGTTCGGCTTCGCGCCGACTGCGTTCCGCGGCGACCGCTTCAGTCATTTTCCGGACCTCGGCGTCGAGCTGTGCCGCCAGTGCCGCCTCACGTGCAGCGGCCTGTGCCTGGGCCGCGGCGACGACGCGCTCGGCCTCGGCGCGTGCTCGCACGACGAGCTGCTCGAGACGTTCCTCCGTCGCGAGCAGCCGCGCGAGATCCCCCTTCCCGTCCTGTACCGGCACTCTGGTGGCCATCGGGTTTCCTGCCTCCGGATACAGTCTGGCCTCCCCCGGATCGGAACAACCTGAAGAACGTGCAAAGATTTCTTCACAGCGATTATCACCTGCGGTTCATCACGACGCGATTTTCTTAGGAGCACCACCAGGAGGGGCGCATGCTCATCGACCGCTATCTCCCGCAGTTCGATGCCACGCAGGTTGCCGAAATCGACGTTGGAGCGTCGCCCGAGGAGACGTTCCGCGCGATCCGCGAGGCGAACCTGATGGACCCGGTCATCGAAACGTTGTTCGCGCTGCGGGAGATTCCCGCGCGGGTCGCGGAACGGTGGCAGCGAAAGACGCATGCGCCGAAGCCGTCCCGCATCACGTTTGACGACCTGTTACGTCCGGAAACCGGTCTCGTGCTGCTCGGCGTGGAACCGGGGAAGGAGCTGGTGCTGGGATCGATCGGCCGATTTTGGCGCGCCGACTATGGTCACCAGCAGGTCCAGGCCTCGGATTTCGTGGAGTTCCACGACCCGGGGTACGCGAAGCTCGCGATCAGCCTGGCGGTGCGGCCGCGTGCCGACGGTACCGTGCTCCGCTACGAGGCCCGGACGCAAACCACCGACCTCACCGCGTGGCGCGCGTTCCACCGGTATTGGCGCGGAATCCATTACGGTGTCGCGCTGGTGATGCGACACGCCCTGCGGCGCATCAGGCAGCAGGCCGAACGCCATACCGGTTCCGCCGGACCCGCGCGGCGGGGAACGCGCGGGTTTTTCAACGAAGTCGTCGCGACGCGGGATGAACAGACCCGCGTGCTCCCCGGTGACCGGTTCATCGCGGATGCGGTCGGCTCGTTCACGCACGCGATCACGGTGAGCTGCGCGCCAGGCGACGTGTGGCCCTGGCTCGTGCAAATGGGAGCCGGACGCGCCGGCTGGTACAGCTACGACATGATCGACAATGGCGGCGCGCCGAGCGCCGAAGCGGTCCTGCCGCAGTTCCAGCAGCTTGGCACGGGCGCGCTGTTTCCCGGGTTACCGAACATGACCGACGGGTTCGTGGTGCTCGACTACGCGCTGGAGCAATTTCTCGTGTTGGGCTGGCCCGATCGTCATGGCGGCTACGGGTCAACCTGGGCGTTTGTGCTCGAGCCCGCCGGGCCCGGCGCGACCCGGCTCATCGTTCGCGCGCGGGGCGGCGGCGGATATCGACTCTGGAAACTGCCGACGTGGCTCGCGCTGCGCGTCGTGCCGTTCGGTCATTTCGTGATGCAGCGCAAGCAGCTGCTGGGAATCGCGCGACGCGCGGAACGGCATGCGCAGCAGCGCAAGCAGGTCGCGGTTGCATGAGCACGACCGCCAAGCCGCTCCGCCGCTGGATTGGAGCGGCAATCGCGCTTCCGGTCGCGAGCTACGGGGTGATGATCGCCGCCGCGCGGCTCGGCTACGGCCATCCTGCCGTTCCTCGCCCGGAGGAAGCAGACCCGTTACTCGACGGATACATGCCGCGGTACGAGATCGTCGAGCGCCATCACATCCGGGTGCACGCGCCAGCCGAGCTGACCCTCGCTGCCGCGGCCACCGGCGTGAATCTCGACGACTCGCCCCTGATCCGCGCGGTGTTCCGACTGCGCGAGCTGGCGCTCGGCAGCGTACCGGATCCGACGGTCCGCCCCCGAGGCCTCGTCCCCCTCGTTCAATCGCTGGGGTGGAGGCTCCTGGCGGAGCGCCCCGGGAAAGAGATGGTGTTCGGCGCCGTCACCGAGCCCTGGAAAGCCGATGTGGTTTTCCGGCCCGTCGATCCCGATTCGTTCGCCGCATTCCGCGAACCGGGACACGTCAAGATCGCGTGGACGCTCCGCGCCGACCCGATCACCGCCCGCGAGTCCATGTTTCGCACCGAGACGCGCGCCGTGGCGACGGATGAACAGGCGCGCGCGCGATTCCGCCGGTACTGGTCGTTCGTTTCCCCGGGGATCGTCTCGATCCGTTGGTTGTTGCTCGGTCCGCTCAAGCGTGAGGCGGAACGGCGCGCGCGTCTCGAATTCGAGTAAAGACCCTGCAACGATTTCGTCACACGTGAAGGCGGAGTGTGACTCCCCTCTTGCCACATTCACTTCGTGACGTGACTATTTGAGCCCGTGAGCAGC
>DATIWU010000059.1:0-5982 GCA_035519195.1 Gemmatimonadales bacterium
GATGCCATCTTTTCGAATTGGAGATCGCTCGACTTGAACGTGCGCGCGCGGTCGACCATGACGTGCACGAGGGTCGCGGTCACGTGCGGGCAGGCCATGGGCAGCTCGGCCACGTCGCGCGGATCGATGCGCAGCGCATCCGTGGCTGCTTCGACGATGGAGTTGCCGGGCGAGACCGTCATGCGTGAATAGGGCAGCCGCCCGGTGACGTCTCCTTCGCGCCACTCAATGACCTTGCGCCACGTCCCGCCCTGATCGGTGAGATGGGAGACATGGCCCGCCAAGACGATATACAGGCCCAGGACGGGGTCTCCTTTCTGCACCAGGTACTGCCCGGTTTCGAACCGCTCGATCGTGCCGTGCGCCACGAGCCATTCGAGCTCGGCCCGCGGCGCCGTGCCGATGGTGCGATGCGCGGCCAGACGCGCGAGCAGATCCTCGTTCATCGCCTTACACCGTTTGCAGATATTGGTGGATCACGCTGACCGTCGCCGATCCTTCGCCCACGGCCGCGGCCACGCGCTTGCCCGACCCATAGCGCGCATCGCCGGCACAGAAGATTCCCGGCACGCTGGTCTCGAACAGGAATGGCTCCCGCGCGGCGCTCCAGCCGGGCGGGACGCGCCCGTCCTTCATCACGTCGCGTCCGGTGAGCACGAAGCCCTGCGGGTCTTGCAGCACGACGTC
The DNA here is from genome assembly GCA_035519195.1 of Gemmatimonadales bacterium. Classification (GTDB taxonomy): domain Bacteria; phylum Gemmatimonadota; class Gemmatimonadetes; order Gemmatimonadales; family GWC2-71-9; genus AG25. Next base: position 688 of record DATIWU010000059.1, read on the forward strand.
CGCGCACAGCTGGGTGCGCGGCGCGGCGCCGATGAAGATGAACATCGCGGCGCTGGGCAGCTCGCGCTCCGCCCCGCTCACGGCATCGAGCACCGTCACCGCCTCGAGCCGCCCGTTGCCGCGCACGCGGGCGACGCTCGTGTTCACGAGGACTTCGATATTCCGCGTCTCCGCGATCCGGTCGACCAGGTAGCGTGACGCGCCCGCCGACAGCTCAGGCCCGCGGACCAGCATCGTCACCTTGCGGGCGTAGCGGGAGAAGAACATCGCGCCCTGCCCCGCGGAATTTGCGCCCCCCACGATGAGCACATCCTGGCCGCGATACGTCGCGGCCTCCGTGAGCGCGGCGCCGTAGTACACGCCGGCGCCCATCAGACCTTCCACGCCGGGAACGTCGAGCCGGCGCACCTCCATCCCCGGGGCAATGAGAATCGTGTATCCGACGAGCTCCGAGCCGTCCGACAGCATCACCTTGCGGTAGGGGTCTTCGCGCTTGATGGCCGTGGCCTCGAGTGCCGTGATGATCTCGGCTCCGAACTTCCGAGCCTGACTCACGGCGCGCCGCGCCAGGTCTCCCCCGCTGATCCCGCTGGGAAAGCCGAGATAGTTCTCGATCGAGGAGCTCGTCCCGGCCTGCCCGCCGGGAGCGCTCCGCTCGATGAGGATGGTTCGCAGTCCTTCCGATGCCGCGTACACGGCGGCGGCCAGGCCCGCGGGACCGCTCCCCACGATGATGAGATCGTAGAACGGCTTCTGGGCGCGGGTCTGCATGCCCAGTTTTTCCGCCAGCTCGCGCGTCGAGGGTTGCACGAGTGTCGAGCCGTCGGGAAACAACACCACCGGACTTCGCGTCGCGCCGCCGCTCGAACCGGACAGCAGCTGGCGCACCGCCACGTCATTCTCCAAATCGAGCAATTGATATGGCACCTGGTTCAACGCGAGGAAGTCCTTCACGGCGAACGTCCCCGGCTCGAGTGCGTGGCCGGCCACCCTGATGCCCTCGAACGCCGGCCGCGCGCGGGCAAACCAGTCCGAGAGCAGGTCCTCGAGGATCGGATACAGCCGGACGCTCGGCGGCTCCCAGGGCTTCAAGAGATAATGATCGAGTCCGACCTCGTTGATCGCCCGAATTGCCGTATCGGTGTCGGCGTACGCCGTGAGGAGTACGCGCCGGGCGTCGGGATAGAGGATCATCGCCTGGACGAGAAACTGCGTGCCGCTCATCTGCGGCATGCGCTCGTCCACGAGGAACAGCGCGACTTGCGCGCCGCGCTGCTTCAGCTCGCGCACGGTTTGCAACGCCTGCGCCCCGGACGACGCTTTGATGATGCGGTAGTCGGAGCGGAAGTGGTGGCGCAGGTCCCGCTCGATCGCGTTCAGTACTTCCGGATCGTCGTCAACCGTGAGGAGTACCGGTTTGCTCATGTGAGGCGTGCGCTCCAGAGCACCGGATGTGCGACGGGCACCGTGTGGGTTTCCTGCGGCGTGCCGGGGTGCATGCTTTCATACCGGCTCGCTTCACCAGAGATCAGCACGGCATCGCCTCGGACTTCGACCGCGCTGGCGAGTGACGCGTTGTACTTCCCCGCGGGCAGGAGTGCATTGAGATCGAACCAACGGCCGGCCCCTCCCTGCCACACCACAGCCCGATTGTCGCTTCCGCTCGAGCCGTTCGGCGTCGTGTCCCTGGCGCGAACGAAGCCCACCTGGAAGCCGTGGGTTCCGTCGAGCGCGCCGCCCGCCTCGAATCCATCCGGGGTGAGGTCGCGAAATGACGCGGCCGTGCCCTCCCAGAGCGCGGCGCGCGGGCACATCCCGCTCCAGGCCTGCCCAATCTGTTGCGCGCCGTCGATCGCTTGCACTGCGCTCATGGAACAGCCCGGTGGGTTCAGGTCGACTGGTTGCGCCGCCGCGGACGCCCAGAACGTCGCGCGACCCGAAACACTGCCACCCAGCCGAGTGCCGTCGGTGACGTACAACGCCACATCGCCGTCGGCTTGCACGAGCTCCGGTTTCGCGCCGTTACGCCACACGAGACCCACCTTTCGTCCGCGTGGTGGCGATCCGATTCCCACCACCGCGCTTCCTCCAGTCGCTGTGGCCCACGTATTCCCGTGGGCCGCGTCGTGCAGTGCTTGTCCCGAGAGGGCCCCATTCCGCAGCGTCCACGCGACGGCGCCCATCGCTCCGGTGGCGCGCGTTCGCCAATGCCCTGGAATGGTTGCTCCACGTGCATGACCCGCGGCGAGCTCGTCATGGCCTGGCAAGGTGAGCAGCTGCGGCGTTCCGTCTTGCCACCAGCAGCCGACCGTGCCGCCGCGCAGCTTCTCGGCGCGCCCAACCGCATGACCGCCACAAAAACCGAGTGCCGCGCCGCGCGAGAAGCCCTTGGGGAGCGGCAGCAGTGTCAGCTGCCAGCTGGCCGGATCGATTCCCGTGACGGTCACTGCGCCGGAGTCATGCCTCGCACTTCACACGTTCCTTCGCTCGCGTCGAGCGGCGCGACGCATTCAAGGATCACTTCTTTTGGCGGGTCTCGGCGCGACTGCTCTCGGTACAGCTGCTGCCATTGCGCGCCGCTCAACGCGCAGATGGAGTAAAGCGCCATGAATTCGCCCACCACCATCGTGAACGAATGGTGCACCTGGGTTTCGGGAATTTCGAAATGGCCCGTGGAGTCGGTCACGGTCTTTGTAAGGGTGCCACCGCACACCGGGCCTTTGTCCCCGGTCGACACCGCTATCGACGCGCCGGCCACCGGCGTGCCGTCCGCGTGCCGGTAGCTGCCGAGCACCCGGGGCGACGCGCGGGTCGTGCGCGGGACGGGCAGGCAGGCGGAAAGCGCCAGAAGCATCGCCATAGGCAGCGGTGACGTTCTCACAGGCCCAATTCTATCACTCGCGCCTGCTCGGGGCACGAGTGAAGCGGCTCAGGGTTCGTGTTCCATACGGGAAACCCGTTGCGCCGCCGACTCCGCGTTGAGCCGCGCCCGGTCGCATTCCCGTCGCGCCGCGGCGGCCTCCGCGTCCGCATCCCGCAGGCGACCCTCGGCGAGCCGCAGGTTCGATTCCGCTTCACGTAGCGCCGCTCGCGCGAGCGCCAAATTGGCGCGCGCGTTTTCCAGCGCGGCGTTCGTCGCGCCTTTGTCCGACGGGCGCCGCACCGGCATGGGGAGCGCATCCGGCAGCGCCGCAAGAAAATCGAGTCCTCCGCCTTCGGGAACCTCAACGAGCCTGCCGCGTCGCAGGGCCTCGAGGCTTTCGCTCCGGCCGATGAGCGCGAGCACCGCGTTGCCCAGCATGCCTGTCTGGAGCTCCTGGCCCGCCCGCTTGGCGGCGTTTGCCGCATGATCGGCGAATTCGCGCACCGCCTCCCGCAAGCTTGCCTGCGCCTTCCGGATATCGCCGCCCGAGGTCTGTGCCTCCAGTGTCGCGGCGATTGCGGTGTCTAATCGACGAACGTTCCGGGCTACGCTCGCGGCGACGTTGAGGGCCCATGCGGGGCGCGACGGCTTGCGGAGCGCCTTCACTTCCGCGGCCGCCTCGGGCTTTCCGGTCGAGCGCAGCTCCTTCACCAGGGCATCGCGATTCCTGATGAAGTCCTCGAGCGAGCCCCCGTACAAGCGGGCGATCGCGCTATCCAGCTGGTTCTGATCCGATGTGGCCACGCTGTCGCTTCTCTCTATGTCCTTTCCTATCACGAGCGGGCGCAAGTCGTCCTGAGCGGAACGCGCGGCATGCGCGCGACGAGCGCGCCCTAATCCTTGGGCGCCGGATTGGCGTGCGACAAGTGCCGCACGGCGATCACGAGCGTCCCCGCGGTGAAACGGGCTTCGCCCTTCTCGCCTTCCGCCGCACATTTCCGGCACACCACTCGCACGTCGTACGGCCAGCCGTACACGCTCAGGGTCCGGTCATCCGGGTAGTACTGCTCCTCGTGAATCCAGGCGAAGACGTCCGTCGGATACGGCCCGTGCCACGCCAGACTGTGATACAGCAGATTGCGCCGCGTCGCGCTCACGGGCTGTTGTTCTACCGTGAGATACCAGCCGAGGGAAATCCCGGCCGCCGTCCGTTCCTGCATGACCCGGAGCACGAGCGCGCTGCCGAGCGGGACAACGTGTGACGCCGTGGTGTCGGTGACCGGAAACGACACAACCTCACGAAAGCCGAGCGTGTCGGCGTTCACCAGCTGTTGCGCCCTCACCGGACTCCCGAGACAGAAAGCGACAAGGCTTGCAGCCGGTGACAGCGTTCTCATCGACCGAATCTAGTGCGCAACGACCACAATGCTCGCTGTACCGGTCACGCCGCTCGTGCTCGCGGCGACGATGGCCTTGCCCGGGCTGTTGGCTGTGACGAGCCCCGCCTCGCTCACGGACGCAATCGTATCGTTGGACGATGACCAGGTGAACAGTCGATCGGGGACCGTTGTCCCGCTGGACGCGAAGGCCTCGGCGTGGAGCTGCACCCGGACGCCCACGGCGATCGTGTCGGCGCTCGGCCACACCACGATGCTCTGCACGGCCTGCCCTGCGGCAGCCAACGCCAGCGTGCTGTCCGCCCGCGCCTGCCGCGCCGCGAGCTCCCGCTTCGCCGTGGCACACCGGCTCACCTTGTCCATTCCCGCGCCGCCGGAAATGAAGCTGATCACCGCCCATCCGATCCCCGTCGCGATCGCCTGCTGGCTGTTCGTGTACTGGTCGGGATGGCTCGCCACGACGAGCGCACCGAGGAGGTTGAGCCCGCCCCACGCAAGGTCGGCGATTGGGCCACCGCGACTTTCTGTACAGCTGAATGCCTTGAGCTCCGCGTGATCGGGCGGCGGCCCATGCGTGAAGAACAGGCCGCAGCCTGCGAGTGCCGTGATGACGAGCAGCGTGGCGGTTGCGAGCAGATACCACTGGGGGGACCGAATCGGTCTGCGACGCGCCGTGCCAATCATGATTCCTCCGGATGTCGATGGAGTCGCTCGCCGCATGGCGAGGGTCATCACGGAGGAATGTCGAGCGACGCGGTCAAGAACGGATTAAGTGACTCAGGGCGTAATCACCCGCTCGGCTCCCTCGGGCCAGGAGCCACGCAGGAATGTACTGACCGCCGTGAAGAACGCGTCCGGCGCTTCGAGATCGTGTCAGGGTACCCTTCGTCGCTCCGTCCTAGGGCCGCGCGTGCCGGGGCTCATACACGCCGATCAGGCCGCCACCAGGCAATCGGACCTGTGTGAGAAGGCCCCACCCGGCATCGCGGACCGGCTCACATCCGATCCCGCGACGCCGCATCGCGGCCACGAATG
>DATIWU010000060.1:0-5688 GCA_035519195.1 Gemmatimonadales bacterium
TGATCGCCTTCTTCGTGAACCTCGGCATGTGGATGGAGCGCTTCGTGATCATCGCGGTCCATCTCGCGGGCGAGCCGTTCGCGCCGTTCGTGCGGGCGGGCTACAACGCGACCTGGGCCGACTGGGGCATCATGGCGGGGAGCTTCGGCTGGTTCTTCATGTGGTTCCTGTTGTTCGTCAAGAACTTCCCGGCCGTGTCCGTGTCCGAAGTGAAGGAAGAGCTGCCACCGCCGCGCCGAGCGGCGGCGGCCGCGAGGCACGCGTGAAGATTCCGCATCCGCTGAGTCCGATACTCGATCGCCCCATGACGCCCGGCGTGCTGGCGGTATTCCAGCACCTGGACGGCACGGTGGACGCGATTCGGGAGTTGAAGAGCACCGGGCACCGGGACTTCACGGTGTACTCACCACTCGCGCGCCACGAGATCGAAATCGCCCTGGCGCAGCCCACGAGCCCCGTACGCGCCTACACGCTGATCGGTGGCATCGCGGGATGTTCGATCGGCGCGTGGATCGCGCTCTACATGTCGTACGATTGGCCGATTGTCGTCGGGGGAAAGACGATCGGGTCGATCCCGCCCTACGTCGTGATCATGTTCGAAATGACGGTGCTGTTCGGCGCGCTGACCACGCTGCTCGGGGTGTTGTTCAACATCCTGCTTTCGGTCCGGCAGCGGGGACGCATCGCCTACGATCCGCGCTTCACCAACGATCGCTTCGGCATCTTCGTCCCGGCGAGCGGCACGCAGGTGACCCGCGTCGAATCGTTGCTCAAGGAGTGTGGCGCGGAAGAGGTCCGGCATGCGTAACGGACGGCTCGCCGTGGTGGCGTGCAGTGCACTGCTCCTGGGCGCTGCCTGCCAGCCCGAGGACGTAATCCACAAGGTCAGCTGGTTCAACGCGATGGTGCATCAACGCAGCATTCGCCCCTACGCGATGCCGCGCGACCCCGTGGAGGGGACCGTGCCGGTCAGCGGCACGTTCCCGGACGGGGATCTGGCGACGGCCGACCATCTGGTGAACCCGCGCACGCGGACCTCCGAGTCGGTCAATCGCGGCAAGCTGTTGTACGAGACCTATTGCCTCGTATGTCACGGCGCGAGCGGGCGCGGAGACGGGCCGATCTCCTCTGCTGCGGGAGGACCGTTCTTCGGCGTCCGCTCCGTCGTGACCGATACCGTCGACAAGAAAACCGACGGCTACTTGTACGGCGTGATCGTGAACGCGCCGATGATGGGACGCGGCCTGATGCCGCATTACGGCGACAAAGTGCGAGGGCTTGATCGCTGGGACCTCGTGAACTACGTCCGCACGTTGCAGGCGATGACGCGCCAGCCGTCCGCGCGCGGAGCCGCCGAATGACGACCACCACCACGGCGGCCTCCCGAGCCCAGCTTGCCGAGAAAGCCCGCAAGGCTCCGGTGCGGACGATCGCGCTGGCCGGCGCCGCGGCGGCGATCGTGGGCGCCCTGGCGTTCGTCTGGTCGTTGAGTGGCGGGAATGCGGCCCGCGCCTGGCAGTCGTATCACTTCAACTTCGTGCACTGGATCGTGATCTCGCAGGCGCTGGTCATCTTTGCGGGCTCACAGAAGCTGGCCAAAGGCCACTGGTCGGGGCTCATTATCCGGTTCGCGGAAGCCGCGGTCGCCTTTCTGTTCGTGGGACTGGTGCTGTTTCTTGGCTTGTTCGTGGGGCGCGAATATCTGTTCGGCTGGCTGCACGACACGCCGCGCCCCGACCTGGGCAGCTGGTTCACGACCAAGTTCTTTTTCGTCCGGAACGAGCTGATCCTCGCGATCCTGGCGGTGCTGTCGTGGCGGTTCGTGAAGCGCGATCTCGCTCCGGACATCCAGGAACTGGCCGAACGCCGTCCCGTCGAGATCGACGCGGAAGAGAAAGGCCGCATCAGCCGCGATGCCGCGATCATGACCATCGCCTATGCGTTCGGCTATACCATGCTCGCCTTCGACCTCGTCACCTCGCTGCATCATCGCTGGATGAGCAACCTGTACGGCGCGTTCTACTTCATGGGGGGCTTCCTCGGGGCGCTCGGCACGTTGGCCGTTGTGTCGCTCTTGCTGCGCCGGGCGATGGGACTCGAACAGCTCTACTCCGGACGCCAGATCCACGATCTCGGGAAGCTCGTGTTCGGCTTCACCGTGTTCTGGGCCTATCTCCTGTGGGCGCAGTTCCTGGTGATCTGGTACGGCAACATGCCGGAAGAGACCTACTTCATCTGGTACCGGCTGTGGGGTGCGTGGCGTCCCTTCGGCGCGGCGGTGTTCATCCTCGTGTTCGTCGTGCCCTTCCTCGGCCTGCTCGGCGTCAAACCCAAGCGCTATCCGCCGACGTTCATCGGATTCGCGCTCGTCAGCGTCACCGGGCTCTGGCTCGAGCGCTACCTCGAGATCGTGCCATCGATCAACGGCGGCGTGGGCCCTGCCATCGGTGTTCCCGAGATCGGGACGACGCTGCTGTTTCTCGGACTGTTCCTGCTCTCCTGGGCCTGGTTCGCGTCGAGATATCCGATTATCTCACCCAGATTGGCGGCGGATACCCTGAGTCGAGAACACTAGGTTCACCGCACTTTCTCCAGCAGCCGTTCCAGAGAGTCGCTTCCCACTGGGCCTTCGATTTCGACGCGCGTGTTGCCGACGTAACGCGCCAGGCGTTCCCCGGACGCGTTCGCCGGCGCATCGGAACGGGTTGCGACTTCGGGTGCCGCGCCAGCCCCGGCGCGGGGCGCTGCGGCCCGCTCGGTGGGGCGTGCGGCTTGAGCCACGGGACCTGGTGGGTACTCGTACAGTCGAATGACCGTTCCGCCCTCGAGTTGTTGTTCCACGACCGTGGCCTCTCCGCTGGCGTAGGTCCGCAGCACGGGCAAGCCGGGAACGTGCGCGGGTTCGCGCGCACCCATATCGGCGTTCATCGTGGCCGCGCTCGGTGGCTCGGCACCCACGCTCGGTGCCGCGGCTCGAGGTGCCGCTGCACGGAGCTCGTCGCGGTTCGGCTGACTCCGGGGCGGCGCCGCAGCGGTCTTCGCCGTCGTGGACGGCGGTCGGGGAGTAGCGGTGGTGGGAGAGGACGGGCTGGGCGCCGGTGTCATCATCCGCTGATCCAACGAACCGCCGATCCGCCCGGCTTCCAGATATCGGCCCATCACGAATGCGATCGTCACGGTCGCCGCCCAGGCGAGCGGCAGGCGAATCGACGGCCACAGCCGCCTGGGCTTCGGTCCGGTGCCGGCGCGGATCTCCCGGGGCGGGGCGGCCCGCTCGAGAATCGCCGCGGCCCGGATACTGAGCGCCCGCTCTTCCTCGAGTTGTGCCCTGCACGTCGCGCAGTCCTGGAGATGCAGCTCGACGTCCCGCCGGTCTCGCGGCTCGAGCTGTTGATCGAGGTAGGCGTGCAGCGTGGCTTCATCAACGTGCGGCATGCGCGCGGTCTCCTGTGCGTTCAAAGGCCGCGACGAGCCGCCGCCGCGCGCGAGCCAGTGTGGTGCCGACCGCGCCGGTCGCGAGCCCCGTGTGTCGCGCGATTTCCTCGTACGTGAGCCCCGAATCCCACAGCAGCAGGACTTCGCGGTCGCGCGGCGCGAGCTGCTCGAGCGCTTGGCGGACCCGCGCCCGCTCCATGTCGCCCTCGAGTGTCTCGGCGCCCGACGGGGTGTGGTCGGGCGATTCGCGCGCGAGCAGCGTCAAATGCCGCCGCTCACGCGCGGTCTTGCGGGCTTCATCCCGTGCCATGTTCGCGGCCACGATGAACAACCATCCTTTGGCGCGCTCGGGGCGATGCTCGACCGCCCGTGCGAACGCCTCCTGGGCCAGATCCTCCGCCCGTTCCTGATCCCACACCTTGCGGTAGAGAAACCGCACCAGGGAGTGGAACGTGGTCCGGTAGAGCTCCGCGAGATCCTCAGCCATGGTCGAACGCGTTCCGCGTTCGTCTCACCGGAACTCCCTCACGATCCGCTCCAGCTCCCCGTTGCCGAGCGTTTCCTTGCCGCCGTTGGCCAGTTGCAGGCTCACGTGCTTTCCCGCAACCAGCACTGCCGGGGCGAGCCGCGCGGGTCCGACGAGCTCGGGGAGCGCGCCCATCAAGGCAAAGTACGCATCGCTGAACGGCGCAATCGTGACGACCGGAAGCGTGGTCGTGTGCGCGAGATCGGTCCACACGCTGTCACGCAGGAAAAACAGCTTCCCGCCCGCTCGCTCGGTGCGCGTCCCGCGCGATTCGGTGCGCAGCGCATCCTCGGCGGCCGCCTCGTTCAGGGTCGCCGCGCCCGCCGCCGCCGCATCGCGGCGCGCCTTCGCGACTGATGCGGCGCCGTATTGTGCCGTGGGTGCCGGCGCGGCCGGCACATCCATCGGCGGGCGGCGCTCGAACGCGACGACCTCGGGCTCCCGCACCAGGTAGGATGTGTACTCTGTCAGAATGCCGTAGCGAAGCGCCAGATCCTTGAGCTCCGTCGCGAGCTCCGGGTTCATGCCGTGCAGCCGCACCTCCCGGCTCAATGCGCCGGCTTTGCGACTCGCCCAGATTTGCGCGACGTAGGAGTTCGCGCCCGCCTGAGATTCGAGAACGCGCGTGACAAGATGGGGCCGTGCACCCGCGCGGAGGCCCGACATGGACAGCGACCAGGGCTCCCCGTCAGGATTACGATATCGTCCGAACACCACGAGATCTTCTCCGGCAAACAGGTCCGGCAGGTTTCCGGGCTGCACGTCGTACAGCTCGGCGCCGTCCGCGGAGAGCGCAAGGTCGGTGAGGACCGGACTCGCGATCTTCGTCGTGAGCTCGCCCACCGCCCGTTCGATGTCCGCGCCCGGGGCAACGTACTCGCTCGCTCCTCGTGCCTTCTCCGCCAGCCGATCGAGCAAAAACGTGTTCACATCATAGCCAAGTCCGAACGTGAAGACGCGGAACCCGTGGCGGGTCTGCTCAGCGGACTCCGCAATGTGCTCAGGATCGGCATCGCCGACGGTGGGAAGCCCGTCCGTCAGAAACACGACCACCCCCAGAGCGCCCTCAGAGGGCGGTGTGGAGAACGCCTCGCCCAGCGCGGCGGCGATGTTTGTCCCGCCTTCGGCCTCGAGCCCACGCACCCATTCCTCGGCCTGGGCCACGCTGTTCGCGTCCACCGCGGACCAGCCAGGCGCCAGGGCTCGTACCGCCGTGGAGAACGCGATCAGTCGAAACCGGTCGCCGGGATGGAGGCTGTTGAGCAGCTCGAGCAGCGCGGACTTGGCCTGCCGCAGCTTTTCCCCCGCCATCGATCCCGAAATGTCGAGCACGGCGATGATGTCGCGGCGGGCGGTCCAGCTGATCGCGTCCTGGCGCGCGGCGGGCGGCGCGATCAGCGCCATGAAATATCCGTCGGGCTCCCCGGGGCGGCGATCCGTGACGACCGAGATGCCGGGCAGGCCCCGCGTGTTACCGAAGGGAAGGAACAGCTCGACCTCGCCGTTCGCGTTGGAATCGGCGAGCGTGGCCTCGACATGCTGGTCATGACGCGTCAGCTGCAGCAGATGTGTCGGCGAATAGGGATCACGCACCTGGGTCGCACTGTCCACGTCGATGTGCATGCTGCGTGGCGCCGCGGTTGGGTCCTTCGTGAACCGGAAGCGCCACGCATCGCCGACGCGGTCGAGCAGCTGGGTAAACCGCAGCGTGATCTTTCGCGTCTCTC